>CACPJB010000056.1 GCA_902634135.1 uncultured Marinoscillum sp. | reverse complement strand
AAGAATAGTTGTTGTGAGTTACTCCAGAAGTTGATCCATCAGGAACTGAAAATCTGTATGCTTTTTGTTTTTTTCCAGGTCCAAATCTTATTTCTATATCATCAAATTGAGGAGACTCAGAATTGTTACTCCATTCAGTCTCATCTGGAGAGATCGCAGACCCACCCCAAATATTTACTAAATTCATATGGGAAGTTGTATTATCTAAGGTTACTTTAGTTGTATTACCAGAGAAAGAAGTTCCAGCATCTGGTAAAACTCTAGCTTTTGCAGCATCTTGGCTTCCGTAGTATACAATGCTATCATTAAATGGATTTAAAGTAAGTGTGTTAGCATACCATCCTATAGACATTAGCCAATCATCGTCAGTATTATCATCATTTTTTAGAAGATTCCAAGTTGTCCCACCATCATATGAAACTCTAACATATGATGCAGAATTTCCATCTATTCCAGCATATAGAATATCAGGATTTTGATGTGAAACTGCAAGTTCTAACCTACCAAAAGTTCCACCACCACCATCATTAAGAATTCCATTTTCATTATCATAAGCTATAGTTGAAGCCAATCCTATACCTCCAGGATTAGACCATGACGAACCACCATCTATAGACCTTAAAACACCAGTACCATTTAATGCTGCATATTGAATATTAAAGTCAGAAGGTGACTGTATAATTTGTTGAATCGTTGTAGTTTGAGTATGATATCTTTCGTTCCAATTTAAACCTCCATCAGTTGATTTATAAATCCTACTTCCTGTTTGACTTGAACCATCAGTACTAATTACAACTACATCTGAGTTATTAGGATCAACAATTATTCTGCTAATATTAGTAAACTTAGGATCCACATATCCTTCACTATCTCTTGGAGAAATATTTGTCCATGAATCACCCCCATCAATACTTTTATAAACACCAGCACCATCAATATCACCCAATGAACCTACCCAACTTTCACCAGTACCAACATATATTATATTTGGATTAGAATCGGATTGAGCTATCCATGAGATAGCAATATTATCCATATCACGTGTAATTGAGCTCCAAGTAACACCTTCATCTGTTGTTTTCCATAATCCACCACCTACACTTCCAGCTATCCATGTATTACCAGATGGGTCTCCAGAATCAACTATTAAGCCTCTTGTCCTTCCAGCAACATTGTAAGGACCTCTTTCTATAAATACAGCATTATCTTTTGCATAGGTAGAAAACGAAATATCCTGAGATCTCGAAAGATTGCTAAAATTATTTCTGTTTAAGTTTTTAAGAGCTTTCTTTAATTCTATTTCTTTATATCCAGGCTTATATTGATCATGAATTGAAGGTTTAGATATGTCTATATCTCCATGCTTTATAGCAGCATGATAATACATAAATTTTTCTGGACCGTCAAATTTATCATCTCCGACAACAATTGACTTTTTTATGATATTTTTTCTATCTACAAAACTTTTATTTTCATTATTGCTACATGAAAATGATAAAAAAAACAGATTTAGTAATAAAAATATTCGTTTAAAGCTCATAATAATTCTAATAGATTGAGAAATTAACACATAAAATTATGTTAGTTAATTAAAAAATAAAAATATATGGTGTTAATTAAAATTAGATACTAAAAAATACTAAACTAATTAGCACAAAATTCTTTAAGCCTTCTGTTTTTACCAGGTTCCCTAAGCTTTTGTAAAGCTTTTTCTCTGATCTGTCTTACTCTCTCTCTTGTAAGTCCCATAACATCCCCTATTTCTTCTAATGTGTAGGGATTATCAAAACCAATACCAAAACTCATCAGAACTACATCTCTTTCTCTAGGAGTAAGAGTAGATAGAGCTCTCATAGTTTCTATTTTTAAAGAATGATTAAAAACTAATCCTGTATCAGTTGGTCCCTCTGAATCATTTTCAAGTACATCCAAAAGGGATCCGGAATCATCCTCCCCAAAAGGTGCATCCATAGACATTTGTTTAACTTCAGCCCCCAAAGTACTTCTTACCTCGGAAGTTTTCATATCTAATGACTTAGCAATTTCTTCTTCAGTTGGCTCTCTTTCAAACTTTTGTTCAAGTTCAGCATATGCCCTTCTA
>CACPJB010000055.1 GCA_902634135.1 uncultured Marinoscillum sp. | reverse complement strand
CCTTCATCAACATAGAAAGTATCTATTACAGCAACTGGACAATCATTTACATTATTAATATTAATAATAATCCTTCCATAATCACTTTCGCAAGAATCGGTAACATTATAAGTTTTAGTCCCATCTGTATTGTCTATAACATCGATAAATAAATTTCTAATCTTATATAAAATTGTATCGGAATTTTGACTTCCATCATGATTATAAGTAAAAGTACCTTTACTATTTACTATACCACCATCTAACGTACCATGGGATGGGGATTCGTGATAACTTAGGTATATAGAATCTCCACCTCCTTTATCATCATTAATTAATACTCCACAAAACTCAAATGTGACTCCTTCATTATTCAAATAAGAACCGTCAACCCATTTCCATCCTCCAGATATGGGTTCATAATATGGATCGCTTGGGTCTTGGTATAGACCAATAAATAATGTTTCACCTAATGGAAAACTAGCAATAGCATCATTTTCTTCTTTGCTGGTAATTATAGCTAAATATCCACCATTCATTTCAGCCCTTAATTTTGAATCTTCCCAATTATATGGTTGGTTGGACTTAAAATATGAGTGCCCAAGATAAGAACCTAGGTGAACATGATCAGTAAGAGAGGTAACTCCACTTTCCATTTCAAGTAAATATCTTCTATCAGAAGAGACTTCAACATCATTCCATAAACCCGATTCTTTAATTTCAGCATAGATTTCATCTGGTAATAATTCATTTGGTTCACCTAAATCCCAATTTTCATATCCTGTTCCTTCTTCTTGGTATATGTCAATACAGTTATCTATAGTTATTGATCCACCTTCCTCAACAACATATATATCATCTGCAGGAATCGGACAATCTGCAACAGGATTTATTGTGATATAAATAGTTGCTGTATCTGCACAGTTTATATCTCCATCTTTTGCAATATATTTAATTGAGTCCTCAAGCGTTTCACTTCCATCGTGTACATATTCAAAAGAACCATCAGAATTTATTGTAACAATACCATTCTGAGGCAAACCAGTTAATGCTGTATCAACTACTGATGATTCTAAATCATCTCCTTCCTCATCAGTATCATTAATTAGTATTCCATTTAAAGCATCTACTAATAATGTTCCTCCTTCATCAACATTAAATGTATCATTTACAGCAATAGGACAATCATTAATTTGTTTCACAATAATCTTAACATTGGCTAACTCTTCACATAATCCATCTGATAAACCATATATAAAATTATCCTCTGGCTCACCACCTACACCATTATGTACATAAATAAAAGATCCATCAACACCAACTTGAACATCTCCGAAGGCAGGTAGTCCTCTAAGAGTTGTAGATAGACCATAATAAAGTTTCAATACTTGATCTTCTGAAATAGTATCTCCAATAATATGCAAATCATCAAATCGACCATAAAAATGATTTCCACCCATAGATTTTCCAATGAATAGCTTAGAAAGCTGATCAGGAAGAGGTGAGTTATTAAGATCTTCAGAGTATATTTCTTTTTTATCAAGAAATATTTTATAGTTATTGCCGTCTTTAATCAAAGCAAAATGATACCATTGACTTGCAGTAATATCATCACTGCTTACAGCACTTAGTGGTCTAATATTATATGCATCACCATTACCAATTCCTAATGATACTTTACCACTTTGTATTCCTAAAACTAGTCCTTTCTCTTTATCATCTGTTGTAAAGTTTAGGAAATTGGTGTTTGCAGAAGGATCATATGATAAAAACCATCCAGATATAGTATATTTATCTCTTTTAAGATTTAAAATTTCATCTTCAACCTCAACAAAAGATTTTGAGCCGTCATACTCGTAAGAATTAATTAGCTTACCCGGAATAAACCTATCCCTTTGATATTGAGGAGGATGACTCCACTCAATAGCAATAGCTGGAGACACAGCTTTACCATCAGGTACATCTGGTTGAGGTGCAGAAGCAGTATCAAGAGTTCCACCCCTCAAGAATCCATCAAAATTATTAGGGCTCCTATCTTTTGCTTTCTTTATAGCTAATATAGTTGCTATTTTACCTCCATCACCATCCTCAATACTATCTCCAGGAATGGAATCATAATATTCATTAAATGAATAGTACGCAATTAAATTATCAGTAATTGTAGGTAAAGTTCCCAAATCTTCATCGGAGTCATTATCCAT
>CACPJB010000054.1 GCA_902634135.1 uncultured Marinoscillum sp. | reverse complement strand
GTTCCCTTTGGTGTTTTATTATCTGGAGGACTTGATTCATCTATAATATCTTCAATTGTCAAAAAGTATTCTAAAAAAAGAGTAGAGTCAAATGATGAAAATGATGCTTGGTGGCCTCAAATTCACTCCTTTGCAGTAGGACTAGAAGGTTCTCCTGACCTAAAAGCATCAAAAAAAGTATCAAAATATTTAGGAACTATTCATCATGAGATTCATTTTACAATTCAAGAGGCAATAGATTCTCTAGATGATGTTATCTACTATCTTGAAACATATGATGTTACAACCGTTAGAGCTTCCACTCCAATGTATTTGATGGCTAGATATATAAAGTCAATGGGAATAAAAATGGTTTTATCTGGTGAAGGTGCAGATGAAATTTTTGGGGGATATTTATATTTTCATAAAGCTCCTAATTCTAAGGAGTTTCATGAAGAAACAATCAGAAAATTACATAAACTTCATTTATATGATTGTTTAAGAGCTAATAAATCATTATCTGCTTGGGGTGTAGAAGGAAGAGTTCCTTTTTTAGATAAAGATTTTTTAGATTATTCTATGAATATTGATCCAAACCTTAAAATGATAAAAGATAAAAAAATTGAAAAAAATATTCTAAGGGAATCTTTTGAGGGATATTTGCCTGATGAGATTTTATGGAGACAAAAGGAACAATTTTCAGATGGTGTTGGTTATAATTGGATTGATTCATTGAAAGAATATACTGAAGAAATAATTAGTGATAAAGAATTTTCAAATAGAAATAATATATTCACTGTAAACACACCTAAAACAAAAGAAGAGTTTTTATTTAGGAAAATTTTTGATAAACATTTTCCAGGAGATGAATGTGCAGAGTGTGTACCATCAGTTAAATCTGTAGCTTGCAGTACAGAGGAGGCATTAAAATGGGATAGCTCTTTTAATAATATGAATGATCCTTCTGGTAGATCAATTAAAAAAGTTCATAAGGATTCTTATTAAATCTTATCTAAAGAGTTTTTTATATCATTGATAAGATCATCAGGGTCTTCAATTCCAATGGATAACCTTACTAATGATTCTCCCATCCCTATTTTATTTTTTGTCTCTATACTAACATCTGCATGAGTCATAGAAAAGGGATGACATGCTAAACTTTCAGTTCCACCTAAACTAACAGCAAGTTTTACAAGTTTTAAATTATCAAGGAATTTAAAAGCTTCTTTCTCACCTCCTTTTATATCTATTGATATCATACCTCCACTACTGCTATACTGTTTTTTATAAATCTTGTATTGTTCAGTATTTTTATCAATAAGGCTTAAGTAATGTACCTTTTCAATTTTTGAATGACTATTTAGCATTTCAGCTATCTTTTTTGCGTTTTCAGCACTTTTTTCCATCCTTATTTTGAGAGTCTCTAAACTTCTTGTAATTAACCAACATGTAAATGGAGTTGCCATGTTTCCCATAAATACTCTCATTCCTTTTAACCTATTGATAATTTCACTAGAACCTGATGCTGCACCAGCTACAAGATCACTATGTCCACCTATATATTTTGTTGCAGAATAAAGAACAACATCAGCGCCATGATCAATTGGCTGAGAGAAGACGGGTCCCATAAAGGTATTATCAATTGCTACATAAACCTTATTTTTATCTGAGGAGAAATGATTAGCTAAATCTTTTGATTTTTTAATATCAACAATACTATTAGTTGGATTTGCTGGACTTTCAATATAAACTAAACTAACTTCTAAATTAGGAAACTTTTCCTCTTTTTCTTGTATTATTTTTTCTAGTGAATCAAATGAATCAAAATACATTGATTTTATATTGTATTTTGGAAGAACATGTTCAATAAAATGATCAGTACCACCATATAATGGTGATGAGTGAAGAATTAGAGTATTTGGCTTTGTTAACTCAAGAATAGTTGTAGTAATTGCAGCCATACCACTTTGAAAAAGAGCACATGCATCTGCATTGTCCCATAATTTTAATCTATCCTCTGCAATTTCTAGATTTGGATTATTTATTCTTGAATATGCAAGAGATATTGATTCACCAATATTTTTTTCTCTAAGTCCATAAGCAATATGAAAATGAGCTTTTCCTTCTTCAGCATTTTTAAAAACAAATGTGCTTGTTTGAAATATAGGAACCTTAGCTGAACCTTCAGATAGGTGAGGGTCGTATGATGATCCCATCATTTCACTTTCTGGCCTGTGTTTTTTATTCATTTCTAGCTGTATCTATTTTAATGTT
>CACPJB010000053.1 GCA_902634135.1 uncultured Marinoscillum sp. | reverse complement strand
GGAAAGAACTAGAAAAGCTAAAAATAATAATAGAAAAAAATTTAAACTCTAAATTAGATAATATAAAAAGGAACGTTTACGAACAAAGTGTTTTTAAAGAAAGAGTTCCAATTTCAATTTTTGAACACCCATCTCTTGGATCAGTTTTTGTTGCTAGAATAATAGCTGATACTATAATTAAAAAACAGAAATTAGGAGAAAAATGTATACTAGGCTTAGCAACGGGCTCATCTCCAATTTCAATTTATTCGGAACTCGTAAGGCTACATAAAGAAGAAGGATTAAGCTTTCAAAATGTAATCACTTTTAATCTGGACGAATATTGGCCAATCGATAAAGAATCAAGAAACAGCTATCATGCATTTATGTTTAGCCACTTATTTAATCACGTAGATATTAAAAAAAATAATATTTATATACCTGATGGAACAGCCTCATCAAAGATGATCGAACAAAATTGCTTAAAGTATGAGAATAAAATAAGAGAATTAGGGGGAATAGATCTTCAATTGCTAGGAATAGGAAGAAATGGGCATATAGGCTTTAATGAACCTGGAACATTAAAATCATCCATTACAAGAAAAGTTAAGATAGAATACACAACACGTTTTGATGCTTCTGAAGAATTTGGGGGGCTAAATAATGTTCCTAAAGAAGCTATATCTATGGGAACAAGGACCATACTGGATACTAAAGAAATAATTTTAATTGCATGGGGTTCTAACAAAGCAAAAATTATTAAAAAAGCTGTTGAAGAAAAAAAGAATGATGTTGTCCCTGCCTCTTTACTTCAAGAACACAAAAACACTTTATTTGTTCTTGATAAAGAATCTGCTGCAAGTTTAGATAGATTTATATGCCCTTGGGTATATACTGATATAAGTAAAAAACCAAAAAACCCTCTTAGCTCAACAATAATTGGATGGTCAAATAAAAATATTAAAAAAGCCGTGATCTGGCTTTCTCTAAAAATGAAAAAGTCTATTCTTCTATTAACTGATGAAGATTATAATGAAAACGGTATGGGCGGTATTTTTGAAAAGTTTAAATCTTCATATGAAACTAATATAGAGGTGTTTAATATGTTACAAAATACAATCACTGGGTGGCCAGGAGGAAAACCAAATACTGATGACAAATCAAGACCAGAAAAATCTCATCCAGGCAAAAAAAGAGTACTTATTTTTTCTCCTCATCCAGATGACGACGTTATATCTATGGGAGGAACATTTGATAGATTAATACAACAAGGGCATGATGTTCATGTTGCATACCAAACTTCAGGAAGCACTGCTGTATGGGATGATTATGTATTAGAAATTTTTGATTTAAATAATAATATTGCTAAAGTATTGAGTAAGAATAGTAGGTTTTTAGAGTCAATAAATAAGTATTCTCAAAAAATTAAAAACTATATAGAAAATAAAATTGATTTTGAAGGGTTTCAAATTTTGAATCAGATAAAATCTTCAATTAGGAAGTCCGAAGCATATCAAGCCTGTAAATTTTTAGGGCTAAACAAAAAAAATAATATTCATTATCTAGAAATGCCTTTTTACCAAAAGGGAGTAAAAAAGAGAACAGATATATCTTCAACTGATATTAGTTTAGTTGAAAAGTTAATAAAAAAAATAAAACCTCATCAAATTTTTGCGGCGGGTGACCTAAGTGATCCTCATGGCACTCACAGGCTATGCTTAAGAGCACTTTACAGAGCAATAAATAATCTTAAAAACTTATCCTTTATGAAAAAATGTTCTGTTTGGTTATATAAAGGAGCGTGGAATGAATGGAAAATAAATGATATTGATATGGCAATTCCTATGAGCCCTGATCAGATTATTAAAAAAAGAAAAGCAATTTATAAACATAAATCTCAGAAAGATGGTGCTGTTTTCCCTGGAAATGATCCAAGAGAATTTTGGCAAAGAGCCGAGGAAAGAAATGCTAAAACTGCAAAAAACTATTCTGATTTAGGACTAGCAAAATATGCTGCGATTGAAGGGTTTAAGAAATATAAATAAAACCTTTTATGCCCCTATGGATTTTGAGAAAAATCTCAAAATTATAATTCCGATTACAATAAATGTCATTCCTAAAATTCCAGGCGCATCTAAAACTTGATTATACTTAAAATATCCAATTAATGAAATTAATAGTATCCCCATTCCACTCCATATAGCATAAGTAATACCAACAGACATCTCTTTTAATGTAAGAGACATAAAATAAAAAGTTAATGAGTAACCAATTACAACTATTAAAGACGGCAATATTTTAGAAAAACCTTCAGACTCTTTTAATGCTGAAGTTGCAATAACTTCAGTAATAATTGCAACTAATAGATAAATCCATTTCATAAGGTTGTGGTGCTGGGTGGACTCGAACCACCGACTCACGGATTTTCAGTCCGATGCTCTACCACCTGAGCTACAGCACCTGATGAAATATTTGCAAACC
>CACPJB010000052.1 GCA_902634135.1 uncultured Marinoscillum sp. | reverse complement strand
TTATTTTTTTGCAGTAGAGCATGATACAATCCTTGATAAAAAAGATATTAGAGCACTTAGCTGGCTATTTAGTAATTCATCTTTGTTAAAAGAAAAAAAATTGACAGGCTCATTCATTGGTCCATTAAAAGAGATGACTTCTCCATGGAGTACAAATGCTGTTGAAATATCTAAAAATGTTGGAATTGATGGTATCAAAAGAATTGAAATTCTTAAAAAAGATAAGGATTCATTTGACCCAATGACTGAAGCAAATTATTTGAATCCTGATCAGGATGTTTTTATGGTTACTAAAAAACCAGAAAATGTAATTTTTATTAATGATCTCAAAAAATATAATGACAAAGAAGGATTAGCACTCAGCCAAGAAGAGATAGAGTATTTAAATGAGGTAAGTAGAAGATTAAATAGAAAACTTACAGATAGTGAAGTATTTGGATTCTCGCAGGTTAATTCTGAACACTGTAGACATAAAATATTTAATGGAGAATTTATTTTGGACGGAAAAAAGATGAAGTCTAGTCTTTTTCAAATGATTAAAAAAACCTCAAAAAAAAATTCAAAAAATCTGATTTCTGCTTATAAAGATAATGTTGCATTTATATCAGGTCCAGAAATTGAATTATTTACAACTGATTTGAAAGATAAACCAGATTATTATATAAAAAGAAAAATAAAATCTTCAATTTCTCTAAAAGCTGAAACACATAATTTTCCAACAACAGTTGAACCATTTAGTGGAGCTGCTACTGGCTCAGGAGGAGAAATAAGAGATAGGATGGCTGGTGGTCAAGCTAGTTTTCCATTAGCTGGATCAGCAGTATATATGACATCTTACCCTCGAACAACAGATTCTAAACCTTGGGAAAAAAACCAAATAAAAAAAGAATGGTTATATCAGGACCCTAAAGACATTTTAATAAAAGCATCAAATGGAGCTAGTGATTATGGAAATAAATTTGGTCAACCTCTTATAAATGGAAGTGTTTTTACTTTTGAGCATTCTGAAGAAAGTCATAATCTGGGTTATGACAAAGTAATTATGTTAGCTGGGGGAATAGGATTTGGTAAAGAAAATGAATCTAAGAAGAAAAAAATTAATGATGGAGATTATGTAGTTGTTCTTGGTGGTGATAATTACAGAATTGGAATGGGAGGAGGTGCTGTATCATCTGTAAATACTGGAGAATTTAAAAATAAAATTGAACTTAACGCTGTACAAAGATCTAACCCCGAAATGCAAAAAAGAGTTGCAAATGTTATTAGAGCATTAGGAGAGGAAATAAAAAATCCTATTCTTTCTATACATGATCATGGTGCAGGTGGCCATCTTAATTGCTTATCTGAACTTTTAGAAGAAACTGGTGGAGAAATAAATATTGATAAATTACCTATAGGAGATCCAACCTTATCTGAAAAGGAAATAATTGGAAATGAATCACAAGAAAGGATGGGCTTAGTTATAAAAAAAGAAGATTTTAATAAAATTAAAAATATAGCTGAAAGAGAAAGAGCTCCAATCTATCATGTAGGATTTGTTAAATTAAATAAAAAATTAATGTTCAAGGGTAAAGAAGATATAAACCCTATAGATTTAGATCTTAATGATTTTTTTGGTTCATCTCCTAAGACAATCATAAAAGATGACACAATAAGATATAGTTATGCAAATCCAAAATATCACGAAAATTTATTAATAAAATACCTTGAGAATGTTCTCTCTCTTGAGTCTGTTTCTTGTAAAGATTGGCTAACTAATAAAGTGGATAGATGTGTTACAGGAAGAGTAGCATTACAACAAACAGTAGGAGAAATCCAATTACCATTAAATAATTTAGGAATTATGGCTTTTGACTTTATTTCAAATAAAGGGATCGCCACAACAGTTGGGTTTTCACCGATTGTATCTTTATCAGATGAAAAATTAGGTGCTAAATATTCTATTTTAAAAGCTTTAACAAATATTATTTGGGCACCAATAAAAAATGGACTTTCAAATATTTCTTTAAGTGCTAATTGGATGTGGCCAGCAAATAATTCTGGTGAAAATACTAGATTATATAATGCTGTAAAGTCTATTAGTGATTTTGCTATTGATCTTGGTATAAATATCCCAACAGGTAAAGATTCATTATCAATGACTCAAAAGTATAATAATGGATTAAAAGTTCTTTCTCCAGGCACTGTTATAATTTCTGCGGTTTCAGAAGTCTCTAATATTAACAAAGTAGTTAAACCTAATTTAACTCCAAGTAAAAGTTCTGAATTAGTTTTCATTAATTTATGTAAAGGTTTAAACCTAGTAGGATCATCTTTTTTTCAAACATTATCATCTATAGGTAATACAGTTGAAGATATAAAACCAGCAAATGAAATAAAGAAGATATTTAGTACAATTCAAGAACTCATTTCAAATAATAACATACAATCAGGCCATGATATTTCTTCTGGAGGACTAATAACCTCAATACTT
>CACPJB010000051.1 GCA_902634135.1 uncultured Marinoscillum sp. | reverse complement strand
TATAATTCTTACGAATGGGTGTCAAAAGATAATTTAAGAGATGCTCTTTCTAATTATATGAATAATTTTGATGACCTATCTTTTACTCCTGGTATAAATTTACCTGGAGGTAATGTTGTTGATGGCTTTTGGGGTGGATCAAGATATAGATCAGATGGAGCTGAAAATACATCTTCTTTATCAAGTGCAAGTCCTAATAATATTAGAATTTATGGTACTTGGAGCTCAGTCCATTCTGAAACTGGCAAGCAGACTTACAGTAAATGGTATGCTATTGTTAATTTCAATGAGAGTGGAAAAATTGTTAGATTTAATGATTGGTTTAATGTGGACGGATTACAAGTTCAGATAAATCAATGAAATATTATAACTTAAAATATATAAATATGAAATATATAGTAAACTTAGCTTTGTTGCTTTTCATTTTTGTTAGTTGTAATCAAACTAATGATACTAGTGCCTTTGATGAGGGCCTTGCTAAATTTGAAAAAAATAAAGCAATTGCTGATAAAACATTCAATCTTTTTATTGCTAAAGATTTAGATGGAATGATGGATATGCATTCTGAAGATCTTATCTGGTCTCCAGCTAATACTACAGATTCTCTATCAAAAGAAGCATTTAGAGAAGGTATGATGGGATGGATGACAGAATTTGATCAATTTAATTTTATTGACAGACAATATTATCCTGGGGTAGATGAAAACTTTGTTCCTAATGGATCTGTAAGAACCTATGGAACATGGATAGGTACTCATAACTCTGGTAAACAAACAACAACCAAATATTATTCTGTTCTAGAGTTTAATGATGAAGGCAAAATAACTGCAGATTTAGAATGGTTTGATTTAGGTGGTGTCTTTGATCAGCTAGAAGATTAATAATTTTTATTAGAAATTAAAGAAAGGACAGGATTGTTATTCTGTCTTTTTTTTTGCTAAATTTTTAGTATGAATAAATCTAATGTTATTATAAAGTCTCCTGGAAGAGTAAACTTAATAGGTGAACACATTGATTATAATGGAGGGTATGTTCTTCCTGCTGCTACAGACTTATTTATAAAATTTACATTTTCTATTTCAGATAAAGATTTCTCAGAAATTAAATCAAATGTAATTAATAAAAAGTTTAATGTTGATTTAACTAATCTCAAAAAAAGTACTGTAAAATGGGAGAATTATATTATAGGATCATTGATTTCAATTCTTAAAAAAAGAAATATCAATCTTTATAATTTTAATTGTTTAATTGAGGGGAATCTTCCAGTTGGCAGTGGAATAAGTTCTTCCTCTTCTCTTATCTGTGGATTTGTTAAAGGTATAAACTTACTTAATAATTTAAATTTTAATAAAAATGATTTATTAACAATATCGAGAGAGGTAGAATATGATTTTATAGGTTTAAAGGGTGGGATTATGGATCAGTTTACAATCATTAACGCAAAAAAAAATAATTTAATTCTTCTAAATACAATTGATAACTCTTCTAAGTTCATTCCAGCAGACTTAGGTAACTATAAATTACTGCTTTTGAACACAAACAAAAAACATGATCTTTCGGATAGCTCATATAATGATAGGGTTGCTGAATGTAATAAAGCCAAGAGGATAATAAATGAATCAGGTATAGACATCAAATTCTTGACAGAAGTGAATAAAGATCAACTAAATAGATTAATAAATAAAATGCCAAAATCTATATACAATAGAGCTAGATATGTTATTGAAGAAAATGAAAGGACAAAAAAATCTGTAGAATTTATAAAAGGATTTAATTTAGAATCATTTGGAGAACTAATGTATTTATCCCATAAAGGACTTAAAGATCTTTATGAAGTAAGCTGTAGTGAGTTAGATTTTTTAGTTGATGAAACTATAGAACATAATCAAATATTAGGAGCAAGAATGATGGGAGGTGGATTTGGTGGGTGTACAATAAACCTGATTCATTCTGAATTTATTCATTTTTTTATAGAAAAAATTAGTAGTAAATACTTAAATAAATTCTCTATACCTTTATCTCCAATAATAACTTCTTTAGGAGGAGGTTTAAGTCAAGAAAAATAAAAATGAAAATCGTAGTAACAGGAGGCCTAGGATATATTGGCTCTCATACAGTTGTTGAATTGATTAACAATAAATATGAAGTAGTAATAATTGATAACCTATCTAATTCTGAACTATTTATATTAGATAACATTAAAAAAATTACGGGTGTTAAACCAATTTTTTATAATGTTGATTTAGTTGACTTCAATAAAACAAATAAAATTTTTAAATCCCATAAAATTAAAGGAGTCATACATTTTGCTGCATTTAAATCTGTTTCTGAATCAGTTAAAAATCCAATAAAATATTATAATAATAACCTTATTTCTTTATTAAATATTTTAAAGTCAATGAAAGAAAATAATGTTTCAAAAATTGTATTTTCTTCATCATGTACAGTCTATGGACAACCTGATATTCTACCTGTTTCAGAAGATGCTCCTTTTAAA
>CACPJB010000050.1 GCA_902634135.1 uncultured Marinoscillum sp. | reverse complement strand
ATGTGCTTTTGGACCAGTTAAACCAGCAGCCCACATAATAAGACCATCAAAACCTTCAGCATTCTGATATCTCATATTCCAAACAAATGAGTTTTTTTCACCATCTAATTTAAGAGAAGATTTTTTATCATTTAAAGAATATTTTTTAATCACATTTTTATTTTCATCTAAGAATTCTAATGAAATATTTATGTCATCATCAACTAAATTCTTACTGATATTAAAGAAAACTTCAACTCCATTATGATGGTTTTTACCTTGTGTAGCTGATGACCCTCCCCAACTTGAGAACCCCATGCTATAGCTATCAATGGGTTTAAATAAATGAAAATCTTTGTTATGATTAGATTCATTTAATTGGTGCAAAGGAGTTAAATCATCAATAATCCAAATTGATCTACCTTGAGTGGCTGCAATTAAATTATTGTTTTTAATTGTCATATCAGTAATAGGAACTAATGGTAGATTTATTTGGAATGAATTCCAAGATAATCCATCATCAAAAGATATAAAAACACCTGATTCTGTTCCACTATAGAGTAATCCTTTTCTTTCTGGATCAGCTCTTAATACTCTAGTAAAGAAATTATTTGGTATGCCGTTAATAATTTTAGTCCAAGTTTCACCATAATTTTTAGTTTTATACATGTAAGGTTTAAAGTCACCATCTTTATAAAGAGTTCCTGCTACATATAAACCTCCTTTCGTGAAAGGGTCTGGTTCAACACTATTCCACATGAGATATTTTGGAGCATTAGGAGGTGTAACATCTTTCCAGTTTTCTCCTGCATCTGTAGAAACATGAATCATTCCATCATCTGATGCAGCCCATAGCAATCCTTCTTCATATGGTGATTCACATGCAGCAAATATTGTAGCGTAATATTCTACAGCGGTATTATCTTTAGTAATAGGACCTCCTGATGGCCCCTGTTTTTCTGATTCATTTCTAGTTAGGTCAGGACTGATTACTTCCCATGTTTGACCTTCATTTTTTGTTACATGAAAATAATTTGAAGTAGTATAAAGTTTGTTATTGTCATGAGGAGAGAAAAATATAGGAAAATTCCATTGAAAACGATATTTCATATCTTCAACTCCATGACCCATTGGATTATTTGGCCATACGTTTATTGTTCTTTGTTCTCCTGAACTATGATCTAATCTTGTAAGGTATCCACCATAACTTCCACCATATACTATATTAGGGTTATCAGGTTTTGCAGCCATGTGAGCACTTTCACCTCCTGCAGAAGGCTCCCAATCTCTTTCTCCTATTCCACCGGAATTTACTCTATGTGCAACCCTTTGTGTACTATTATCTTGTTGTGCTACAAGAATGTTATAAGGAAAACTGTTATCTGTAGCGACTCTGTAATATTGAGCTGTTGGTTGATTCATGTATGTAGACCAACTCAATGCAGCATCATTACTAACTTGAGCTCCACCATCATCACCAACTATTAGTCTAGAATTATCTTCCGGGTCAATCCATAAATCATGATGATCTCCATGAGGAGTTCTATACCTTTCAAATGATTTACCTCCGTCTTCTGATCTCCAAAAAGAAACATTCATAACATAAACTCTATTCTCATTTTGAGTATCAGCATAAACCCTAGTATAATACCATGCCCTTTGTCTTAAATTTCTATCATCATTTACTCTTTTCCAGGATTCTCCACCATCATCTGATCTGAATAAACCTCCATCTTTATTCTCTATTAAAGCAAATATTTTTTTTGAGTTTACTGGAGATATTGAAACCCCACTAATTCCCCATAATCCTTTCGGAAGACCAGGTCTATCTGAAATATTTTTCCAGGTATCTCCACCATCAGTAGATTTCCATAATCCAGACCCTTCACCTCCACTTTCAAGACTGTATGGGGTTCTTCTGATGTTCCATGTCGAAGCATAGATTATTCTAGGATTATTTTTATCAATCGATATATCTACAGCTCCTGATCTTTCATTAGCATATAAAACTTTTTTCCATGTTTCTCCACCATCAATTGACTTAAAAACACCTCTTTTATCACTATTTTTAAATAAATCTCCTATAATAGCTACTAAAACAATATCTGGATTCTTTGGATGAACCACTATTCTACCAACTTGAACTTGGTCAATATTCAAATTCATTTTTTTCCATGTTTCACCAGCATCATCTGACTTCCAAAATCCACCATAACCTGGGGAGACGTTTCCTCTTACAGTTTTTTCACCAGTTCCAACATAAATTATATTCGGATCTGATTCACTTACAGTAACTGCTCCTATTGATCCTCCAAAATATCCATCTGAAATATTTTTCCACGTGACACCAGAGTTAGTAGTTTTCCAAACACCGCCTCCAGTTGCACCAAAGTAATACGTACTTTTAGAATTTTTTGATCCAGTAACAGTTGCAGATCTACCTCCTCTATATGGCCCAATAGATCTCCATTTGATATCTGGAATTTCAAAAGATATATGGTTTAAGTTTAAGTTTTTTTTCTTTTGTTTTCTTTGAGATAAAACATCTGAAGAAAATGATATTAATAATAGTAGAGTAAGTAATTTTTTCATTTTGGTATAATTTATTCTCTTAAAAATATTTATTTTTTTAGTTCAATCATAGATAAATTATTATTTAATGTTTTATATATCATGATTGAGTTTCCGTAATCTAAAATT
>CACPJB010000049.1 GCA_902634135.1 uncultured Marinoscillum sp. | reverse complement strand
GTCAGTATTCGCTGTTAGTGGACAGTTGTCTTGATCATCGAGGATAGTGTCATTGTCATCGTCTGTGTCGCACACATCTCCTACACCATCAGAGTCTGTGTCTAACTGATTTTCATTACTAGTAGATGGACAATTATCTATATCATCAGTTACTCCATCACCATCTGTATCTATTGTAAAACTCCATGGATAGAAATCAGGTACCCAACCTTCAATTCCAGGTTCCCATTTTTCTTCTCCAAATTCATAGGCACCAATATCAGGTGCTGAGCCGACTATTTCTTGAGGTATTGATTCAATGGATATGCCTGCATCAATTAAGGGTGACCCTTCTAAAGGCATCAAGGTTACACTATCAATTAATTTATAAATAGTATTATCAATGTTTGATTCATTATTATAAGTTGTTTTAACAGAATCCCACCCATTCCAATTATTTGAAGATGTTCCAGGAATAGGGTAGTCTGGACTTCCGTCTCTATCTTTATCTTCATAATTACTCATACTTCTATGACCACTAAGTTTATCTACTAGGTTATTTTGAGTGAATGTATTCAAATTTGAGTTTTCTTCATCTAGAATAATCATGCCATTTTTATTACTTCCAATTACAGTATTATTTGTTATATAATGAAAATCACCTTTAACCATAATACCGCTAGTATTGATTGCAACATTATTATACATTTTCCCTTTTTGTCCAGCAGCTGTTGGATCATCTCCTGGTGCATCATACCTCAGCGCTAATTTGGGTGTATTATAAATGTAATTATGATGTACCTCAGATTCAGCTACGAAATTTCTTGTTCCCTGAAATACAGATCCGTCTGACTGAAGTGCCCCAGTTTTTGTTACCTTATTATATGAAAAAGTACTTCTTTCTCCAGGTATAACTGTAGCTGAAGCCTGAACATTTTCAATAGTATTTTTAGTTATTGTATTTTGGTCACCATTAATAAATAATGTTACCATTAAACCTGGTAGCTCTGCAACAGAATAATCAATATATTGAAAGAAATTGTTTTCAATTCTATTATTATCTCCATAAACTCTGAGCGCATCACCATCTGTATACTCAAATAAATTTCTTCTTATAATACTGTTATTGACTTTATTTGCTGAACCACTAATGCCAATTGACGTTGCCTCTGGAGTAGATAAATCTCCAATCATTCTCTTAGACGTTGATGAAAATGCAAAATTACAATCTTGAAGGATAAAGTTTTCTGTAGAATATACTTTGACTGTAGAAGAAAAAAATGATAAATTTTCAATAGTTATTTGGTCTGAATCTTTTATTTCAAATGAATAAGTTGAAACTTTTCCCTTAACTTCAAGATCATTAGGATTTGTTCCATCTGTCATTAACCATAATTCACCAGAACTTGGATTATGATACCATTCATTTAAAGTATCTAAAAGATCAAGATCTCCTTCTACGAAAAAATAATGATGTTTGTCTTTATACTGTCCGTTAGGTACGTTTTCGTAAGTAAAAAAATCTGAGCTTTGTGAAAATTGAATTTTACGATTCCATGTTCTAAATGATCCAATATTAAGTATTGCATGAGCTGTGTCAAGATCATAGTCAAGTGCAGAATAAAAAGATTTAGAATTGTCAAATACTAATATTCCGTTTCCACTATTTACCTCATCTCCCTCTGCCCAAGTATCCCATGAATATATAGATTTATCCGAAAATTGGGCATTTGGCCATCTAGCCATAACCATTTCATTATTTTCAATAAAAAGTTGCCAGATTGCCGTATCAATTGATGTCTTATAGATATTATTTCCAATATGGTCCCAGTTATAATCACTTAAATTAATAGTTCCATCTATTACTGGATTTCCATAGTTATCTCCTTTAATTATGATATTACTTTTATTATTGATTAAAACCTCTTCTTTATAGATTCCATCTAAAAGTATAATAGTTCCTGAATTTATACTGTTTACTGCTTTTGAAATTGTTTTAAATGGCGAATTTACTGAACCGTCATTATCATCATTTCCTTCGGGTGATACATATATAGTATTCTCAGATTGAGAAAATATTTGGGTAGAGAAAAGTAAGAGAAATGTGATTTTTAATAAATATTTCATTTAGAAAAGTTTACCAAAAATAATATTTTATTTTCTTCTTGCTTTGATAAAACTTTTTATAAAAAATATCATAGCATAAATAGATGAAGATAACATTATTATTATCCTCAAAACTGCATCAGATCTTCCGTCTTCTAGTGCACTTCTTAGTGGCATTATATTAGCAAAAGACAAAATTGTAACTAGTACAGCAATGTGAGCAATAACTTTATTTTTGTTTTTAACTCCTTTATTAAGAATAACTAATAACATTCCAATTCCAACTGGAATTAGTGATGTTACTGAACTTGATTCAGAATACCCCCATAAACCAACTGATACTAGAATAACTCCATTTACTAAACTTGCGATATGTGCATTCATTTTTTCTCTCTTTTATCTACTATATCATTTAATTCTTTTGCTGTTAATAATATCCAGATAACAAAGGAAACAGATACAATTCCTGCCCAAATGAAAATAAATTCCTTTGTTAAGAGTTCAGACATAGTTTAGTTTATATCTATAAATCTTTTTTCTTTTGATTTAATATCAAAATAAAAAGAAGAATAGTTGGCGCCCATAAACCTAAGAAAACTGCTTTTAGTGGTTCATCGTTGAAAAAAAACACCTCAGAAACCACAATTGTTACTAAAACAAGTACCAAAAGCACTAATTCAAACGGTC
>CACPJB010000048.1 GCA_902634135.1 uncultured Marinoscillum sp. | reverse complement strand
GTTTAGTTGGAGGATAATCTCCTCTTTGAGAATCAGCTAATAAAAAAGCGATCCTATTATTAATCCTTATTCCATAATTTAGTGGATCTTGTCTACTTTGATTCTTAGTCATATGAATATTATTTTCTACTTCAGATAAATCATTTACAAAACGATCTATAAGTGTCATTATTTGTGGTTTATCATTTACTTTCTCAGATAGATAATTTAAATCTTTTTTAACGTTTCTAATATCAATTATTGTCTGATTAGCCCTACTAACTTCATCTCTAACATCCAATAAAAACCTTAACTGTTTATTATAATCATCCTGAGTGTTTTCAACACGAGGATCCTTTACAATTTCAAATTCCTTAATAACATGATTATCATTATAGGTCATTTTGATATCGTATTTACCAGGAACCACTTTAGGGCCAGTATTAGGAGATGAATAAAATATCATACCATCAAAGGATACAAAACCAGGGTATCTCATATCCCATATAAGTCTGTTACCTCCTGAATTTGGTGATATAGATTTTATATCACTTGATGATAATGCGTAATCAATATCATTCGTATTACTTAAAACTGGTTTGTTTTGATCTGACATTAATTTTGATTTATTATTTGTAAAAGATCTAATTATGGATCCATCTTTATTTAGTATCTCAATTTTTACAAAATCATCTTCATCATAATTCTTAATGTAGTAGTTTATAATAACTCCATTTGGATGGTTTTCTCCAACAAGAAGAGTATTTGGCTTTCTCCATCCTCCAGATTGTGCCAATCTATATGAAATATCAGGTTTATATAAAATAAATTTTTCTAATTTAGAGCTGTTTTCTAATTGGTGAAGGGGTGTTAAATCATCTATCATCCAAAAGCTTCTGCCATGTGTAGCAACAATTAGATCATTGTCTTTAATAGCTATGTCCCTAATTGATGTTATAGGTAAATTGAGTTGAAAACTTTCCCAACTTTTTCCATCATCAAAACTAATGAACATCCCCCATTCTGTTCCAGCATAAAGAAGACCTTCTCTTTTTTTATCAGATCTTATAGCCCGAGTATAATAATTTGATGTAATGCCACTTGTTATAAGCTCCCATGATTTACCATAATCATCAGTTTTATATAAATATGGTGTATAATCTCCAAATTTATAAGAAGTTGCAGCAACATATGCTTTACCCTTTTTAAATGGACTTGTATCGATACAATTTATCATATTAAGTTTTGGAGACAAATTTGAAGGTGGTGTTACATTTTCCCATGTTTCACCTCCGTCTCTTGTTATATGAATCAAACCATCATCACTTCCAGTCCATATTACACCTTCTTCTAACTCAGATTCTGCAATTGCAAATATATTTGCATAAAACTCAGCACCAGTATTATCTTGTGTGATAGGACCACCAGATGAAAGAATAGTTTCAGGGATATTTCTTGTTAAATCACCGGATATAGTTTCCCAAGATTGACCTGAATTATTTGATACATGTAAATAGTTTGATCCAGCATAAAGTTTTTTTGGATTATGAGGACTAAATAATATTGGAAAGTTCCAATTAAATCGATATTTCATTACTTCCGCACCTGAACCAGCTGGGTTATCAGGCCATACATTAACAGATCTATTCTGATCCGTAGTATGGTTTCTCATCATCATGTAACCCTTATAGGTACCACCAAAAACAATATCGTTATTTAGAGGATCTGGAGCTAAATGAGCACTTTCTCCCCCAGCAGTTGGTTCCCAATCTCTTTCTCCAATAGAAGATGATGAACTTCTATGTTTAATTCTAATAGTGCTATTATCTTGTTGTGCCCCATAAATTCTATACGGAAAAGAATTATCAGTTGAAACCCTATAAAATTGTGCTGTAGGTTGATTATAATAAGTCGTCCAATTGTTTCCACCATCATTTGATATTTGAGCACCGCCATCATCAGCAATAGCTAATCTTAAATTATCATTTGGATCTATCCATATATCATGGTGATCTCCATGAGGAGCATTTTTTAATGTAAATGTGTTTCCACCATCCGTAGATACTCCATAGCTTACATTTAAAACATAAACTTTGTCCTCATTTTGGGAATCAGCATAAACTCTTGTATAATACCAAGCCCTTTGTCTTAAAGCTCGGTTTGAATTAATTTTTTTCCAGTTGTTTCCACCATCATCAGACCTATACAATCCACCATCATCAGCTTCAATCATCATCCAAATTCTTTTAGAATTTACAGGGGATATTGCTATACCAACAATACCCCATGGAAATGAAGGAAGACCATTAAATTTAGATATATCTTCCCATGAATTTCCTCCATCAAAGCTTCTAAATACTTTACTATCTGGACCACCACTATCCATTCTATAACCATTTCTTTTCATCTGCCAAGTAGCAGCATATATAATTCTAGAGTTGTTAGGATCTAAAATAACATCACCAACTCCAGCTTTGTCTGATACATATAATATTTTATTCCAAGTTTCACCTCCATCAACTGATTTGTACAAGCCTCTTTCTTCATTTGGTTTCCATAAATTTCCAATAACACCTACATAAACTTCATCTGGATTTGTTGGATGAATTCTTATTCTAGAAATATGTTCTGATTTAGGAAGTCCAATAAAATTCCAAGTTTGACCAGCATCATTACTTCTCCACATACCCATTCCTGATGAAACATTACCTCTTAACGTTTGTTCTCCCTCTCCAACATAAATAATATTTGGGTCAGATTCACTAACAGCAACTGCACCAATACTTCCACCAAAATAACCATCACTTATACAT
>CACPJB010000047.1 GCA_902634135.1 uncultured Marinoscillum sp. | reverse complement strand
CATCTTTTTTCAATGAATGCTTTGACTCCCTCATTAAAATCTGTTGTTTTTGAACAATCGACAAATAAGTTGATTTCTTCCTGAAAACCATCAATGTTTGAGTCATAATAATTATTTACTGATTTAATAACATTTTTTATAGCGAATGGAGCTTTTCTTTTAAAAGTTAATATTAGCTCTTGAGCTTTTTTTAGAGCTTCGTTATAATTGTCAGTAAGTTCATTAACAAGGTGATAATTATAAGCTTTTTTAGCAGAGATCATATTAGCTGTTAACATAATTTCTAAAGCCTTAGATTTTCCAACATGGGATCTGATGATGAAGAACATTTATAATTTAAATGCTACTCAAATTGAAAAAGAAAATTTTGAACTTAGAATCAATTATAGAGATGATGCTGTTGGGTTTAATAACCCAAGTATTAATGAAGGAATACTCACAAGAGATAAACCTCTAATTAGATTATTAGGTTTAGATAAATTAAATTCTTTCAATGACCCACAATATGATGGTAACTTCGATTTTGTTGAAGGTATTACTATTAATAAAAATAAAGGGAATATTATTTTTCCTGTTCTTGAACCATTTGGATCAACTTTAAACTCATATTTTATTCAGAATGATGAGGATGAGTTATCTGAAAAATATGTTTTTAACGAACTATACTCTCAAACTCAAGATGAAGCTCAAAAAATTCTATCTAAAAATAAATTTTTTTTAGTGGGAACAGTTTCATCGGGTTCTGGAAGTGAAATAAATTTACCAGGATTGGATATATCTGAAAATTCTGTAGTTGTAATGGCAGGAAACTTAAGGCTTGTTGAAGGTACTGACTATACAGTAAATTATAATCTAGGAAGTGTTAGGATTCTTAACCCATCAATTTTAGCTTCAGGGCAAGAGATTACTATATCTTTTGAGAAAGCAGACCTATTTAATTTTCAAACAAAATGGTTATCAGGAGCTCGAGCTGAATATAAATTTGATGATAATATAAATTTGGGATTTACGGTTTTCCACCTAAATGAAAGACCAGGTGGAATAACTAGATTTAGTGTTGGTAATGAACCTGTAAAGAATACAAAATATGGATTTGATTTTAATATAAATAAAGAAAGTGAATTTTTAACTAAAGTAATTAATACAATTCCTTTTCTTGCAACTACTGAAAAGTCAAATATAAATTTTAGTAGTGAATTCGCTCAAATTGTACCAGGCACATCAAATATGATTAACGGTGAGGGCATTACTTACATAGATGATTTTGAAAGTGCAGTTATTCCTGTTACTCTTGGAGGATCTCCAATTTCATGGAAATTAGGATCAACACCTTCAACTAAAAACAATTTATTTGATAAGAGTAGTTTAACCTCAGATAATCTTGGATATTCTTTTAAAAGAGCAAAAATTGCATGGTATACAATCGATAATATATTTTATTTAAATGGTGGTTCAATTAAACCTCAGAATATAAATTTAGAAGATTTAGAAAATAATTATACAAAAGCAGTTTCACCTCAAGATATTTTTAGAAAACAAGATAGGCAACTTATTAATACAAATCTTCCAATTTTTGATATAGCATATTTTCCCAATGAAAGGGGCCAATATAATTATTCAACAGATCTATTACCATCTGGGCTTTTAAGAGATCCAAAATCAAATTATGGTGCTATTACTAAAAGTATATCTAATGACACTGACTTTGATAGAACTAATATTCAATATATTGAATTTTGGTTAATGGATCCATTTATAAATGGTGAGAATGGTAAAGTTTTAGATGGAATTTTTAATAGAAATAATTCAACTGGCGGAAAACTTATTTTTAATCTTGGTAATGTATCTGAGGATTTAATGAAAGATAATATTCATTCATTTGAAAATGGGCTTTCTCAAGACTATTCAAATGAAGGAATAAAATTTAATGAGTGGGGCAGAGTTACTACTAAACAATATCTTACTAAGTTTTTTGAAAATAATGAAAATTCAAGAAATAATCAGGATGTTGGTTTGGATGGACTTAAAAATTTAGATGAAATTAGTTATTTCAAAGAAAATTAACAAAACCATTAACTTGAAGGTCAATGAAGTTTCCACCAAAAATTCTATCTAATGATTCTGATATATAAATTTTAGGAATTAATCTCCCACTCTCTAATGTATTTTCACCATCAAGACTTAAAGATTTCTTTCTAAAATATTCTTTAATATCCCTTTTAGTATTTAATTTATCGTAACTATTAAATGGAATAGAAATTGATGGTCGATAATCTAAATTTCCTATTTTTTCAGAAACGTTAAATACTCTTGAGGTATCATAAGAGGCATTAATTTTAATTAATGATGTATTAAAATTAAGAGGATTATTAGAAAACAAATTAGAAAAAGGATCAGAATATCTATCTTTTAAGGAATAAGATGAAAATAGAGTGGGAGAATAATTAATTATACTATCTTCTTCAAATTTATTTTCTTGAGAAATAGCATTAAGAAAATTTAGTTGTGAAAAAACAATTATCAATAAAAACTTAAAAATTGGATTCAAAGCAATTTTTTTAGAAATTATGATCTTTTTAGTACTTCTTTAATTAAATCT
The DNA here is from genome assembly GCA_902634135.1 of uncultured Marinoscillum sp. Taxonomy (GTDB): domain Bacteria; phylum Bacteroidota; class Bacteroidia; order Cytophagales; family MED-G16; genus MED-G16. The sequence goes on along the minus strand of CACPJB010000047.1, from coordinate 369 downwards.
TCAAGAGAAATATTTTCATCTCTTTCAAGGATATCACTAATATGTCTCTCAACAATATTTTTAGAAATACCTAAAGATAATAAAGCTGATAACGCTTCATCCTTGATAGTATTGTCATAAAGTGAAGAAATATTATCATCAATATCTTCAAAAGAGATCTTGTCTTTTAATTCTAAAATAATTCTTTCTGCAGTTTTTAAGCCAATGCCTTTTACTGACTTTATCTTATTTTTATCAGAATTTAAAATTGCTTTTTTTAATTCATGGGCAGAAAGTGATGATAATATCATAATTGCTGTACTTGGTCCAACACCATTAATTGAAAGTAAACTCAAAAATGTTTCTTTTTCATTAATGCTATTGAAACCA
>CACPJB010000046.1 GCA_902634135.1 uncultured Marinoscillum sp. | reverse complement strand
CAAAAATGTTAAATCAGGATACTGCTTTTTTTGATTCAATAAGTTATATACCTATAATAACAAACAGTATAGTCTACTATGCCTCAATGGTTAGAGAATCAAGAGGAAAGTATGTTGTGGAATTTATCAAGATTTCTAGTCCCCCATACACAAATAAAAAATCAATCATAAAAGAATATGCAGCTCAGTTAGAAGATCAAATAAATCAAAACCCTGGGGATTGGCTTTGGTCTCACAAAAGATGGAAATTAACCAAATAAAATAGATATTTATTGTCTAATTTTGGGTTTAATTTATATGGAAAATATTCGAAATTTTTGTATTATAGCTCACATTGATCATGGGAAAAGTACCTTAGCTGATAGACTTTTAGAGTTTACACAGACTGTTGACTCAAGAGAAATGACAAATCAACTTCTAGATAATATGGATCTAGAGAGAGAAAGGGGAATAACAATAAAGTCTCATGCTATTCAAATGTCTCATAAATTTGAAAAATCATTTTATACATTGAACTTAATTGATACTCCAGGTCATGTAGATTTTTCATATGAGGTTTCGCGTTCAATAGCATCTTGTGAAGGAGCATTATTAGTTGTAGATGCATCCCAGGGTATTCAAGCTCAAACAATATCAAATTTATATCTTGCTCTTGAACAGGGTTTAGAGATTATTCCCATTTTAAATAAAATTGATTTACCTGGAGCAATGATTGAGGAAGTCTCAGATCAAGTTATTGATTTAATTGGTTGTAAGAAAGAAGAAATTTTACATGTTAGTGCTAAAGATGGTATTGGTATTGAAGATTTATTAATAGAAATTATTAATAAAATACCACCGCCTTTAGGTGATGACAATAAACCACTTCAAGCAATGATTTTTGATTCTGTATATAATTCTTTTAGAGGAATTGAAGTTTTATTTAGAGTGTTTAATGGTAAAATAAAAAAAGGAGATAAAGTCAAGTTTGTTAATACCGGAAAAGAATATAATGTTGATGAAATAGGTATTTTAAAATTAAAAAAAGAATCCAAAAATGAGATTCGTTCAGGTAATGTAGGGTATTTAATTTCAGGTATTAAAAATGCTAAAGAAGTTAAGGTTGGAGATACTATAACTCATAATGAAAATGATACGGTAGAGGCTATTAAGGGATTTGAAGATGTTAAACCTATGGTTTTTGCCGGTATTTATCCGGTAGACAGTTCTGATTATGAAGAGTTAAGAAATTCTTTAGAAAAACTACAACTAAATGATGCTTCATTGGTATGGGAACCTGAAACTTCAGCCGCATTAGGTTTTGGATTTAGATGTGGTTTTCTTGGTATGCTACATATGGATATAATTCAGGAAAGATTAGAAAGAGAATTTGATATGTCAGTAATTACAACAGTTCCTTCTGTTGAATTTAATTGCTTTAAAACTAATGGTGAGCTAGCTAATATTTATGCTCCATCTGAAATGCCGGAGCCAAATGAAATATCAAAAATTGAAGAACCTGTTATTTCTGCTCAAATTATTACAAAATCTGATTTTATTGGAGGTATAATAAAATTATGTATTGATAGAAGAGGTACGCTTGTAAATCAAGTTTATTTATCAAAGGATAGAGTAGAACTATCATTCACTTTACCTCTTTCAGAAATTGTTTTTGACTTTTATGATAAACTCAAATCAATATCTAGAGGTTATGCTTCATTAGATTATGAACTTTCTGGATTTTCTGAATCTAAAATGTCTAAATTAGATATTATGCTAAATGGTGATAGGGTTGATGCCTTATCAGCAATAGTTCATAGAGATAAGGCTTATAATTGGGGTAAAAAACTATGTGAAAAGTTAAAAGAGTTATTACCAAGACAAATGTTTGAAATTGCTATCCAAGCATCTATAGGTAATAAAATTATTGCCAGAGAAACTGTAAGAGCACTAAGGAAAAATGTTACTGCTAAATGTTATGGTGGTGATATTACTAGAAAACGAAAGCTCCTAGAGAAACAGAAAAAAGGTAAAAAAAGAATGAGGCAGGTTGGGAATGTAGAAATCCCTCAAAATGCATTTTTAGCAGTACTTAAAATAGATGAATAACTTAATTGACGGTAAAAAAGTAGCTAGTGAAATAAAAGATGAAATAACTCAAAAAATTTCATATTCTATATCTAAAGGTAATAGAGCACCATCTATAAAAATTATTTTAGTTGGAGGTCATGGCCCAAGTAAAATATATGTAAATGCCAAATTAAAAGCATGTGAAAGTGTTGGAATTGATGCCGAATTATTAAGTTTAAACGATAACATAAATCAAGATGAATTATCAGGAATTATAAAAAAACTAAATTCAGATGATAATCTTGATGGTTTTATTGTTCAGTTACCTTTGCCTGATCAAATAAGTGTTCAAAAAGTAATAGAATTAATTGATCCGTCTAAAGATATTGATGGATTCACTAATGACAATATAGGTAGTATAACATCAAAAAAGAAAAAACTAATGCCAGCTACTGGTCTTGGAGTTATGACATTAATTGAAAGATATAATATTGATATTGATTCTAAGAAATGTGTTGTTCTTGGGGCGAGTAGAAATGTGGGAGGCGCAATTGCTCAAATGTTAGTAGAAAGAGAGGATGCAACAGTTATAGTTTGTAATAGTAAAACCAAAAATTTAAAATCTTTAACTATTGATGCTGATTTAATAGTATCTGCTGTTGGTATACCTAATTTGGTGACATCAGATATGGTTAAAAAGGGTGTTGCAATAATTGATGTAGGTATCTCTCGTGTGAAAGATTCATCCAAAAAATCTGGCTATAAAATAGTTGGAGATGTTGATTTTGAAAATGTATCAAAAAAAGCTAGTTTAATAAGTCCTGTTCCCGGAGGGGTTGGACCAATGACTATTGTTTCATTGCTTAAAAATACTTTAAAAGTTTATTGTGACAAATTTAAAATCTGATTCCAAAATTCCAGTAATGGAATCATTTTATAGTATTCAGGGTGAGGGGGTTCATACTGGTAAACCATCATATTTTATCAGACTAGCAGGTTGTGATGTTAATTGTGATTGGTGTGATGTTA
>CACPJB010000045.1 GCA_902634135.1 uncultured Marinoscillum sp. | reverse complement strand
ATTTGATTACGAATCAACATATTCGACAGGTTGTGTTACAATTGATACTAATGATCCATCAATAGTTTGGCTTGGTACTGGAGAAAATGTTGGAGGTAGACATGTTGCTTATGGTGATGGTGTATTCAAAAGTGATAACGGTGGAAAGTCTTGGAAAAATATGGGACTAAAAAAATCAGAACATATATCAAAAATTATTGTCCATCCGAATAATTCTGATATTGTATGGGTAGCTTCACAAGGTCCACTATGGAGTTCAGATGGTGAAAGAGGTCTATATAAAACTACAGATGGAGGAAAAAACTGGAAAAAAGTTTTAGGTGGTGGCAAATGGACAGGAGTTACTGATATTTTGATTGATCCAAGAAATCCAGACAGATTATATGCTGCTACTTGGCAAAGACACAGAACAGTTGCTGCACTTATGGGTGGAGGTCCTGAATCTGGATTGCATAGGTCTGAAGATGGTGGTGAGACTTGGACAGAACTTAAATCTGGTTTACCAGGATCTAATAAAGGTAAAATTGGTATGGCTATCTCACCTCAAAAACCTGATGTTATTTATGCTGCTATTGAACTGGAAAGGACAAAAGGTGCTGTTTATAGATCTATTGATAGAGGTTCATCTTGGAAAAAGATGTCAAATACTGTTTCTGGAGCAACAGGACCTCACTATTATCAGGAACTTTATGCTAGTCCCCACAAATTCGACAGGCTTTATTTGATGAATGTTAGAATATTAACATCAGAAGATGGTGGTAAAACATTTAATCAATTACAAGAAAGAGATAAGCACTCTGATAACCACTCTATTGCATTTAGAGAAAATGATCCAAACTATTTATTAGTTGGAACAGATGCGGGTATATATGAATCTTTTGATTTAGCTCAAACATGGAAATACCATAAAAATCTTCCAATTACTCAATTTTATAAAGTGGCTGTAAATAATGCATATCCATTTTATCATATTTTTGGTGGAACACAGGATAATGGCTCAGCAGGAGGACCATCAAGAACTGATGAGAGGCAAGGTATCAGAAATGCACACTGGTATAAGATTTTAGGTGCTGATGGCCATCAAACTGCTACTGACCCAGTATACAATGATATCGTTTACGGAGAATTTCAACAGGGTGTATTACATAGAGTTGATCTTAAAACTGGTGAAGCTGTTTTAATTCAGCCTCAACCTAGAGAAGGTGAAAAATATGAAAGGTGGAATTGGGATTCACCAATACTAGTTAGTCCTCATAGAGCTGAAAGACTATTCTTTGCTTCACAAAGAGTATGGAAATCAGAGAATAGAGGTGATAGTTGGGAACCTATATCTGGTGATCTTACAAGAGATGAAGAGAGATTAGATCTTCCAATTATGGGAAGAAGACATGGATGGGATAATTCTTGGGATGTTAAAGCAATGTCAAATTATAATACTATTACATCTATTTCAGAATCTCCAGTCAGAGAAGGTGTTATATATGCTGGAACTGACGATGGAATTATTCAGGTTACTACAAACGGTGGAGAATCCTGGAAGAAAATTCCCGTAACTAAATTAGGACTTCCAGCCAGAACATTTGTAAATGATATCAAAGCTGATAATTTTGATGCTAATACAGTTTATGTATCATTAGACAATCATAAGGAAGGAGACTTCAGTCCTTATTTATATAAAAGTACAGATCTTGGAGAGACATGGACTTCAATATCAGGTAATCTTCCAAAGAGAAATTTGGTTTGGAGGTTAGTTCAAGACCATGTTGCGAAAGATTTAATGTTTTGTGCAACTGAAACAGCTATATATGTTACAATTAACGGAGGAAAAAGCTGGAATAAAATTCCTGGAGCACCAACAATTTCATTTAGAGATATAACTATTCAAAAACGAGAGAATGACTTAGTTGGAGCATCTTTTGGTAGAGGTTTTTATGTATTAGATGACTACTCTGCATTAAGAGAAATGACTTCTGAAAATTTATCAAAAGAAGGAAAATTATTCAATTCTAGAGATGCTTTATGGTATTTACCTAAAAGTACTATAGGAAATACAGGTGGAGACTATTACTTTGCTCAAAACCCAGATTTTGGAGCAGTATTTACCTACCATCTTTCTCAGTCTTACCCTTCTATGAAATCATCAAGGGTAAAGAAGGAAAAAGAAATGATAAAAAAAGGTCAGGAAATTCCAGGAATTGATTGGGATTCTATTGAAAAAGAAGGAAGAGAAGAGACTACCAAAATTTATATTGTAGTTAAAAATATGAATGGTGATATTATTAATAAGATTTCTGCTCCTAGATCAAAAGGATTAAATAGAGTTGCATGGAACTTAAGACATTCAAGCGCAACTGCTATTAATCCAGATAGACTACCTAGAGGTGGTGGTGGCAGAGGTGGTAGAGGAGGTGGCTGGTATAATTCTGGTCAACTTGCTTCTCCAGGATCATATACAGCAACTCTTGTAAAAGAAAGTGAAGGTATGTCTGTAGATCTTGATGACCCAATAACTTTCAATGTAATTGATCTAGAAAGAGGAACTCTTCAGGGTATGGGTTATACTGAATATAACAATCATGCGCAGAATCTTATAGCTACTCAAAATAGACAATCTCTATTTACTGATAAACTAAATGAAAATATAAATATGATTAAAGCAATGAGATTATCATTAAGTAGATCTAAAGCTATAAATAATAAACTGAGTAATAATCTATTCAATATTGAAGAAGAATTAAGCCAATTATCTAAAAAAGTCTTCGGTAATTCAGCTAAGTCTGAGGTTGGAGTAAAAAATGATCCTACTGTAAGTACTTATGTTGGAAATGCATATAGAGGGTTAAGTTCTACTTATGGACCAACTGGACAACATAAGCAAAGCTTAAACATTGCTAATAGTATTTTAGATAAGTTAGAAGTTGAACTAAATATAATTGTTGGAAAACTTCCAAGTTTAAAAATTGAACTAGATAATATGAATGCTCCCCCAATTATTGGAGTAAATAATTAAGATATAATATCTAGTTGATTTGTTGATTTCCAGTTACCTCTAGTAAAATCTGGAAATTTTTGAGGTGCTCCATCATTAAGTATAGATTCTGCACTTAATGGTGTGACTGCACTCCAAAAGCATCCCTCGTATATATTTTGATCAAGAGGTTTTCCTCCTTTTAAACATTCAATTATACGGAATCTCATAATAAAATCCATACCTCCATGGCCTCCCATTTTCCTTGCCTCCTCACCTACTCTTTTGTAAAGTGGATGGTCATATTTTTCATATAAGTTTTCTAAGTCTTTTCCCTGAGCCCAAGAATGATGATTCTTTGTAATTCCCTCTACACCACCATCCAAAGCTACTCTTGTAGGAAACCCTGCAAGAATACCTTTAGTTCCTTGTATTAAATTATGCCTTGAGTAAGGTCTTGGACTTGTTTCATCCCATTGCACC
>CACPJB010000044.1 GCA_902634135.1 uncultured Marinoscillum sp. | reverse complement strand
GATTGTAGGTATGAAAAAATTAGTATATATATCTGCTGTTTTAACACTTTGTTCTTTTGTAATGAGTGTAACATTTAAAGTTTTAAGTTTAATGGGAGCTCCAACTTTACTTTTGATGAGCGGTATATTCTTATGCTTATTTATTGTATCACTTTCAATATATAAATTTAAGTCTAACGAAGCTGTTTAAAATTCAGTTAATCTCTTTCAATAATTGAAAAAAGATTGATTAATCAATAACTGTCAAATAACTGTCAGAATTATTTTCTAGGTCAAAACAAGAAAGAAAGATATTATTGATATTACAAGATAAATTTTATCATAATATTTTTTTCCAATTAAATACCAAATGATTGTAGATAGAATTCCAATGATAATTAACCAAGTAGAGAAAATAAATAAAGCCCACATAATACCATTATCTAGAAACCCAACATTACCAATTATTTGACCAACAAAAACTATCAATCCCGATAAAAATAAATAAAAGTTGTTTTTTAAAGACATAACTAAATATAAAGAATTGATTAATCAAAGGTGCCAAATAAGTGCCAAGGTTTTATATCTTTATATACAAGTAATTGATAGGTAATTAAATAAAAACCCTCAAATAAAGTGTTTAAACAGTGAAAGGTAATGATGAAAAATTTCTTTAAAAAATACAAATCTAATTTATTAATCTTATTTGCATTAGTTTCCTGTAGCAAAGATAAAATTGAAAATATAGAAGAAGTTTATAACTTTACATGCAGTGGTCTCTCTTACCTAACTAGACCAAATCCAGTTGATAGCGACAACACACACGATTACTATGAATACGCATGGCAAGCAGATCCTAAAATATGTATAAATGTTTATGACGTATCAATACTTGGTGGAAGAGAAAAAAAAGTTCAAGCCTCAATGGACTGGGTAAAATTGAATTTACCAAATATAGTTCCAATAAACGTATTCTATATTGATCAATTTAATGCCAGTCAAGATGCAAAAACTCAATTTGATACAGATTTTTGTAATCTTATAAGAGAAGGAAATGAAGTTGAGGATTGTATAAAAGAAAGTGCAGAATCCTGGGGAGAAAGAAGTTATGGAGGTGGTGTTTATAATACATATCTTCATAACGGTGCAGATCTAATGATTTATGATGATGCATTCACTTCCATAGGAAGTAGTGAGACAGAAGATACGGGGATAAGATATTTGATGCATGAATATTTTCATACCTTTCAAACTTCACATTTCTTCTTTTTTGAGGAAAGAAACCAATTTGGAATTAATAAAGAAAATTTTCAGACTGGAAAACCTTTACCATTCATTCCAATATGGATGGTAGAAGGAGCTGCTGATTTTGCAAGCCTGCCTTTAATGGCAAAACAAGATTTAGATTTTGATCACTACAAATATGCTGTTTCATTTTTAGATGAAGCTAGGAGATCAGTATCAGCTTCTAATTCTATATCTCTAAAAGATTTTGAAAGTGAAAATTATAGAGTAGGTGATGAATTTTATGCATATGGAGGAGGATTCATGGCATATGTTTACCTATGGCATATGAATGAAAATAATTTTAAAAAAATAATAAAAGATTTTTACACAATATTTTCAGAGAAAGAAAAATTAAATCCAGGTAATGGATGGAAAGATGCATTTGAAGAATCCTTTAATATCTCAGTAGAAGATTTTTACAAAGAGTTTGATGCTTTTATGCTACAAGATAGAGATAGCCAAATATCCATTATTAAGTCAACAGACGCTTGGGAAAATGCATCTTGGAATTAAATTAAATTTAGAAAAAGGGTGGAAGACCGGACTCGAACCGGCGACCTCCTGAACCACAATCAGATTTATTCTAATTCCTTATAGACCTTAAACAATTTTATTTTTGTTGATACGTTAAAAGTCCATTATGAAAAAGATATTATTTTTTCTTTTATTCTTTTTTCCACTTGTCTGTTTTACTCAACAAAATATAGAAACAAAATTTACTCTACCTGAAGGTTATGAAAGAAATTATAATGATGAGTATTCTATTTTTTTAAGAAAATTCCCGTTGAAGAATAATAATATTGTAAAGTACCATAATGGTGAAAATAAATATAATGATAATATTTGGGCTGCTGTATTTGATTATGATATTGGAACAGCTGATTTACATCAATGTGCAGATGCTGTTATATTTATGAGGGCAAAATACTTTTATTCAAAAGGATTATTTGATAAACTTCAATACACTTTTGTAAGTGGATTTAAAGCTAAATATCTAGATTATTTAAGTCATTATTACAAGGTTGATGGTAATAAAGTAACATTAGTATTACGTAATAATAAATTAGAAGAAAATCCTGAAACATTTAGAAAATGGTTGAGAGAAATTTGGATGTATTCTAATACTTGGTCTATAGAAAAGTATGATTCATATAGAGTGCCTCTTTCAGATATAAAACCAGGTGATTTTTTTATTAGAAGTAATCCTCCCCCAGGAGTTGGTCACGCAGTTAAGATTATTGATGTAGTTTCAGACTCAAGAGGATTAAAAAAAGTTATGCTAAGTCAAAGCTATATGCCGGCTCAAGAAAATCATATTTTAATTAATCCTCAAAATGATGGGGTGTGGTATGAAATAGGAGCTTCGATAGAAGTTATTCAAACTCCAGAATTTACATTCTATAGTGATGAACTTAGGAGGTTTATAAATTAAGAAATAAGAGATTGATTAATAAATAATTTGTTGATTAGTTATAATATTTTATTATTCTTTCTTTAACTTCTTTAGCTTTTCCATTATGATATTCAATTCTCCTAATCCAATTATTATTCTTATCAAATTTATCATATTCATATATTCTTGTAAGAAAACTACTTGGCTGATTATGAAAAGGGTCTAAAAACTCTACATATTCTTCAATCATATTACCATAATCATCATATTTAAATATTGTTACCATAGATGTAAGTCCTGATGCATATTCTGATATCATTTTATACGGAAGTCCATTTCCATTTTCTTTTATATTATCATCATAATTATATTTATATATATCCCTGCCTTGAAATGTTCCATTTAAACCATAAGCATCAGTAACAATCAGATTTCCTTCTATATCATATTTAAATATATTCTTCCAATGTATTTCTTTATCTACATATCTAGTCATTGCTATTTTAGGTTGCAACTCATAACTTTTACATCTCCAACTAGTTTTAGTTTCTCCCCCTAACCAATTATAAGAATCAATTTTAAATAGATTCCCATTTTTATTAAATTTTTGTTCCTCTCTAGAAACAAATTCATATGTTGTAGGTTCTTCAACATTTTCAATTATTGTAAATCTAGTTTTGGTAATAGATTTTATTTTTCCTTTTAAATTTAATTCATCTAAGTTATGAATAATATTTGGACTGAGATTGAAACGTTTGCCATTTTTGTGAATGGTGACGCTGCAACTGTCATTGACA
>CACPJB010000043.1 GCA_902634135.1 uncultured Marinoscillum sp. | reverse complement strand
CTTCAGTAGAAATATAATTTTTGAAATTATTAATCTTTATTTTATCAATATGCATATATATTTGTGCAAAAAATAAGAATTGATTTTAATGTAAATAAATATATTTTTATTGTAGAATAAGTTATATAATAATAAAATATGCCCACAACTAAAGAAAAAAAAAGTAAATCAAAGATTCAAGAGGAATTTAGCTCTAGCACTTATATCTATTGGCTAAAGTCTATGCTCTTAATGAGAAGGTTTGAGGAAATGGCTGGACGATTATATGGGCAACAGAAAATAAGAGGATTTTGTCATCTTTATATAGGGCAAGAGGCTTGTGCTTCAGGATGTGTTAGCGCTTTAAAAGAAGGGGATAAATATATAACTGCATATAGAGATCATGCGCACCCTCTGGCATTAGGAACAAGTCCTGATAAAATAATGGCTGAGCTTTTTGGTAAAGCTACAGGTATCTCAAAAGGAAAAGGAGGTTCTATGCACATGTTTGATAAAGAAAAACATTTCTTTGGTGGACATGGGATTGTAGGTAATCAAATTCCAATGGGTGCTGGAATTGCTTTTTCTGAAAAATATAAAAATACTGGTAATATTTGTCTTACTTTTTTCGGGGATGGAGCATTAAGAATAGGTGCATTTCATGAAGCTGTTAATATTTCTATGTATTTAAAATTACCAGTTATATTTATTATAGAGAATAATGGATATGCAATGGGAACCTCAGTTGATAGAACTTCTAATGTTACAGAATTATATAAATCTGGATTATCTTATAATATCCCATCTGAACCTGTAGATGCAATGAATGTTATCAAAGTACATAGAGCCGTTGCTAAAGCAGCAAAAAGAGCTAGGGATGGAGATGGACCTACACTTTTGGAATTCAGAACTTATAGATACAAAGGCCATTCTATGTCAGATCCAGCTAAATATCGATCTAAAGAGGAGGTAGAAATTTATAAAGATCAAGACCCAATTGAGCAAGTGAAGAATATGATTTTATCTAAAAAAATACTTAAGTCTGAGGATATTGAAAATATTGATCAGCAAATAAAAGATCAAGTTAAAAAATCTGTTGAATTCTCAGAGAATTCTCCTTATCCTGATGCCGAAGAAGCATATACTGATATATATGTACAAAAAGATTACCCCTTTATAAGAGAATAATTTAATATGGTAAAAATTAGAAAACCCAAAAAAGAAAATAACGAAATACTTCCATTAGAAAGCCAAGATGTTATAAATGAAAGTATAAGTAAATCAGAGCAATTTATTAATAAAAATAAAAATATTATATTTTCATTTTTTGCAGTTATAGCTCTTTCAATTCTAACTTTTTCTGTTTTTTCTTATTTAAAAACTACTCAGAATAATAATGCTCAGAATGAAATGTTTCAGGCTGTTTATTACTTTGAGAAGGATAGTCTTGTTCAAGCATTAAATGGTGATGGAAATAATTATGGTTTTCTAGAGATAATTGATGAATACAGTTTATCAGATGCTGCTAATTTATCCAGATTTTATGCAGGGGCATCTTATCTTAAACTAGGAAATTATCAGAATGCAATTAATTATTTAAATAATTTTTCATCTTCTGATTTATTGATTCAGGGTAGAGCATATTCTTTAATTGGAGATGCTTATGTTGAATTAGGTGATTTTGTTAATGCTATAACATTTTTCAAAAAAGCTTCAAATGAAAATCCTAATGAATTTTTTACTCCTAGTTATCTTCTTAAGTTAGCAATAGTATACGAAGAAATTGGTGATTTAGAATCGGCATTAGAGGCATATGAAGAAATAATTGCAGAATATAAAAATTCTCCTGAGTATCAAACTTCTCTTAAAAATAAGTCTAGAATAGAAGGATTGCTATTATGAGTTTTAATTCTCCTATTTATTCTTCATTTGAAAGTAAGGAATTCAATAATTGTAGGATAGGAATTATTAAATCATCTTGGAATAATAAAATCACTGATCTATTATATAACTCTGCTCATAGCTTTTTGTTAGATTCAGGAGTGCAAGAGAATCATATAATCTCAAAAGTTGTACCTGGGAGCATGGAATTAGTTTATATGTCAAATTATTTATTTTTAGAAAATAAATTAGATGGAATTATAGCTCTTGGATGTATCATTAAAGGGCAAACAGATCATGATATTTATATCTCTAATGCTGTTGCTAATGGTTTAACAAATGTGTCAATCAAGAATAATAAACCCGTTATTTTTGGTGTTTTAACTACAAATAATTTGAACCAAGCACTAGAGAGGTGTGGTGGAAAACATGGAGATAAAGGATTAGAATCAGCGCAAAGCTTATTGCAAATTATAAGTGTAAGTCAATCTTAACTCAGCAACATATTCTGAAGGACATAAGCTGCTGCTCCAAATAAGTATCCAATAATTGCATAAAGTGATATTTTTCTCATATACCAGAAAAATGGAATTTTTTCTAATCCCATAATAGCAACTCCAGCAGCAGAACCAATTATTAAGGCACTTCCCCCTGTTCCAGCACAATATGCAAGAAACTGCCAGAATAAACCATCTTGAGCAAAGAACCCGATCCCTCCAATTTCCAATGGATACATTCCTATTGCAGCAGCAACTAAAGGCACATTGTCAACAATTGCCGATAGAAGACCAATAATTAGACCAATAGTATATACACCGTTTTTTGTGTCAGTTCCAATCTCATTATCTAGGAATACTGCCATTTGACCGAGTTGACCTGCAGCCTGAAGACTACCAACAGCAAGTAAAATTCCTAAGAAAAATAATAAAGTTGGCACATCCATTTTTTCTAATGCATGATATGCAGAAAAATATCTTTTATCTTCTTTATCATCTTTTCTGTGTAAAAGGTCAGTCAATAGCCATAGGAATCCAAGACTTAACATCATACCCATGAAAGGAGGATAGTGAGTTACTGATTTGAATAATGGGACAAAAATTAATCCAACAACACCACTGTAAAAAACTATATTCCTAGTTCTATCTGTTGTATGATGTGATATTTCCATTTTGTCAGTATCTGGCCTTTTGAATGTACCTTTTACCTTAGGTGACATAATGATTAGTGGCACAACTAAACATACTAAACTCGGCATTATTAATTTAGTAATTACTTCGGAAGTGGTAATCTGATCTCCTATCCATAACATAGTAGTTGTTACATCACCGATTGGCGACCAAGCACCTCCAGCGTTTGCTGCAATAATTATCATTCCAAGAAAAAACCATCTGTCTTTTTGATCAGCTATGAATTTTCTTGTTAATGATACCATTATAATAGATGTTGTGAGGTTATCAAGAAGAGCAGAGAAGAAAAATGAGACAAAACCAAGAATCCAAAATAATTTGAGCTTACTTGTTGTTTTAATTCTATCAGTGACTACCCTGAATCCCCCGTGAATATCAATTATTTCTACAATGGTCATTGCCCCCATTAAAAAGAAAAGTATACTTGATATTTCAGATAGAATTTCAAATAATTGAACTTCAGTTACGTAATGCTGAATTATTTCTTTAGTTGATTTCTCTACACTTTCAGTTGTTTCAACTATTTCATCCGGATAAATATTTGTAAACTCTTCTTCAGCGTAATTTTTTATTTTATCAAGTTGAACAATCTCTTCCTTGCCAAAGACATAAATCGTCCAACATAGAATACCTGTTATTAATGCAATAGCAGCTTTATCTACTTTTAATTGATGCTCAATTGTGATACAAGCATAACCAATAACAAAAACTAAAATCATTAATTCATACATTATT
>CACPJB010000042.1 GCA_902634135.1 uncultured Marinoscillum sp. | reverse complement strand
TCTTTCGTTTGGTTTTTTCTCCACAAAACCAATAAATATAGATTATAATAGATTCCAGAAGATGATTAAAAGCCATGATATTTCTAGAATCATAGTAATCAAAAATCAAGAAATAATTGAAATTACTCTAAAGGAGGAAGCTTTATTAAATTCAGCTTATAAAGATGAATTAGAGTCCTCTAATTTATTAAGTAATACATATGGACCTCATTATAAACTTGAAGTATCTTCAATTGAATCTTTCGAAAAAAGATATGATGATTTAATAAGTTCTCTTGGTAGAGAGAATTCAAATGAAATTGAATATTTAACAGAGAGTAGAACAGATATCTATTCATTTTTACAAACTTGGGGTTTTACAATTTTAATCCTTATTGGTTTCTGGTTTCTATTAAGAAGAATGTCAACAAGTGGAGGTCCTGGTGGACAAATATTTAATATTGGAAAATCTAAAGCATCTCTATTTGATAAAGAAAGTAAAATTAAGTTATCATTTAAGGATGTAGCTGGATTAGAAGAAGCAAAAGAAGAAGTAAAAGAAATTGTTGAATTTCTTAAGAACCCAAAAAAATTCACAAAATTAGGTGGTAAAATACCAAAGGGAGCTTTACTTGTTGGTTCACCTGGCACGGGAAAAACGCTTCTTGCAAAAGCTGTTGCTGGTGAAGCAAATGTTCCATTCTATTCTCTATCAGGGTCAGACTTTGTTGAAATGTTTGTTGGTGTAGGAGCAGCTAGAGTTAGAGATCTATTTAAAAAGGCTAAAGAAAAAGCTCCTTGCATAGTTTTTATTGATGAAATAGATGCAATTGGTAGAAGTAGAGGAAGAGGACAAATGCCTGGTTCTAATGATGAGAGAGAAAATACATTAAATTCACTTCTTGTTGAGATGGATGGATTTTCTACAGACTCAGGAGTAATTATTTTAGCAGCAACAAATAGACCTGATGTTCTAGATTCAGCATTATTAAGACCAGGTAGATTTGACAGACAAATTTCAATAGATAAGCCAGATTTAAAAGGAAGAGAAGAAATTTTCAAAGTTCATGTAAGGCCTCTCAAATTAAATGATGATGTAAATCTTAAAAATTTAGCCGCACAAACTCCAGGGTTTGCTGGTGCTGAAATCGCGAATGTATGTAATGAATCTGCTCTAATTGCTGCAAGAAAAAATAAAGAATCAATAGAAATGTTAGATTTTCAAGACGCAATAGATAGAGTTATTGGGGGTCTAGAAAAGAAAAATAAAATAATTTCACCTGAAGAGAAAAAAATCGTTGCATACCATGAAGCAGGTCATGCAGTTGCAGGTTGGTATTTAAAACATGCAGACCCACTTGTAAAAGTTAGTATTGTCCCAAGAGGAATTGCAGCTTTAGGCTATGCACAATACCTACCAAAAGAACAGTATCTATACCAAACAGACCAATTGCTAGATGAAATGTGTATGGCACTTGGAGGAAGAGCAGCAGAAGAAATTATTTTTGGAAAAATTTCTACTGGCGCACTCAGTGATTTAGAGAGAATAACAAAAATGGCATATAGTATTGTTTCAGTATATGGAATGAATAAAAATATAGGAAATATATCTTTTCATGATTCTAAACAATCTGATTATAATTTCACTAAACCATATTCCGACTCAACTGCAGAAAAAATTGATTCTGAAGTTAAAAGAATTGTTGATAATGCTTATGATAGAACAAAAAGTTTATTAATAGAAAAGAGGGAACAACTTGAAAAAATAGCAAAAAAGCTTTTAGAAAAAGAAATACTATTTCAAAATGATCTAGAAACCCTTATAGGTAAAAGGCCCTTTGAAATTGATGAACCTGGAGACAATAAAAGTAAAAAAATAGATGGTAAAAAAGAGGATAAACCTTCAGAAAATAACTAATAAAAAAATTTATTTTGCCGGTGATTTCCACCTAGGTAGACCAGATAAAGCATCATCCAAATTAAGAGAAAAAAAAATAATATCTTGGTTAAATTCTATTAATAATGACGCACAGGATATATTTCTATTAGGTGATGTTTTTGATTTTTGGTTTGAATATGATAATGTTATCCCTAAAGATAATTTAAGGTTTCTATCAACTATATCTGATATGATTGAAGAAGGAATAAATTTCCATTATTTCTTGGGAAATCATGACTTATGGGTAAGAAGTTATTTTAAAGAATTAGGTATAAATATTTTTGAAGAACCACAAGAATTTTTAATTAACGAGAAAATATTTCTTGTTGGACACGGTGATGGACTAGGCCCTGGTGATATTGGATATAAAACTTTAAAAAAAGTTTTTTTTAAAAATAAAATACTACAGTTTATGTATAGATGGATTCACCCTGATATCGGCATCCCTATTGGTAAGTATCTTTCTAATTCAAAAAAAGAAATTAATATCTCAGGAAATGCAAAAAAAAATGATGATAGAATTATTAATTATTGTAAAAAATACCTAGATATTAAAGAAATTAATTTTTTTATTTTTGGACATAGTCATTATAAAAATAAATTTAAGCTTTCAGAAAAAAGCACCTATTATAATTGTGGAGAATGGATAAATGGATCTTCGTATCTTGAATATGACGAAGGAAAATTAAAATTATTAGATTTTAAAAATTAAAATAAAATCCAATAATCCCTGAAATCATAATAATAAAAATAGGATGCACTTTAGTTTTTATAAATAATATAAAAGAGAGTAGACAAATAGATAATGTTATTAAGTTAAATTCCTCAATCTGCTTTAACATAATAATACATCCTGAATAAGTTATTAAACCTATAATTCCTATTTTAAAACCCTGAATAATAAGTTTTATAGTATTATTTTTTTTTATAAAATAGTAAATTCTAGAAAAAAAGATTATTACAACAGATGAAGGTAAAAATATTGATATAGTAGATAAAAAAGCACCCCAAAAACCATTAATCTTATATCCTATGAAAGTTGCCGTTATCAAAATTGGACCAGGAGTTATCTGCCCCATAGCTATTGAATCAACAAATTCTCTTTTTGTAAGCCATCCTAATTGTTCAACAATTATCTTATCTAGATAAGGAATAAATACATAACCTCCTCCAAAAAGAGTAAGAGAAATATTTGCAAAAGTTTTTGATAAAATAAAGTTTGGAGATAATATAGGTGCTGTATTTAAAAATACTAATAACAAGGTTAGTATAATAAAAGCAATGATTATACCTTTTACTCTAATAAAAGCCTTTTTTGTATTAGATATTTTTTTTATTTTATCACCATTATACAATAGATTTAGTCCGCCACATATAATTAATGGAAGTATAATAGATATATAACCTTTAATAATAGCTGTAATTGTAAGGCTTAAAATAAATAAAAGAAATGCAAATTTTTTATCTTTTGTATCATTATAAAAACCATATGCAACAGAGAATATAACTGCAGCAACTACAGGCATAACACCATTAAAGAAAGAAGAAAAACCTGGAATATTCTTTGAATTAATATATAGATGTGAAAATAAAACCATTAATAAAAATGAGGGTAGAAGTACTCCTATGAAAGAAACAATAGCACCTTTCCAACCTTTTAATAAAAATCCAATATATGAAGCAACATTTATAGCCATTGGTCCTGGAAGAAAACTAGCCATGGTTATTGCATCAAGTATTTTTTTATTTTTTATTATTTTTTTTCTGTCAGAAAATTCTCTCTTTATCATTGCTATAAGCATCATATAGCCACCAAAAGAAATAGTTCCAGTTTTTAAAAAAGTTAAGAATAGTCTAAAGTATGATATTTTTTTTTTCATA
>CACPJB010000041.1 GCA_902634135.1 uncultured Marinoscillum sp. | reverse complement strand
GAAATACCTGTAAAAAGATTACATCCTTCTGTAGAAAATGAAGATAATATTGATAATTTTGTGTTCAGTACTAAAAAAAAGAAAAATATTGATCCAAGATTGGGTCCATTAAATAAATTAAAATAAATAAGATGGCGCATCCTAAAAGAAAAACTTCAAAGACTAGAAGAGATAAAAGAAGAACCCATTATAAAGCAAATGCAAAAAAGTTTGTAGTTTGTTCTACTACTGGTGAATCTCACTTACCTCATAGAGCATATTGGTATGAAGGTAAATTGTATTTCAAGGGAAAAGTTGTTCTTGAAAATGAATCAGTAGCATAAATTAATATTATACATTCTATTTTATGATTTTAAAAAAACATAAGGCTAGTATTACTGGTGTTCATGGTTATGTCCCTGATTATATTCTTACTAACAAAGAATTAGAAACTTTAGTTGATACAAGTGATGAATGGATTGTAACAAGAACTGGTATTAAAGAAAGAAGGATATTAAAAGGAGATATGAAAGGCACTTCAATTCTCGGAGTTGAATGTGTAAAAGGTTTATTAGAGAAAACTAATACCGACCCCAAAGAAATTGACTTAATTATTTGCGCAACTGTTACTCCAGATATGTTATTTCCATCTACATCTAATTTAATTGCTGATAAGATAGGGGCTACTAATTCATATGGGTTTGATATTTCAGCAGCTTGTTCTGGTTTTATTTATGCTCTAGCTACTGGATCTCAATTTATTGAAGCTGGAACTCATAATAAAGTTATAGTAATAGGAGCTGATAAGATGTCATCAATCATAGATTACGAAGAGAGAAAAAATTGTGTATTGTTTGGAGATGGAGGTGGGGCTGTTTTATTAGAACCTTCAGAAGATGAAACTGGAATCCAAGATTATTTATTAAAAAGTGATGGATCAGGAGGAGATATGCTTTGTCTTAAGGCTGGAGGAAGTTTAAGACCTGCTTCAACAGAAACAATTAAGAACAAAGAACATTACATATATCAGGAAGGTTCTTCCGTTTTTAAATTTGCAGTTACCAATATGGCTGATATTTCTGAAGAAATTATGAATAAAAATAAACTAAAATCAGATGATATATCTTATTTAGTTCCTCATCAGGCAAATAAAAGAATTATAGATGCTACTGCAAAAAGAATGGGTGTTGGTCCAGAAAAAGTTCTTCTTAATATTGAAAAATATGGAAATACTACGGCTGGGACAATTCCTTTATGTCTATGGGATTTTGAAAATAAATTTAAAAAAGGAGATAATTTAATATTAGCGGCATTTGGGGGTGGATTCACATGGGGTTCGTTATATTTAAAATGGTCTTATAATAATTAAAATGGCTTCAACTAGTGATATAAAAAATGGTTTATGCATAGAATATAATGGCAATTTATATTTTGTAACAGAATTTCAGCATGTAAAACCAGGTAAAGGTCCTGCATTTGTTAGAACAAAGTTAAAAAATGTTGTTACTGGAAAAGTAATAGATAATACTTTTCCATCAGGTCATAAAATTGTTACAGCTAGAGTGGAAAAAAGATCACATCAGTTTTTATATAAAGATGGTTCAGGTTATCATTTTATGGATACATCTACATATGAACAATTATCTTTAGAGGAGAGTCAAATTGATTTTCCAAATTATTTAGTGGATGGAATTGAGGTAGAAATTTCCATACATACTGAAACTGGTGATATTTTATCATGTGAATTACCTCAAAATTTAGAAAGTAAAGTAATTTATACTGAACCAGGTATTAAAGGAGATACTGCAACTAACGCCACAAAATTAGCAAAAATAGAAACAGGGGCAGAAATTCAAGTTCCATTATTTATTAATGAAAATGATAGAATAAAAATTGATGTCAGACAAGGCAAATATGTTGAAAGAGTAAAATAACCTAAATTTGTAGAATGAAAATAAAAGAAATTCAGGATATAATTAATTTTATTAAAAAATCAGATCTTGATGACGTAAGTATAGAAACTGAAAATTACAAGATTAGAGTTAAAAAAAATAATGGAAATTATACAACAACTGAAATACCAAAAGAAGTAAAAAATACTCCTTCACAGATAAAACAAGAAACTGTAAAAGTTAAAGAAAATAAAGAAAAAGCTTCTTCGAAAAATATTATTATAAAATCTCCTATGATAGGAACATTTTATAGATCTCCAAATCCTGAAAGTGATCCTTTTGTTAGTGAAGGAGACACAATTAAAGTTGGACAAACAATTTGTATAGTTGAAGCAATGAAACTATTTAATGATATAGAATCTGATGTTTCAGGTAAAATAGTGAAAGTATTAGTAGATGATAATTCACCAATAGAGTTTGATCAACCATTATTTGAGGTAGACCCTAGCTAAATTTCTAATGATTAAAAAGGTACTTATAGCAAATAGAGGAGAAATTGCCTTAAGGGTAATAAGAAGCTGTAATGAGATGGGAATAAAAACAGTTGCCGTTTATTCCACAGCTGATAAAGAAAGCCTTCATGTTAGGTTTGCTGATGAAGCAGTTTGTATTGGCCCTCCTGTTTCTAAAGAATCTTATCTTAGTATTCCAAAAATTATGGCAGCTGCTGAAATTACAAATTCAGATGCTATACATCCAGGATATGGCTTTCTTTCAGAGAATGCAGAATTCTCTAAAATTTGTTCAGAAAGTGGAATAAAATTTGTTGGACCTGATTGGAAAATGATTGAAAAAATGGGAGACAAAGTTACAGCAAAGGAAACTATGAAAGCAGCTGGAATTCCTACAGTTCCTGGATCAGATGGTCTACTTAATTCTATTAAAGACGGAAAAGATTTAGCAAAAAAAATCGGATATCCAGTAATTTTAAAAGCAACTGCAGGTGGTGGAGGAAAAGGGATGAGAATTGTAAATCATGAAAAAGAATTTGAAAATGCTTGGAATAGTGCTAAGGCAGAATCAGAAGCTTCTTTTTCAAATTCTGGACTTTATCTTGAAAAATTTATTGTCGAACCACGACATATTGAAATTCAAGTTATGGGAGATCAATATGGTAATGTATCACATTTATCAGAGAGAGATTGTTCTATTCAAAGAAGACATCAAAAATTAATTGAAGAAACACCATCACCATTTGTTGATGATGAACTAAGAGAAAAAATGGGGCAAGCAGCTGTTAAAGCTTGTAAATTTATAAAATATGAAGGAGCAGGAACTATTGAGTTTTTAGTAGATATACATAAAAATTTTTATTTCATGGAGATGAATACTAGAATTCAAGTTGAACACGGAATTACTGAAGAAGTAACAGACTATGATTTAATTAAAGAACAAATTAAAGTAGCAGATGGAGTGAAAGTATCAGGAAAACATTATTATCCAAAGCTTCACTCTATAGAATGTAGAATTAATGCAGAAGACCCATCTTCAAATTTCAGACCTTCTCCTGGAAAAATAACTGCTCTTCATAAACCGGGTGGTCATGGTGTTAGAGTTGATTCACATATTTATTCAGGATATGTTATTCCCCCAAATTATGACTCAATGATTGCTAAATTGATTGTAAGTCATCAATCTAGAGATGAAGCAATTGTTAGAATGAAGAGAGCTCTTAAAGAATTTATTATTGAAGGTATTGAAACTACAATTCCCTTTCATATTAAGATAATGAATGATAAAAACTTTATTAAGGGTGATTTTACTACAAACTTCATGGATACCTTTAAATACTAGTTTCAGTTTCTTTAAAAACAATACCTAATTCTTTCATTTTTTTTAGTATAGGTCCATAGATTTGTTTATCAAATGGTAAATGAATACCTGGTTTTTTATAATTATTTGTAATTATATGTTCAATCAAAAGAGCAATTGGCATACCAACTGTTTTTGACATAGCTGTATCAATATTATCAT
>CACPJB010000040.1 GCA_902634135.1 uncultured Marinoscillum sp. | reverse complement strand
ATTTCCAATTATAAAGAAATTTCTCTACTCAGATCACGATATATTTCTTAGAGAACTAGTTTCAAATGCAGTAGATGCTACTCAAAAAATAAAAAGTTTATCTCAAATGGGAGAATTAAAAGAGGAACTGGGAGATTTGACGATAGAGATATCACTTGATAAAAAGAAAAAAACAATTTCAATTTTAGATAAGGGGATTGGCATGTCTGCCGAAGAAATAAAAAAATATATAAATCAAATTGCTTTCTCAGGCGCTACTGAATTTGTTGAAAAATATAAAGAGAAAGGAGACTCTCAGCAAATTATAGGTCATTTTGGTTTAGGATTTTACTCTGCCTTCATGGTTTCGACATATGTAGAAATAAAATCAAAATCTTATATAAATAAAAATAAGTCAGCTTATTGGAGATGTGATGGAAATACAGAATTTGAGATTAAAGAATCAAAGAAAAAAGAAAGAGGAACTGAAATAATTTTACATATAAATAATGACTCTAAAGAATTTCTTGATGAATCCAAAATCAATGAAGTTCTTGGTAAGTATTGCAAATTTTTACCAGTAGAAATAAAATTTGGACAAAAAGATGAGTCAAAAGAAGATGGAAAAGATAAAGACGGTAATCCTAAGTATAAAACCGTTAAAGTTGATAACATCATCAACAATCCAACTCCATTATGGAATAAAAGCCCGAAAGATCTTAAAGATGAAGATTATAAAAGCTTTTATAAAGAACTATACCCATTTTCAGAAGAGCCACTTTTTTGGATTCATTTAAATGTAGATTATCCCTTTAACTTAACTGGTATACTCTATTTTCCTAAAATTAAAAATGATTTTGAAGTACAAAAAAACAAAATTCAACTTTATTCTAGGCAAGTATTTATAACTGATGAAGTAAAAGATGTTGTTCCTGAATTTCTTATGTTACTTCATGGAATTATTGATTCTCCTGATATTCCTCTTAATGTATCTAGAAGTTATCTTCAAGCTGATGGTAACGTAAAAAAAATTAACACATACATTACAAAAAAAGTTGCAGATAAGTTAAATGAACTCTTTAAAGAAAACCGAAAAGAGTTTGAAAATAAATGGAAAGACATTAATCTATTTGTTAAGTATGGTATGATATCTGAAGAAAAGTTTTATGATAAAGTAGAATCTCTTGCTTTACTAGAAAGTGTTGATGGGAAAATGAGAACATTTGATGAATACAAAAAATACGTTAATAAAACCCAAAAAGATAAAGACAAGAATCATGTGATTTTATACACTTCTGATATCAATAAGCAAGATTCATTTATTCAGGATGCAAAAAACAGAGGTTATGATGTAGTAGTCTTTGATAACGTTATTGACAGTCACTATATAAATCATTTAGAACAAAAACTAGAAAAAACTCAAATAAAGAGAGTTGACGCTGACATATTAGATAAGTTAATTGATAAGGGAGAGAAAAAAGAAGCTGTAATTACTGAAGACAATCAAAAAGAACTTAAAGAGATTTTTGAAAAAATTATTGATAATAAATCAACTGTGATAACAGTCGATGGATTAAGTCCTGATGATAGTCCTGTAACTATCACACTACCAGAATTTTTCAGAAGAATGCAAGACATGGCAAAGACTAGTGGAGGTAATCCTATGATGATGGGTGCTCCAGGAGAAATGGTAGCTGTTAGTATTAACGGGAACCATAAAACTGTTGATAAAATTTTAAAAGCAAAAACTTTAAAAACAAAAGAAAAAATAGCATCTCAACTATACGATCTTGCATTACTTTCTCAAAATATGTTAACCGGTTCTGACTTAACAAGTTTTGTAAGAAGAAGCCTTGATATTTTATCAAAATAATTTTTTTATTAAATTCTCGTTTTAACAATATGAGAAGAAAACTCTTTATATATATAATTCTTATTCATACTATAAGTTATAGTGCTTCAAGCCAAGATATTTTTAGGTTAAATACTGATACAATTTCATCTTATGATCTTCTTTTTCAAGAAGCAGAGGATTCTTTAATGGTTATCAAAAAGAAAAAGAAAAAGAAAAATGTTTTTTTTGGTGTAAAAACCAAAAAAGGATTTATTAGATCTTCTAGTGGAAGAAACATTATTTATGAAAACTTCCATTATATCAAAATTCCAGAAATTAAAAATAAGTATGCTCAAGAAGTTTACTTTTATGATAAAAAAAAGAAGAAAATAGTTAAGTCTAAAGATATCCTTGAGTCAGCTCTAATGGTCCATGGCCCCTATAAAAAAAGATTAGGTGATCAAATTATTGAGGAGGGTTTTTTTTACTATGGACTAAAACATGATAGGTGGGTTAGATTTAATAGATCAGATATTTTACAGGATAAGGAGTTATTTTCTTTAGGTTGGTACCTTGAATCAATTAGATTTTTTTGGGATATAGAGAAGAAAAAAATGAAAGAAATAATTCCAATTAGATTCGGGGAAAAACAAGGAAAATACTTTGCTTTTTATGAAAACGGGAATGTAGCCGCAGAAGGGGAATACGCTTTTGATAAGCCTGTAGGAACATGGACTGAGTTTTACAAATCTGGAAAAAAGAAAAGAGAAATTAAATATAATGAATCAGCATTTGATTTAAATAAATCATTTATTACTAGAGAATGGAATATAAATGGTAAATTGATTTATGACAGAAAACTATTTGTGAGAGAATAGGTTTCTAAAATTTCGAACTACATTGAATAAAGTAAAAAATAAAAAAATCAAGTGGATAAAACTTGGCCACATTGACTACCAAAAAGCATGGGATCGTCAAGAAAAATTATTTAAAACAATTGTTAATACGAAAATTAATAATAGGAAAAACAACAAATTAATAAAAACCCATAATTATATTCTAACCTGCTCTCATCCTCATGTATACACATTAGGAAGAAGTGGTGATGAAAAAAATTTATTGATTGATAAAAATTTTATTGAAAGAGAAAATTTAGATTTCTATAAAATAAATAGAGGTGGTGACATAACTTATCATGGACCTGGACAAATAATCATTTATCCAATTATAGACTTAGAAAATTTTTTCACAGATATTCATAAATATTTAAGATTATTAGAAGAAGCTGTAATTTTAACTTTAGAAGAAATAAATATAAATGCAGGTAGGGTCAAAGGATTGACTGGGGTCTGGATAAATCATAAAAGTGATCTTCCTAAAAAAATTTGTGCATTGGGTGTAAAAACAAGTAGGTGGGTTACGATGCATGGACTTGCTTTAAATGTAAATACGGACTTAAAATATTTTGAAAATATTATACCGTGTGGGATTCAGGGTAAGGATGTAACATCAATTGAAAATGAGGCTAATGAAAAAGTTAATATTCCAGATATAGAAAATAAATTAATTAATAACCTTTCTAAAGTATTTGAATTTGAAATTTTAGATGATGAAATTTAAAAACAAAAAGAAAAAGAAAAACTCTAGAAGTTATACTTTGAAGGGTACGGTAGATCATGTTAACAAAAAATATGCTTTTATTGAAATAGATGAATTTTCTGAAGATATAAAAATTAGGAGCAGATTTCTAAAAGGTGCAATAAATGGAGATAAAGTAGAAGTAAAAGTTTTTCATCACTTATCTAGAAAAAACCTTGAGGGAGAAGTGATTAAAATTATAGAAAGAAAAACAACTGAATTTATTGGAACAATACAGGACAGTAAAGGCTTTGCTTTTTTTGTTCCAAAAAACAAAAAAGTTTTTGTTGATTTTTTTATTAGAAAAAGAAAATCAGAAAAGTTTTCAAAGAATAAAAAGTATTTAGCTAAAGTTGTAGATTGGGGAAATAGTTTAAAAAAGCCAGAGGCCAAAATAATAAAATGTATAGGCAATATTGGTGAAAATGAAACAGAGATAAATTCAATTATATATGATTTTGGTCTTCCTACTGAATTTCCATCCGGAGTAATTAAAGAGACAGACTTTTTAAATGAAATCATTTCAGAAAAAGAAATTAAAAAAAGAAAAGATTTAAGATCTATTGACACGTTCACTATAGATCCTGATGACGCAAAAGACTTTGACGATGCTTTATCTCTAGAAAAGAAAGATAATCACTATTTAATTGGAGTTCATATAGCTGATGTATCACACTTTTTTAATGTTAGAACTGTCATTAATAAAGAAGCAGAGAAGAGAGCTACATCAATATATCTAGTAGATAGAACTATTCCAATGCTACCCGAAAGGTTGTCAAATAATTTGTGCTCTCTAAAACCAAATGTTGACAGATTAACTTATTCTGTAATAATAAGATTTGATTATAATTTTTCTATAATTGATTTTTGGAT
>CACPJB010000039.1 GCA_902634135.1 uncultured Marinoscillum sp. | reverse complement strand
CCATATGCATAAAAGAATTCCAACGTATTTTAAATTTTCTTTCCAATAATTTGTATTTTGGGTATTCAATTTGGTTTAATTTAAATAGTAACAATGAAGATAATTAATTTAATTCTTTTCCTTTTAATAACAGTTCAAATTAATGCTCAAGATATTTTAGGTCTTAAAGATAGGGCAAGAGTTATAGAAGAAATTCAAAAAGATAGATTTGATAATTTGCTTCCTAAGCTTATGGATGAGACAGGAATCGATATGTGGGTAATAATAACTAGAGAATATAATGAGGATCCAGTAATAAAAACACTTCTTCCACCTACATGGCTAAATGCTAGAAGAAGAACAATATTGGCATTCCATTATGATAAAAAAAATAAAAAAGTGGAAAAAGTTGCAATAGCTAGATACTCCTTTGGAAAAAATATTCCATCAATTTGGAATAAGGAAGAAGAACCAAATCAGATGAAGGCTCTAGCTAAATTTATTGAAGAAAAAAATCCTGAAAAAATTGGATTGAACTATTCTGATCATTTTGCTTTAGCAGATGGCATTGTTAAAACCGATTATGAACTTTTTCTAAATAATCTCCCTAGTAAATTATCTAATAAAATTGTTTCTGCAGAGGAACTTGCTATAAGATGGATTGAAACTCGAACTGAAAAGGAAATGATTATCTATGATCAACTGGTAGAAATAACTCATGGAATTATTAACGAAGCTTTTTCAACTAAGGTAATTACTCCTGGAATTACAACTACTGATGATGTAGTATGGTGGATGAGAGAAAAGGTGAAAAAACTTGGTCTCAAAACTTGGTTTCATCCAACAATTGATGTCCAAAGAAATGAGATTAGTGATCTTTATGCCTTTGACGGTAAATCAAAATTTGATATTATTTTACCTGGAGATTTAGTTCACTGTGATTTTGGTATCACTTACTTAACATTAAATACCGATTGCCAAGAATTAGCTTATGTACTCAAACCAAATGAAACAGAAGCACCAGACTATCTTATAAAAGCCTTAGAAGAAGGAAATAGAGTTCAAGATATTTTTACTAATCTCTTTGAATATAAAAAAACTGGTAATCAAATACTAAAAGAAGCTTTAGAACAAGGAAAAAATGAAGGTTTAAGACCTCAAATTTATACCCATCCACTAGGTACATTTGGTCATTCAGCTGGTACAACTTTAGGAATGTGGGACTCTCAAGGTGGTGTTCCTTTTACTGGAGATTTTCCCATGAATTATAATACTGTTTATGCAATTGAATTGAATACAAAGGTCTTTATCAAAGAATGGAATAAAGATATTAGAGTTATGCTTGAGGAAGCAGGAGTATTTGAGAATACAGGTTTTAGGTATGTAAACGGAAGACAAACCGAGCTAATATTGATAGGAAGTAAAAGAAAACATCTAGGAAATTAGAAGGAGTCAACTTTCAAATAAGCATCAACTAATGCTTTTTCTCCTTCAACATCTTTAATGGAATTACCATGCTCCATACCTAGTATGCCATTATACCCTTTTTCATATATGAATTTAAATACATTTTTATAATTTATCTCACCAGTAGTTGGTTCCTTTCTTCCAGGATTATCTCCAATTTGAAAATATGCTATTTCATCCCATGTATCATCTATGTTAGGAATTAGATTTCCTTCCTGAATTTGCTGATGATAGATATCAAATAAAATTTTACATGATGGTGAATCAACAGCTTTACATATTTGAAAAGCTTGGGGACTTTCAGTTAAAAACAATCCAGGGTGATCTCTGAAATTTAATGGTTCTAGTACCATGACTAAACCGTGCGGTTCTAAAATATCAGATGCTCTCTTTAGAGTTTCAACAACATTTGAGGTTTGGTAAGACATATCTTTCCTTAAATCTAAATGTCCTGGAACCACTGTCATCCATTTTGCATTTACTCTTTTAGCAACTTCTACAGATTTCTTGATATAATTCAAAAATTCATCTCTATAATCATTTTCTCCACTAGAAAGATTAGGCTTATCCCAGTAAATTTTGTGAGCAACAAAAACTCCCATTTTCATTCCTCTATTCTCTAATGTTTTAGATATTTTATTTTGAAGTACTACTGATCTTGAGCTCATTCCATTATCCTCAAAAGCTCTGAAACCAAGATCAGCCATATAATTAATTTGATCTATAGGGTCATCTCCAACACTATTCTTAAACATTCCTAAGTGAGGTGCATAATTTAAATTAAAAGTATTCTTAGAGAAAGAATTAAAAGGAAACAGTGACCCAATGGATAAGGAAATAGAAAATTTATTTATGAAAGTTCTTCTTAGCATATTTAAATAAATTCAGTTTTTCCAGGAATAGGAATATTATAAAGTCCAGCAGAATCAGGTAAAGTTGGAGCTTTAGAATTCCAAGTCAAGTTATCTGGCACAAGGTTCTCTTTAGAATTCATAATTTGATCCCAAGTAATTTTCTTTCCTGTATAAGTAGCCATTCTTCCCATAATTGCGGAAAGAGTACTTTTTGCAGCATTTTCTGTGTCTGATATAACTTCTCCATTCCTTATGGACTGAAATAATTTATCGTGCTCAACTTGATATGGATTTGGGTCATCAGACCATGATTTTGGATATTTATAAGTCAGTTCATTATTTAAATTATATATTTCTCCTTTACCCAATACTACTGAACCTTTAGATCCTTGAAACACTTCGTCAACTCGACTCTCTGTTCCTTTCTGATGTCTGCATTGACTTGATATAATTGCTCCTCCAGGATAATGAAATTCTACAAAATGATGATCAAATATCTGACCATGTTCGATTCCATTTCGAACTTCTCTTCCTCCCATACCCTGAGCATAGGACGGATATTCTCCAATAAACCAGTTTGCTACATCAATGTTATGAATATGTTGCTCGAGAATATGATCACCACATATCCAATTAAAATAATACCAGTTTCTCATCTGGTATTCAAGCTCAGTTTGTTCAGGCTTTCTTTTATTTACCCACACTCCCCCATCATTCCAATAAACTTGTCCAGAAACTATTTTTCCAATTTCATCTGATAAAACTTTATCATGTAAATTGAGATATTTATTTTGGTAGTGTCTCTGTAAACCAACTACTACATTTAACTTATTTTCTTTTGCTTTTTTTGCTGATTCTAAAACTCTCCTAACACCTGTGGCATCAGTTGCAACTGGTTTTTCCATAAAAATATGTTTTCCATTATTAACTGCATATTCAAAGTGAAGAGGCCTAAAACCAGGTGGAGTAGTAAGAATTACTACATCACATAAATCGATTGCCTTCTTGTAAGAATCAAATCCTGTAAAAATATTTTTTTCTTTTATTTTTATTTTTTTTGAATCTCCAAAGTGATCTTGAATACCCTTAAGGCTAGAATTAATTCTATCTCTAAAGGCATCAGCCATTGATACTAACTCAACATTTTCATCTGCAGTTAATGCTTGTACGACAGCTCCCGATCCTCTTCCACCACAGCCAACAACAGCTAATTTTAGTTTTTTATTTTCATTTACGTTAGCAAAAGACTGAAATGTAACATTTGTTGCTAAAACACCACTAGTTATTGCAGCTGTCTTTCTAACAAAACTTCTTCTTGATTCTTTTTTCATATTATTGGTTAATTAGTATAAATATTAATTTATTAACATTTATCAATTATTCCAAAACATATCTCTCAGAGATTTTGAATCTGTATTTTCTACTCTTACTACCCTAAAGCCAATGTGTGGAGCGTCAGTATTCCACCATTTACTCTTTGGAATTTGTGGATCTCTTTCTTGAAGTCTGCTATTAGAATAAAATCTTTTTTGAGTTAGCAATACATCTGGTTTATCATTCCAGGATCCACCTCGATAAACTTTTGGGTACTTTCTTTTATTGAAAATAAAAGGGTCAGATCTTATCTTTTTAGATTTGAAAATATTCTCTTCGTAGGAGTCTGCTACCCATTCAGATACATTCCCTAACATATCATAAATACCCCATTTGTTTGGTTCTTTTTGACCAACTTTTTGATACTTACCACCTGAATTATCTTTATGCCATGCATAATTATCTATCTCATTAATATCATTATAGTCATCATTTGTTTGATATCTACTAGCATATTCCCATTCCGCCTCCGTTGGAAGTCTATAATAATTACCAGTCTCAAGAGATAGCCATTTGCAAAATTTTGAAGCTGCATTATGGGTCATATTAACAGCTGGAAAGCCTTCATATCCCATCCCAAAAGTCATATCTGTGTAGGGTGTTGTAGGTTTACTTATACCATCAACTTTAATTTTTTCATTTCCGACAATAAATTCTAATTTACTATTATCTTCAAACTCCATAAATAAATTATAAATCTCCCATGTTATCTCATATTTTGAAATCCAGAAAGAAGATACCTCTGTATCTGAGTTTTTATTTTTATTCCC
>CACPJB010000038.1 GCA_902634135.1 uncultured Marinoscillum sp. | reverse complement strand
GTGATAGTTTAGCAAAAGCTATAATTATTATAAATCCTGTTAATGACTTACCTGTTTCAAAGAAAGATAGTTTTGAGGTTTTTGAAGGAGAGACTCTTATTGTGGATGCTTCAAATGGTTTGTTGACTAATGACTCAGATGCTGAGGGAGATAATTTAAGAGTTTTCATTGTAAATGATGTGACAGTAGGAAAATTAGATTTAAATGAAGATGGATCCTTTACTTATGAGCATGATGGAAGTGATAATCCAAATGAAGTTTGCTTTACATATGTAAGTTATGATGGTACCGGCTTTTCTGAAGAAACTGAAGTTTGTATTAAAATATTAAATAGAGTTCCTGATTGTCCTGATATTATTGAATATTCAGTTCTTGAAGGAGAAGTTTTAACCACAGATATTACTAATGGTATTCTTGAAAATTATTGTCAAGATCCAGATCCTCAAGATATTATGAGAGTTATTCCTGACTCTTTACACGCATCTTTAACGGGTGCATTTGTATTAAATGACGATGGTACTTTTGTTTATGATCATGACTGTTCAGATGATCCTAATGAAACATGGTTCACTTATTTTGTAACTGATGGCGAGGATACAACCCAGGTTGCAGATACTGTTAAAATTAGTATACTAAATGAGTGTCCTGTAGGTAATGATGACTTGTATAGTGGTGTTAGTGAGGGAGATGCCCTAAATATTGACCCCTTTAATGGTGTTCTTGCTAATGATACAGATCAAAACACATGTGATATACTAGAAATAGAGCTCCATGAAATACCTTCTTATGGAGATTTAACTTTAAATGATGATGGTTCTTTTGAATATCTCCATGATGATAGTGAAAACTTTGTGGATGAATTTGTTTATTTATTAAGGGATGGCGAATGTGCGATACCAGATACAGTCACTGTAACAATAAGAATTGAACCTGTTCCTGACACACCTCCTGTAGCAGTTGCAGATTCTTTTGATTGTATAAATGAGGGCGATTTCCTTCAAATTCTTCTTTCAGAAGATGGTGTTTTATCAAATGATTATGATGATGATCCAGGACAAACTTTGACTGCGATTCTGGTTGATTGGCCTCTTCATTATGATAACTTTATATTCAATCCTAATGGAACTTTCATATATACCCATGATGGTGGTGAGTCAACAACAGATTCTTTTACATATTTTGTTCGCGATGATACAGGTTTAGAGAGTGATATAGTTACGGTTACTCTTTGTATTAATCCTGTTAATGACTGCCCAATAGCTGCTGACGATGTCTTTAATATTACTGAGGGAGATGTAATTGACTCAACATTAATATTTAATGATTTTGATATTGAAGGTAATTATCTTTTGGTTAATGTACTTTCTATTCCTTCAATTGGTGGTTTTAGTTGGAATCAAGATGGAACATTCATATATACTGCGCCTGATGATGTCCCAGCTCCTGGACCTGAAATAATTACTTTTGACTATGTTCTCTCTGACATCGATGATACTTTTCTTAATTGTAATGATACTGCTACTGTTACAATTGTAATTAATTATGAGAATGATTGTCCAGAAACTGAAAATGACTCAATAATTGTAGATGGTAGTGTTGCTAGTTCAAGAATTATAAATGTTTTGGATAATGATACTGATTCTGACTCGGAAATAGATACTACAAGTGTAAAAATTATTTCTGGTCCAACTTTTGGAGATGCTATATCAAATATTGATGGTACTATAACATATAATTTTGATGAGTCTCCTATACCTTTTGATACAATTACTTATAGTGTTAGGGATTATGAAGGTTGTGAAGTTTTAGGACAAGTTTATATATA
Source organism: uncultured Marinoscillum sp. (assembly GCA_902634135.1). Lineage (GTDB taxonomy): Bacteria > Bacteroidota > Bacteroidia > Cytophagales > MED-G16 > MED-G16. Next base: position 3,073 of record CACPJB010000038.1, on the reverse strand, counting down.
TGTCGAAAATCTCAGGAATCCAATTTATAATTTACCAAATTACTTCACTCCTAATGGGGATGATTTCAATGATTATTTTGTGATAAAATATCAAAATATATTAAAGGAAGATTTGAGTTTTGAGGTGAAAATTATGGATAGATATCAAAGAATTGTTTATCAAGGGGTTGTAGAGTCAACTGATAAAATTTGGAATGGTATGAATTCATTTAATTCTGAAATTGTAAAAACAGATTTTTATTTCTACGAAGTAACCCCAGTCGAGTATTATAATACACCTTATGTAAGAAGAAGAGATAAACTATTGGGAACTGTCTACCTTGAGAAAGAAAGATAGGTCTACTTAGAAAAATTATATATTGCAAAAGTTGCCAACCAGTGTTCACCACCATATCCACTTTCAAACATTATTTCATATCCTTTTGCGGAATGATTTTTTGCAATATTCTGTAATAATTTTTTATCTGAATCATTATTGAGTTTCATCGCAATATCCTTTAATGTCCAAGCTCTATGAAACATGAGTCCAATTAGATGGCCAATTCCTGGGTCTTCTGGGTCAAGAACTTCTGGTGGATTAATAATACTTCCAAAGTCTTTTTCATTGAAGGAAGGAATAAAATTATAAAACCATTTATTAAATTCTGGTTTATCAAGAACAAATGACATCAAACTAGCTTCAGCAAGACAAGGTGATAGAAAATCTGTTCCTGATGGCTCATAATTTGTTGGGCAGTTTTTATCTCCAAAGAAATTTTTTATACTATAATCTTTAATCTTATTCATTAAAACATCATCTTTTACAACAGCAGCATATTCAATCATTAGAGAAAATGAAAAGGCTGTATTCGCGTGTGTTCCAGGTCGGAGCGGAGTTGAAAGTTTATCTAAAAATTTAATAGTTCTGTCACTTAATAGTTTGACCAGAGGTTTCATATTTGATGCCCATATCTGAGCTCTTTCATCTTCCCATGTCACTAACTCCGAATATAATTTCATTAGCCATGCCCAACCATAAGTTCTTTCAAATCCTTTTGCGAAGTCTTGTTTAAAAAATTCATATTCTTTATTTAAATTTTCTTCGCTTAGGTTGTTTTCTAGTTTATTTAAAATAACTTCTCTCTCTGAAATTTCTGGAAAATCTTTTAAAATTTTAATCATTGCCCAATGTCCATGAACAGCTGAATGCCAATCCCAGCAACCATAAAATGATGGAGTTATTTCATAGTGTGGTTTTAACCAATTTTCATCAACAAATCTATATCCTATTTTGTATGGATATTTTTTGTCAACACATTTTATAGAAAGAGAAACTAACTCCTTTGCAAGGGTTTCATCAAGTTTAATGTTTTCAACATTTTCTATTTCTTTATTAATTGTACATCCTGAAAAAAACAAAAAAAATAACACATTATATATTCTCATTTTTTACTTGCATTAAATAATTTTTCTTTTTCTTTTTTTGAAAGACTTGAATAACCACTTTCTGAAATTTTATCAAGTATTTTATCAATTTCATCTTGTGAAATATCAAATTTTTGTTCCTTATTGATTATAGTTTCCTTTCTTTTTTCTGTATTACTTTTCTTTTTAAAAATATTAATTATATTAATAATTCCCTCACCCATATTAATCCCATTTTGAAGTTGTCTAATGAATAGGTATCCTATCATAGCTCCACCCAGGTGAGCAATTTCTCCACCAGCATTTGATCCAGTAACATCTAGGAAAGATAGTAATATATAGAAAAGTGCAATATATTTTATTCTTACAGGTCCTAGAAAAAGTAGATAGAAAGTATAATTTGGTAATAGAGTTGCAGAACCAGCTACTACACTAAAAACACCAGCAGAGGCCCCGAGCATTAACGAATCTGAAATTCTACTTTCATAATATGGTATAATATTAAATAATGCCATGTAAGACAAGCCACCAACGATACCTCCAAGAACATATAAAGAAATTACTGCATTACTTCCGATATTGTCTTGTATTATTTTACCAAACCAATATAAAAAAAGCATATTCCACAGAATATGTGTAAAACTCAAATGTAAGAAGAAGTATGAAATCAAAGACCAAGGTTGTATAATAAAAGAAGTAAAAGAAGCAGGAAGCATTAATTTATTAATAAAATAGTTAAAAAATTCACCACTACCGGATAGTGTTAAGAATATTTCAATAAAGCTAGCTCCAACAAAAATTATTACATTAATTAAGATAATTTTTACGAGTGCATTATTTTGTTTATTCCATGCATCTTTAAAATCTTCAATTATAAAATTTGCCATTATTAATAATAAGTTCCGTATTTATTTTTCCAATACCTCAATATAATATAAGCGATTAACATCCCTCCCAAATGAGCTAAATGTGCAACATTATCACCAGGCATCCTATTAAACTCACTCCATAATTCATAAATACCATAAACTAAAACAAGATATTTAGCTTTAATAGGTATAGGGGGTATAAGTAGCATTAATTGCATATTAGGAAATAAAATTGCAAATGCTAGTAATATCCCAAAAACTGCTCCAGATGCTCCAACCATTGGTATATCTGTTTTAGCATTTAATAAATCATATGCATAACTTATACTTTTGTCTATATTTTTTGATGAATTTGGATTGACTGAATATTCATCTTCGATAAAATTATAAACTTGGTTATAATATTCTTTTCCCTCATTTAGAAATAATTTTCTAAAAGCATCAGGAGAGGGTTGATTTATGTATTTGTTTACTTTATTTTCCAAAGAATAATTTTCAATAAAATTTACTCCAGTATATAGAATGCCTGCACCTATACCGGTAATCAAATAAAATATAAAAAATTTTCTTGATCCCCAAACCCTCTCTAAAATAGGAGCAAATACTATCACAGCAAACATGTTACTAAAAAGATGACCAAATCCTGCATGAATCCACATATAGGTTAGAAATTGATAAGGCTGGAAATTTTCTGAAAGAATATATCTTAGTCCAAATTCTTCGATTATGAAACCACTAGTAAAAATGAAAAATATCCCATTGATAATTAAAATATTTTTAGCGGCTGGTGTTAAGTTAAA
>CACPJB010000037.1 GCA_902634135.1 uncultured Marinoscillum sp. | reverse complement strand
AGATCATTATGAATAAAAAAATTGCATTATTTCCCGGCACCTTTGATCCATTTACTCTAGGACATCATGATATAGTTAATAGAGGTTTAAAAATATTTGATGAAATATGTGTGGCAATTGGCAATAACCCTAAAAAAAATAGATACTTTGATATTGATATGATTAAAAACAAAATCAATGATCTATATGCAAATAATGATAGAATTAAAGTAATATCATACAATAAATTAACAGCTGAAATAGCAAAAGAGAATAAGGCAAACTATATATTACGAGGTCTAAGAAATACTACTGATTTTGAGTTTGAAAATTCTATTTCTCAAATAAATAGAGATTTGAATGCTAATCTTGAAACTGTATTTTTAATTACATCACCAGATTTAGCTCCAATAAGTTCTACTATAATTAGAGATGTTATAAGTTATGGAGGAGATATAAATAAATATCTACCTTATAAAATAGATTAAATATGATCAAGAGACTTCTACACTTTTTACTTTTTTTCTTCTTTTTTTTTAACTCTTCGGCTCAAACAAATAAACCTATTCTTCATGGAAAACATTGGATAGCTATAACTGGAAAACCCTTAGGTGCAACTGCAGGTTCTATCATATTTAATAATGGAGGTAATGCTGTTGATGCTGCATGTGCAATGGTTGCAGCAACTGCCACCATGTGGGATGTTCTGGGTTGGGGAGGAGAAACACAAGCTCTCATTTATCATCCAAAACTAAAAAAAGTGATAGGAATTAATGCTTTGGGAGTAGCTCCAACTGGAGCAACGCCAGAATTTTATAAAGAGAAAGGATATTCAATCCCTCCAAGATATGGACCATTAGCAGCTGTTACACCTGGGACACCAGCTGGCATAATGGTAATGCTTGCTGAATATGGAACAATGAGTTTAGAAGAAATTTTACTACCAGCATTAGAAATGGCTAATGGATATCCTATTGAGGCCCAAGCCGCAAAATCAATAGAAAGAAATAAAGAAGAAATTAAAAAATGGAAATATTCTAAAGATATCTTCCTAACAAATCAAGGTAAAGAAATAGAGTCTCCAAGTGAAGGAGAAGTTTTTATTCAAAAGGATTTATATAATACCCTAAAAAAACTGATTGAAACAGAACGGCAAGCTATAGCTAATGGAAAAACTAGAAAAGAAGCAATTTATGAAGCTTATAAAAGATTCTATGAAGGTGATATAGCTGATGAAATAGCTAGATCTACTCAAGAACAAGGTGGCTTAATAACAAAAGAAGATTTAAAAAATTATAAAGTATATATCGAAGAACCTCTTAAAACTACATATAAAGATATTGATGTATACAAGCTAACAACATGGGTTCAAAGTCCTGTTCTACTTCAATCTCTAAATATGGTTGAAAACTTAGATGTAAAATCAATGGGTTTTAATTCTGCAAATTATATTCATAACCTGTACCAAGTAATGAACCTTTCATTTGCAGATAGAGATTTTTATTACGGAGACCCTTATTTTAATCCTGAAGAACCTATAGAAGGTTTATTATCAAAGGATTATGCTAAAGAAAGACTTAAACTCATATCTGATAAGAACAATAAAGAAATTAAGCCTGGAAATCCATATGATTTTCAAAAAGGAAAAAATCCTTTCTTGGATTATATTGAAACATGGGAAACAGACAATAATCTAGATAAAATTAAATCTGCTTTTGATTTGAATCATAATATGAGCATCAATAATGATTTTGAAGAATCATTTATGGCTGGAACTACAACTGTTCAAGCTGCTGACACATCAGGATGGATTGTATCAATTACTCCTAGTGGCGGATGGATCCCAGCAGTTATTGCAGGAAACACAGGAATTGGTTTAAGTCAGAGAATGCAAAGTTTCGTGTTAGATCCAAAAGATGGACCATATAATGTTTTAGAACCTGGAAAAAGACCAAGAGCAACCCTTACTCCCACTATCGCACTAAAAAACAATGAACCTTATCTTTCATTTGCTGTTCAAGGCGGTGATTCACAAGATCAGAATCTATTACAGTTCTTTCTAAATATGGTTGAATTTGATATGAATGTACAAGAAGCTTGTGAAGCTCCTAATATAAATAGCTTCCAAATGAGATCATCATTTGGTTACCATGAAAATAGACCAGGTGACTTGTTACTTCATGAATCAACTCCATCATTTATTAGAAAAGAACTAAGAAAAAAAGGATATAAACTACAATTTAGACCAAAAACATCTGGACCTATAAATGCTATTTTCTTTGATAATATTAATAAAACATTCCAAGGTGGCTCTAGTGATTTTGGGGAAGATTACGGTATTGCTTGGTAATCTAAAAGGTTCTAGTTGATATATTTTTTGAGTTGTTCTTCTACCCTATTCTTTTCTATAAATCCAACATGTGACCACATAATCTTTTTATCCTTATAAATTTGTAATACAGGAAGGCCATATACTTCAAGACTTCTAACAAGAGGTAGATTTTCATCATAATTTATTCTAACTAATTCTAGATTTTTTGAATATTGAGAAGAAATCTCAATAAGGTAAGGCTCCATTATTTTACAAGGTGCACACCAATTTGCATAATAGTCAACTAATACAACTTTATCTGTTTCTATAAAATCATTAAAATCTTCTACAGACAATGAGTTATCAATATTAGTATTAAGTGTTGCTTCTGGAAATTTATTCTTTCTCCATTCTAAAATACCACCATCTAATTCATAAACATTTTTAAATCCTAATGACTGTATTTTCTCATTTGCTTTAGCACTTCTTCCTCCACTTAAACAATAAACAAATACAGGCAAGTCTTTACTAAATATTTCGACATTTTCATCAAAATTTTCATCAAACCAGTTTACGTTTAAAGAATTTTTTAAATGACCTTTATTGAACTCTTCAGGTGTTCTTACGTCAATTATAATCGCTGATTTATCTAACTTAATCATTTCATTAAAATCAATCGCTGAAATAAGATTTGATTTATTCTCATTACATGAGTAAAAACTAAATATTAATAAAAGATACATACAATTTTTCACCATTTATCTTTCAATTATAACCTTAACTTTATTTACTTTTTTATCTGATAATATCTCTAAGATATAAATTCCTTCCTTAAGATTTGAAATGTTTATATCTAGTCTATTACCAGTTTTTATTATACTATTTGCAACAATAGATTTACCATTTAAATCTATAAATTTAATTTTTTTAACAGAATAATTATCCATTAACTCAACCACTAAATCATTTTCTGCAGGGTTAGGATAAACTTTATCAATAAATGAAATAGACTCTATGAATAATGGTATAGGACATCCACTAGAATTTACTTTTTCACCAGGAGATGTATCTAGACATTGATCAATATCATCTGGAACACCATCAGAGTCAAGATCAGCTACCCATTTTGTTTGAAAAGTTGCATCATCCATAAAATTCTGAGAATTGATACCAGTGTAATAGTTTATATTACCTTCTTTATTGTAATTTGAAGCTCCAAATAAAAAAGGACGATTATATAACTCCACTTTAATTATTTCTTTATCTCCTGGAACAACAATTGAGAAATTCATTAAATCATTTCTCCATATATGATACCCCCAAGAATAATCAGCATACCTAGTATAGCCATGATTTGGATTTATCAAGTGTAATACTTCTCCATCTTTATATGTTACTTTTAATGTAATATCTCTTGGAGACCCTAATCTTATTCTATATGCCCAATGATTTTCACTTGACTTTAACCTTTCAAATGTAGCAGGGTCAGTAGGGTCAAGAAGTGGAGGCAAGGTTCCTTGGTACTTTATAGGTTCGTATACAATATTTGCTTGGGATTGATTTTCATGAGCTGTCCCATAGATTAAATATACATCCTGCTCAATTTTCTCTTCACCAGGCCAAGGATATCTCTCTTCTGTAGGAAGAATTGAGAGAGATTGCTGCTGGATGGGGTCTCTATAGTGCACTCTTTTTCCATCTTGTAATGATACTGTGGGATAACCTCCAGTCATTCTAAACTGGAAATCTTCCTGGTTGTTTCTGTAATTAACTTTTCCAGTGTAAACTTCACTATATCCTATTAAAAACCTGTGCATAGCTAAAGCTGAAAAATCACCAAATCCATCCCATGGGCCAGGTCCATTAGTCCTTTGCTCTAGACAAAAATTATTTCTTTGCATAGCATCTGAAGTTTCAGTCCCAGAAACACCTCTGCCATCATATTTACATGTTGGATCTATAAATTCATACGTATGTTGGATAAAATTCCAAGATTCACCTCTCCCTCCACCATTACCATTAGTTCCATTATAGTTCGCAGGGTCACCTCCGTACGGATACGAAAAATCCCATTCGGATGGATTTTCTTTTTTGTAAGAATTACCCCAGTGTGGAAGCCCAAAAGTATGACCAAGTTCATGGACAAATACATCATCGTAATCCATACTAACCATATTTTTATTACCTCCCCATCCTCCTGGAGCTAAATTGAGTGTATTACCAAAATAGAACGTAGATAAATAATCACCTGTACTTTGTTGAATACTTTTTAAAAATTGAAGAGCTATTGAGTTAATAGAGCCATCTGATGTTATTCCATTAGGTGTTTTATCACTTATTTGAGTTAATCTAACTAACTGTTCTGTTCCATTACTTGCTATAATCTCAGGAAATCTTATTGTTTCAGGAAATTTTCCAAAACGTATAACACTTGCTGGAAAAGCTGAAGCAATTTCTTCAATAAAGTTATCTATTATAGTAAAATAAGGATCTTCAGTATTATAATCTAATACATCTAAATCAAATTGAATCAAATTCATCTCAGTATATGGACCAATTTTTAATTCTGCAGATGAAATATTAGTAACATTTGAACCAATAGATACCTTTAGGTTAAGGTTTTCTCTCATCCAACTTTTTGGTAATGTGACAGAAAAATAATCATCAAAATTTGGAATATCAGTGTTAGTGTCCTGACTAAGGTATTCAGGTCCATTCAAACATTTTTCACCTAGAGAAACACCATCAATAAAACCTTCAACTTTAACATCTGGAGATATTCCAGAACCAGTTACATGTAACTGAAATAATGCGGGTCTATGACCTATTAGAAAATGAAATGGATGATTAATAGATTTTCTATGTAGCTGTGAAAAAAAAATCTCATTAATAGAAGCACTTGAATTGATTACTCCTGTACATGATCCCTCATCATCGGGTTCAGGAAACACATATTCAACAAAATTATAAGATGATGGTAGAGCTAGGTTTGTGTTATCTTGAATTGTACCTAGAGAATTTTGAGAAAAAGTTACTATTGGAAATAATAAAGCTAAAATTAGAAAAACATATCTCATCATAATTCTAATCTACCTATATAAAAAACAAT
>CACPJB010000036.1 GCA_902634135.1 uncultured Marinoscillum sp. | reverse complement strand
GATCTTGATTAAACTCAAATATATAATTATGTGAATTATTAGATAAGCTTTGAATTTTTATATCAAAATTCCTTAAAAATTTTTTTTTCATCTAAGATAATAAGTTGGCAAAAATATTACCATTTCATTTATTATTGAAATTTTCTATTATTAATAATTTCTATATTTAATCTTATGGATTCAATTAATGATTTTTCATTAGCAATACCTTCTGCAGCAATATTGAATGCTGTACCATGATCAGGTGATGTTCTTACAAAAGGTAAACCACCAGTATAATTAACTCCATTATCAAAACAAAATGATTTGAATCCAACTAATCCTTGGTCATGGTACCACGAAATTATACCATCATAATCTTTAAATTTTTGCAATCCAAAAAAGCTATCTGCAGAAAATGGGCCATAAAATATATCACATTTATTATTTAACTCATTCATTAAAGGAATGATAAATAATTTTTCATCATTCCCTATTAGTCCTTCTTCTCCTGAATGAGGATTTAGGCCTAAAATTGCTATTCTTGGATTATTAATTTTAAAATCTTTTTTTAGTGATTCTAAGAAAACTTTTATTTTTTTTTTAGCATAATCCTTACTTATATCTTTTGAGACTGAACTTAGTGGTATATGGCCTGTGATAAATCCAATTTTCATTAAATCAGAGCACATAATCATTATGCTTTTATCAACTTGAAATTTTGTTGAAAAATATTCTGTATGGCCTGGAAATGAAAAATAATGATTTTGTGAATTAATTTTACATATTGGTAATGTTACTATTCCATCTATATTTTGATTAATTAATGCTTCAGTACACTCATTTAAAGAGCTTATAGAATAAATTCCAGCATCTTTGTCAATTTTTCCTGGAATAATTTTCAAGGATTGTTTAGTTGATTTATATGTATAAATACAGTTGTTGTTATAATTGCTATAAAATTTATCAATGCTTTTAATATTAATTTTAGTTTTAAGTTTTTCTTTATAAAAATTTAGGACTGATTTATCACAAAAAATTATTGGTATACAGTAATTGAATAGATTAGAAGATGAGAAAGATTTTAATAAGATTTCTGGTCCAATACCATTATAATCTCCAATACTAAAGCCTATAATAATCTTTTTGTTAATATCTTTTTTCATTAATTTGACAAATATGAAATCAAATTTACATTCAAAAAAATTTTATGGCGAGAATTAAAATTAAAAAAAAATTTGGTCAACATTTTTTAAATAATGAAACTACACTTAAAAAAATTAATTCATTTCATTTAGATCGAAAAAATGTTATAGAAATAGGACCTGGAATGGGTGCTTTAACAAAATTTTTAGTTCATGATATTAAAAACTTAGTTTTAGTGGAGGTAGATTCTGATTGTGTTGATTTTTTAAAGAAAAATTTTAAAAATATTAAAATAATTAATGATGATATACTCAAAATTGATTTTGAAAATATTTTTAAAAACAAATTTTCAGTAATAAGTAATCTGCCATATAATATTTCTTCCCAAGTATTATTTAAAATTCTTGAAAATAAAGAAAAAGTAACTCAATTTACTATTCTTGTACAGAAAGAGGTTGCTAAAAGAATATGTTCAAATAATGGAAATAAAACCTATGGTATTTTATCTGTTCTTGTCCAAACATATTATGATATAGAGTATTTATTAGAAATTGATCCAAAAGAATTTGATCCAGCTCCAAAGGTTGATTCGGCTCTAATTAGAGGTACAAGAAATTCTAATGAAAATATTGGAGTACCATTTAATTTTTTTAAAAAAATAGTGAAGCAATCCTTTCAAAATAGGAGAAAAACATTGAGAAATTCTTTAAAAAACCTAAATTTACCAAAGCAGATTGAATCAAATTCAATATTTTCAAAAAGAGCTGAACAACTAGATATTAATGATTTTATCTGGTTAGTAAATGAAATAAATAAAAAATGAGATTTTCATTAACTAATGAATTTAAAGAAAAACTTAAAGATGAAATTCAAAATCATAATATTGATTTTATTAAAAAGTCTCTTGAAGGTATAAGTTATGTTGATATAACAGAACTTTTATTAGAATTTAATTCATTTGATTCAAAATATGTAATCGATAATATTGATATTGAAACTTCAGCTATGATTATTTCAGAGTTAGATGAAGATGATCGTAAAAATTTTTTAAAAATATTTTCTGCTGATGAGTTAGCTAAGTTTTTAGAATTAATTGATTCTGATGATGGAGCGGATATTTTATCTGAATTATCAGAAGACTTTAGAAATAATGTTATTTCAGAAATTGAGGATTCTGAAAAATCTAAAAATTTAAAAGATTTATTACAGTATGATGATAATGTAGCTGGAGGACTGATGGCCATGGAGTTAGTTAAATGCAATATTAATTGGAAAATAAATCAGTGTATAGAATTAATAAAAAAACAGGCTCAAAATGTATCTAATATTTATAGTGTTTATGTAACAGATAATAAAGGAAAGTTATTAGGAAAAGTTTCTTTAAAAGATATAATTCTAGCTAAAGATAATTCCCAAATCAAAGATGTTTATGATGATTATGTAATATCTGTTGATGCAAAAATGAATCAAGAAGAGGTATCCCAGATTATGCAAAAATATGATTTAACTGTCCTTCCGGTTATAAATAAAAGAGGTAAGTTACTTGGAAGAATAACAATTGATGATGTTGTAGATGTTATAACAGAGACGGCAGAAGAAGAAAGACAAATAATGTCAGGAATAACTTCTGATGTAGAAGAAGATGATTCTGTTTGGAAACTTTCAAATGCTAGATTACCATGGTTAATTATTGGAATTTTAGGAGGGTTATTTGGCGCTTTTTTTCTTGGTTCATTTGAAAATAATTATTTTAAAAACAATCAAATTTTTTTATCACTTACTTTCTTTATTCCTTTAATTATGGCAACTGCTGGAAATGTAGGTATCCAATCTTCATCTATTGTAATTCAGAGTTTATCTAATCCAAGTGCTTTCGAAAATAGTGTAACAAATAGGTTATTTAAAGTTTTATTTGTATCAATAATTAATGGAATTATTCTATCGATAATTGTATATTCTGGGTTGTTAATTTTTGATTATTTTAATTATTTAGACTTTGAATTATACTCTCAGACTGCAATTATCGTTTCAATTTCACTATTTTCTATTGTAATTGTTTCTTCTTTATTAGGAACAATTACTCCAATTATATTAAATAAACTAAATTTTAATCCAGCTCTAGCATCAGGCCCATTCATTACAACTACTAATGATTTAATAGCTCTTGCTATATATTTTGTAGTTGCTCTTTTTATTGGAGGTATTTAATACTTATTAATTATATTTGTAAAGAAGCGGATTTAATCCGTTTTTTTTATCTTAAATTTTATATGAGTAATATTAAATACTTTACGGAACAAGGATTAAAAAAAATAAAAGATGAATTACATCTTTTGAAAACAAAGGGTCGGGCAGATATAGCAAAACAAATTGCTGAAGCCAGAGATAAGGGGGATCTTTCTGAAAATGCTGAATATGATGCTGCAAAAGATGCACAAGGACTTCATGAACTTAAAATATCTAAATTAGAAGAATCTATAAGTAATGCAAGAGTTATAGATGAGTCAGAAATAAATACAGATAAAGTATCAATTCTTTCAAAAGTAAAAATTTTAAATCAAACTCTTAATAGAGAGTTTGAATATACTATTGTATCTGAAGAAGAATCAGATCTTAAAGAAGGAAAGATTTCAGTTCAGTCCCCAATAGGAAAAGGTCTCTTAGGTAAGAAAAAAGGAGAAGATGTTATTATTAATGTACCTTCAGGAGAGTTGAAGTTTAAAATTTTGGATATATTTCTATAATATTTGATGGCTACAATATTTACAAAAATTATAAATAAAGAAATTCCGTCATATACAATTTATGAAAATGAAAATTTTATTTCTTTTCTAGATATTAATCCATTAACGGTTGGTCATTGTCTAGTGGTTCCAAAAAATGAAACAGATTATATTTTTGATCTTGATGAAATATATTTAAAGGAAATTTTAATTTTTTCTAAAAAAATATCTTCTGCACTTATAAAAACCGTAGATTGTTTGAGGATTGGAGTTTCAGTTGTAGGATTAGAAGTTCCTCATGCTCACTTACACTTAATACCTTTTAAAAAAGAGATAGAGATGAACTTTTCAAATAAAAGAATAAAAATGACAAATGATGAGTTTAAAAATCTTCAAAATCAAATTGTTAAAAATTTAAACTAGTCTTTCAGGATTTGAATTAATATATTCTTTCCATGATTTTTTTGGAGATTGATTATTTGATTTCTGATAAAAATGACATATTGCAGCACCCAAAGCATCAGTTGCATCAAGTTTTTCTTTTTCGTCAATTTCTAAATTTAAAATTTTTTTAACCATTTCGGATAATTGTTCCTTAGAGGCATTCCCATTTCCTGTTACTGATTGCTTTATTTTTTTAGGAGCATATTCATTAATCTTTATACCATTAATTTCACCAGCTAACATAGCAACTCCTTGGGCTCTTCCAAGCTTTAACATTGACTGAACATTTTTTCCGAAAAATGGTGATTCCACAGATATTTCATTGGGTTTATATTCTTCAATAAGTTTTATAACTGACTCAAAAATAATTTTTAGTTTTTTCAAATGGTTTTTTTCTTTATTCATTCTTATAATTCCGTATTGAAGAGCATTAATATTATTATGAGAATTTTTTATTATACCAAAACCCATCAGATTGGTTCCAGGATCCAAACCTAAAATTATTCTTTCAGATTTCATATAATAGTTTTATTAATTATTAATTTCACTTCATTAAATCTATTGAATTAATATTAAAAATGGATATCTCTTATATAGATTCACATGCACATATATATTTAGATAAATTCAGTAATGATATAAATAAGATCATTGAGAATTCTCTTAATAATAATGTTCATAAAATTTTAATGCCAAATATCAATTTAGCAACAGTTCATGATATGTTAAAATTATCTTCTAAATATAAAAATATTTGTTATCCAATGCTTGGCCTTCATCCTTGTTATATAAATAATAGATTTGATAGTGAGATAGATAACATTTTTAAAAATTACAGTCCTGATATTATTGCAATTGGTGAAATTGGTCTAGATTTTTATAGAAGCAGAGAAAATGAAAATGATCAAATAAAAGCCTTTGAAAAACAATGCAAATTTGCCCTGGAAAAAGATTTACCTATAGTAATTCATACTAGAAATTCAATCGATGAAACAATTAATATTGTTAGCAAATTTAGTAATATGGGGTTAAAAGGTGTATTTCATTGTTTTTCAGGTGATTTAATTCAAGCTAATAAAATAATTGAATTAGGATTTAAAATAGGTGTAGGTGGTGTTTTAACTTTTAAAAATTCAAATTTAAAAAATGTAATTTCTCATATTGATATTATGCATATTATTTTAGAAACAGATAGCCCATATCTATCTCCTGAGCCTAATAGGGGTTCTATTAATGAGCCTGCTAACTTAATATACATATCTCAAAAACTTTCTCAAATTTTATCAATCCCAATTGAATTAGTTTCTAAAGTTACTTCTCAGAATGTAAAAAATTTATTTGATTTGCAATCCAATTAATTAGAGAGGTGGCCGAGTGGTCGAAGGCGCGCGCTTGGAAAGCGTGTATACGGAGCAATTCGTATCGAGGGTTCGAATCCCTTCCTCTCTGCTAACTCACATTTGATTCAAAATCAATTTAACTTTCTAGTAAAAACTTAAATTATAATTTTTATATTAATTTGAAATCTTTATTTTTGAAAAATTCTATATTAAAAATAACACAGTTAACTATGAAAAAATTATTTACATTAATATTAACATTTAGTTTCTTGACTTTCTCAAATGTTACTTATTCACAAGATGAAGATCAAGTGGAAATTGAAGAAATGCAAGATGATACTTCATCAGCAGTTATTGTTGATTCCG
>CACPJB010000035.1 GCA_902634135.1 uncultured Marinoscillum sp. | reverse complement strand
AGGAAATAAATAATTTTTCAAGGTTTGTTTTTTCTAAGAAAGAAGCTTTATTTCCATTTTATGAAGCTCAAGACTCTTTAGGTTTTAACGAAAAAAAAGAATCAATATTTTCTTTAATTGATAACATATATTTTGACAGCTTGTGTAATGATGTTGCCAACGAATTTAAAAAACCTGAATTTTTATTTAATGATTTTGATCTTGCTATTGGACGTTTTAACTCACAAAGTAACTTAAAGCTTAATCCACAATTAAATTTAATAATATCAGGTTTTTTTAATGACGTGGTTGTTGAACGGGAGAATATAATTGTTGGGTTAGAATACTTTTTGGACAAAAACAACAAGTTCAAACCAAGGGATTTACCTTCTTATATTCTTAATAGATATACCCCTGAGCACCTAAACGCAACAGTTCTAACCACATATTTATCACAACACAACTTAATTAATGAATCAGATCAAACCATGATAAATGAAATGATATCTTTTGGTAAGTTATATTATGTGGCCACCGAGCTTTTAAACTGTTCGCCTAATAGAGTGGTTTTGGGTTATACAGAAGATGAATTTAATCTTTTAGAAAAAAACGAAACGTTTATATATAGTTTTTTTCTTCAGAATGAGCTTTTATTTCAAGAGTCTAATCTCATTAAAAAAAAATATCTTTCAGAAAGACCAAATACATTTGAGATATCTGAGTCGGTACCTGGCAGGGTAGGAAGATGGTTAGGGTGGAAGATAGTTTTGTCTTACATGAACAACAGTACATATACTTTGGAGGAGCTATTGAAAGAAGATGATTATAAAAATATTTTTTATAACTCAAACTACAACCCTTTTTAACTTGACCAAAAAAGAAAAAGTATTATTTATAATTAAGGAACTTCAGAGGCTATACCCAAAAACCCCAATTCCTTTAGATCATAAAGACCCATATACTTTGTTAATAGCTGTTTTACTTTCTGCTCAAAGTACTGATGTAGGTGTTAATAAGGTTACGCCTATTTTATTTAATAAGGCAGATAATCCTTATGATATGATCAAGTTGTCTGTTGATCAAATAAGAAAAATAATAAAACCAGTGGGCTTATCCCCCATGAAATCAAAGGGCATTTATGGATTATCCAAAATTTTGATAGATAAACACAACGGAAAGGTTCCAAAAGAAATAGAAGCTTTAGAAGATTTGCCAGCTGTTGGTCATAAAACAGCTAGCGTGGTAGTTTCTCAAGCATTTGGAGAACCATCTTTTCCTGTAGACACTCATATTCACAGACTAATGTTTAGGTGGGGTCTATCTTCAGGTAAGAATGTTGTTCAAACTGAAAAAGACGCTAAAAGGCTTTTTCCAAAACCTCTTTGGAATAAACTACACCTTCAGATTATTTTTTATGGACGTGAAAGATCACCAGCTAGAGCATGGGATATAAACAACGATCCAATAACCTTAAAAGTTGGAAGAAAATCAGTTTTAAAAAAGTATTATACATAATATCATTTCATAACTGAGCATGAAAATTTTTTAATTTTATTAATTACAAACTCTGATGGTTTTTCAAACGATTTGTCTAATAGTTCTTTTACTTCCAAAAAAGATTCAACTTCTTTTTCTAAAGAGCCATCCGTGTACGTGTTAAGTTTGAATTTTTCGTTTTCGTTTTCTTCTAATTCATTGTAGATATATTTTACCATATCATAATTAGTAGAGGTTTTAATCATAGGCTATTTGTTTTGGTTTGATTTTTTTTCTTAATGCAATTAAAGCATACCTCATTCTACCTAAAGCTGTATTAATACTAACATTTGTAGCTTCGGAAATCTCTTGAAAACTCATATCCATATAATGTCTCATTATTAACACTTGTTTCTGTTTTTCGGGCAGATCTTCTATAATTTTTTTTAAATAATTTTTGGAGTGTTTGGATAGGTTTTCTGACTTTGTGAGGTCTTCAGAGAACTTTAGACAATTGAAAACATCAGAACCATCAGCTAATGTGATTTTAGGGTTTCTTCTTTCTTTCCTAAAATGATCTATAGATTGATTATGTGCAATCCTAAGAATCCATGGAAGAAACTTTCCTTCTTCGTTGTATTTTTTTTGTCTTATAATGTTTATTATTTTAATAAAAACATCTTGAAGAATATCTTCAGCAACATACCTGTCTTTTACAATTAAATAAATAGTCGTAAAAATTCTAGCCTTATGCCTATCAATGAGGGTGGACATTGCCTCTTCGTTACCTTTTGTATAAAGTGATACTAAACAACTATCACTTAATTCCGTTTTTAACATAATAATTTAATATAATTTAGTAACGTAGAGGTCTATACCATATTGTATTGTTTAGTGAGTAATATTTTTATTAAAGATAAATATTGATTGGTTAAATTCAAAAAAATGTCTGAACCCAAAGAAATTATTATTAAAAATGCTAGAGTTAACAACCTTAAAAGCATTTCCATCACAATACCACGAAATAAATTTGTGGTTATTTCAGGTGTATCAGGGTCTGGAAAAACCTCATTAGCATTTGATACTATATTTGCTGAAGGTCAAAGAAAATACATAGAGAGTCTAAGTTCTTATGCCCGTCAATTTTTAAAAAGGATGGACAAACCTAATGTTGATTTTATAGAAGGTCTATCTCCAGCAATTGCTGTTGATCAAAAACGGAACAATAAAAACCCTAGATCAACCGTTGGAACACTATCGGAAATATATGATTATTTAAAGATTTTCTTCTTAAATGTTGGAAAGACTTATTCTCCAATTTCAGGAAACAGGGTTAAAAAAGACACCAATGAGGATGTGTTAAATTTTATTTCCTTACATACTAATGAAAAATATTTCATATCTGTAAAAAAGACTACTTCTAAAAAAAATCTTGTAAGAGATTTAGAAATCTTATTGAACAAGGGTTTTACAAGGGCTGTATTTAAAAACGAATTTTATACTATAGAGTCTTTGATGGCTCATGATAAACAAATTACATCATTTGAATTATTAGTAGATAGAGGGGTCATAAGGGATGACGAAAATTTTCGTTTTAAAATCATTGAGGTGTGTAAAGAGGCTTTTTATGAGGGTAATGGAGAATTAGTGTTAAACTTAGAAAACACGAAAAAAGAATTTTCTAATAAGTTTGAAATGGACGGAATTAAATTTATTGAGCCTTCATTAAACCTTTTTAGTTTTAATAACCCTTATGGTGCTTGTAAAGAATGTGGCGGCTTTGGAAATGTTTTGGGTTATGATATAAATAAAATAATTCCGAATGAAAACCTATCGATTATCTCAGGCTGTATTGCACCTTGGAGAACTGAAAAGATGAAAATATGGCTTCAGCCACTACTACTTAATAGTAGAGAATTAAATGTGGATATCCACAAACCATACAAAGAACTTTCAAAAAAACAACAAAACATTATTTGGAAAGGCTCAGGAAAATATAAAGGTATAAATAAATTTTTTCAACATCTTGAAAGAAAAAGCTATAAGATTCAATATAGAATTATTGCTTCTAGATACAAAGGAAAAACACTTTGTGACACCTGTCAAGGAACTGGTATTAGGGATGAGGTTAAACATATAAAAGTTGGTGGCAAAAACATCATTGATGTTGTACTTGAGTCTATTGAAAACAATCTTAGTTTTTTTAAAAAATTAAAACTTTCACCTACAGATAAACTGAAGTCTAAAAGACCCTTGCAGGAAGTTTTATCTAGACTCTCATATATAAATAATATTGGTCTGGGTTACTTAACATTAAACAGAAAAGTAAATTCGCTATCTGGCGGAGAGTTTCAGCGCATAAAACTAGCAACATCTTTAGGTAGTTCATTGGTTGGATCTCTTTATGTTTTGGACGAACCAACAATCGGCCTACACCCACACAACACCAGAAGACTTATTGATATTTTACATTCTTTGAAAGAAATGGGGAATACTGTTATCGTTGTAGAACATGATGAGGAAGTAATTATGTCTTCTGATTATTTAGTTGACATTGGACCAGGCGCTGGAAATAATGGCGGTGAGATAGTCTTTTCAGGAAACACCTCTTCAATAAATAATAAAACCCAAGGGCCTACCAGCGATTTTATTTTTAACAAGAAAAAAACGAAAGATATATTATTTAGGAAACCAAAAGGGCATATCAAATTGCAACAATGTTTTGAAAATAACTTAAAGAATATTAATGTCAACTTTCCTTTACAATGCTTAGTAGTTGTGACTGGAGTTAGCGGGTCAGGTAAATCAACCTTAGTAAAAAACATATTATATCCAGCTCTTGCAAAAAAGCTAGATAAAAAGTTTGAAAATGAAGGTAAATTTGGTTCAATAACTGGTGATCTAGATATGATTAAGGATATAGAAATTGTAGATCAAAACCCAATTGGACGTTCTTCAAGATCAAACCCAGCGACATACTCCAAAGCATATGATAATATAAGGAAGGTCTTTGCTAAAATAGGAGAAAAGTTAGATAGAGACATTAAGCCTGCTAATTTTTCTTTTAATGTAGATGGAGGAAGGTGTGATGAATGTTTGGGAGAAGGAATAAAAAAAGTAGAGATGCAGTTTATGGCCGATTTGTTTTTGGAATGCGACTCTTGTAAAGGCCAAAGGTTTAAAAAGAATATTCTGGAAATAAAGTGTAAAGAAAAAAACATAAACGAAGTTTTGAACATGACAATAGATGAGGCAATTTCTTTTTTTTCTTCAACAACATCAATTATAAAAAAACTACAACCAATGAAAGATGTTGGACTTGGTTATCTAAGGTTGGGACAGCCATCAAGCACCTTAAGTGGAGGGGAGGCTCAAAGACTAAAATTAGCTTCATACTTAACTGAAGATAAAAATTTTAAAAACGCTTCAATGTTTATATTTGATGAGCCCACCTCGGGGCTACACAATAAAGATATTGCTAGTTTTATGTCATCTATATCAAGACTTATAGATAGAGGAAACTCTGTCATAATTATTGAACACAATACTGAGCTAATAAAGCAAGCTGATTGGATTATAGATTTAGGTCCAGGAGGTGGAGAAAATGGAGGAGAGATTTGTTTTGAAGGGTTGCCTAAAGATTTGATACTCAAAAAAAATAATAAAACCGGAAAATATTTAAAAAAAGAGTTCGTTTAAATGAAGTTTAACTTGCAATAAAAATTTTAAATTAATTTTGTATAAAAAACTCATTGTATGCCTCAAAATATAATTGCTGCTAATTGGAAAATGAACAATGATGAATACGCATCAAAAACACTTGCGTATGATTTTTTAAAACTATTAGATAAAAGGAATAATCCTGAAGTCTTAAAACTTTTATGTGTTCCTTTTCCTTTCTTGTCTCAAATAGAAAACATGTGTAAAGGGAATGAGTCGGTAAAGATTGGAGCGCAAAACTGTAGTTCTTTTCAAAAAGGAGCTTATACAGGAGAGGTTTCTGCTTCAATGTTAAAAAGCCTAAGTATAGAATATGTTATAATTGGACATAGCGAAAGAAGAGAATTGTTTTATGAAGATAAGAACACCTTATTTGACAAAGTAAATTTAGCAATAGCAAATAATATTACTCCTATATTTTGTTGTGGCGAGTCACTTAAAGAAAGGAAAGTAAATAATCATTTAAATCATGTTCTTTCTCAATTAAAAGAAACAGTTTTTAATTTAACTAAAAATGATTTTTCCAAAATAGTTATAGCCTACGAACCAATATGGGCTATTGGATCTGGTAAAACAGCATCTAACAAAGATATTCAAGAAATGCACAGAGCTATACGTGAATCTATAAAAGCTCATTTCGGTTATGGTATTGCAAATAAAATAAGTATTCTATATGGAGGAAGCGTAAAGCCTATAAACGCCAAAGAAATTTTTGATTTAGAAGATGTTAATGGTGGTCTGATTGGTGGAGCATCTCTTGATTCTGGTGATTTTTTTGATATTGTTAACTCTATAAGTTAGTACCCGTGTTACCTAAAAAAACATCAATTAAAACTCTTTTTAGTTTTATTTTTATTTGCAATTATTTTTTTTCTCAATCTCAAAATATAACATCGTTTTCCTCAGGGGAATTTGATCAAGAGCTGAAAACACTTTTTAATAATAATGATATTTTGGGAAATGAAGCACTTATTCAAAAGG
>CACPJB010000034.1 GCA_902634135.1 uncultured Marinoscillum sp. | reverse complement strand
AATTATTGTTAAACAATTATTAATTAAATAATAACTAAATAAACAATTAAACTATGTTTAGATTTATACTAGTTAGTTTCTTGTTCTTGGCTTCAAACTTATGGGCTCAAGACAGAACTATTTCGGGTACGGTATCATCTGAAGACGACGGAAGTGGTCTACCAGGTGTTAACGTTATCCTTCAAGGTACGACTGTTGGTACTACTACAGATGTCAACGGTTCTTATTCACTAGATGTTCCTAGTGATGGAGGTACCTTAGTATTTTCATTTATTGGTTTAGCGTCGCAAGAAATTGCAATTGGTGCTAGATCAGTGGTGGATGTAGTTATGAGCTCTGACGTTGAAGAACTTCAGGAGGTTGTTGTAACTGCATTGGGTATCACCAAAGAAAAAGCTGCACTTGGTTATGCAGTAACTTCTGTTGGTGGTGAACAGCTTGAAGCTAGACCCGAAGCAGACATAGCTAGGTTGTTAAGAGGTAAAGTTCCTGGTGTAGATATCACTTCTCAAAGTGGTGTTTCTGGAACTGGAACTAATATCATTATTAGGGGATATACCTCAATTTCAGGTTCTAACCAACCTTTATTCGTTTTAGATGGTGTGCCAATTGATGCATCAACTTATTCTGATAGAGGTTTTACTAGTGGTGGTGCTACTGCTTCTAGTAGATTTTTAGATCTTGATCCTAACAACGTAGCGGAAATTAGTGTGCTTAAAGGATTAGCGGCAACCGTATTATACGGTGAAGCTGGTAGAAACGGTGTTATTCTTATTACGACGAAAACAGGTCAAATTGGATCTACGTCTAATAAAGGATTAGAAGTATCATTCAGTCAATCTTATTTTGTGAATCAGGTAGCTAGTGTACCAGATGATCAAGATCAGTATGGTAATGGATGGCAAAATAGAGCGTCAGCTGCATTTAGTAACTGGGGTGCTCCTTTTGACCAACCTACCAGAAATAATTTGACTGATCCAAATGGTGATGGTATTGGAGAGATTAAACACCCTTATGACAGATCAATATGGAATGCTGTATTCCCTCAGTACGTAGGTAAAACTTGGGATTACCAAGCATATGACAACTTACAGAATTTCTTCGTAGACGGTTCTCAACAAAATACTTCTATTGGTATCAACGCTCAAGTTGGTTCTTCATCAATAAAAGCTAATTATGGTTGGACTAAGGACAATGGATATATTCCATTTAACGACTACAGAAAACATAACTTTTCGTTAGGTGCTAATACTCAGCTTGCAAATGGTTTAAAAATTAATGCTTCATTCAATTACATTGAATCACAAGCTAATAAGCCGCCTGTAAACCCGAGTAGAAACTCAAACGCTACCAATGTATCATTATTTGGTAATGTTATGTATACTCCAAGAAGTTGGAATTTATTTGGTTTAGAATATGAAAGACCAGATACTCATGGTAGTGTGTATTATAGAGGTAACAATGGTATGCAACATCCTTTATGGACTCTTAATCATACAAGAGACAGAGACGATGTTAACAGATTCATTGGTAACCTTACCATAAGCTATGAGATTGCAGACTTCTTAAATCTGACATACAGAATAGGTCTTGATAGAACTAATTTACTTAACAACTACATGATTAATAAGAATGGAGTTCAAGGGTATGCTGTTCTAGGTGCTTATCAAACGTCAAATAGAAATAATGTTAATTACGATCAAATTGTTAACTTAAACGGTGCAGTTGAATTATCTGAGGATTTAGATTTAGATTTCTTAGTAGGTGCAAACCTAAAGTCAAGAAATTATGAATTATCTCAGATCTTTAGCTCAGATATGTTTATTTTCAACTTCTTTGATCATAGCAACTTTACAGTAACTAACGCTAATACATATGTATTAAGAGAAAATACTTATGGTGCTTTTGCAACTGTATCTCTTGGTTATAAAGACTGGGGATTCTTAACTGCATCAGCAAGAAATGACTGGACTTCGACTCTAGAGCCTGAGAACAGATCATTCTTATATCCATCAGTTTCTTTATCTGTATTACCGTTTGATGCATTATCTGTTAATAACCAAAATCTTAACTTCTTGAAAGTAAGATTTGGATTTGGAACATCAGCTGGTTACCCTCCTCCATATTCAACAAGAGGATCGTTAAGCACTGGTACTAAAGTTTTCCAAACTGCAGGTGGTACATTGTTAAACTCTAATGCTGTTAGTAACTTTTATGCTAACCCAGGCTTAACTCCAGAGATACACAAGGAATTAGAACTTGGTATCGAAGGTAAATTCTTTAAGAATAAACTTGGATTAGATGTATCGTTGTTCACAAAAGATTCAGAAGATTTAATTATCAATTTAGATCTTGATGCATCTACTGGATATACTTCGTCAACTGTAAACTCAGCATCAATTAATAATAAAGGTGTGGAAGCAATTGTAACAGTTGTTCCTGTACAGTCAAGAGACTTTACTTGGGAAATAGCTGGTCAGTTCTCATTATTGAGAAGTGAAGTGCTTTCAATATCTGATGGTGTTGATCAAATTTATGTTGGTGGATATGTTGGTAGAGGAAACATCGCTATTCCTGGTTTACCATATGGTATTATGGATGGTGATATAATCAAGAGAGATTACGGTGACTTAGATGGTACAGACCATGCGCAAGTACACTGGGATGATAGGTTAAACTATACTCCTATTGTGGATGCTAATGGTGGTTACCAAAATTTAGGTTACGGTGTAATTGGAGATCCAAATCCTGATTTTGTATACGGTGTAACAAATACACTGACTTATAAGTGGGTGACTGCAAGAGTGCAGTTTGACGCTTCTGTAGGTGGAGATGTATTCTCTACTACTAGTTCTACTCTACTTGGTAGAGGTATTCTTGAGGAAACAGGTTTTGATAGGTTTATTCCAGTTGTAACAAACGGTTTATCAAATGATGGAACCCCTAATACAACTCAAACTACTGCAAACCAACATTACTGGCCAAATACTGGTGTATTCTATGATGAAAACTCAGTATATGATGCTTCTGTAATGAGACTAAGAGAAGTTTCTCTTTCGTTTGTTGCTCCAAAATCATTCCTTAATGGTACACCATTTGGTAGTGCTAGTTTAACTATGTCTGCTCAAAACATTTGGCATCTTGCATGGAACTTCCCTGGAGGTTCAAACTTTGACCCTGAGGTTATAAGTTATGGTGCAGGTTCTAATGCTAGAGGTTGGGATGAGATGACTGGTCCTACAGCTAAGAAGTATGGTGCAACTTTAAGTTTAACTTTCTAATTATTAAATTTTTTAAATTATGAAAAAATTAAACAAATTATATTTAATCGTTGCATTCATGTTTGTAGGTTATTCGTGTGAATTGACTGACCTTGATCAGTTAAATAACCCGAATGCCGTAACTGTAGAGAATGCAGGTCTTGATTTATATTGGAACCAAGTACAAACTAGCTTTGCTGGTTGGTGGTATGGTAACCAAACACCTATGTTACACCTTGGTAGACAATTATCAGGTACATGGGGTCAGACTTATGACAATGCTTATTTACCAAATTATTTCAATGGATCATGGAGTGGTGTCTACTCTGGATTAGTTCCAGATATTGATGCTATGATTGCTTCTGGTTCAGAAGCTGAATCATGGATTCATGTTGGAGCTGGTAAAATTTTAAAGGGGTATGCTATCCAAATGCTTGTTGACAAGCACGGTGACATTCCTTTTAGTGAAGCATGGCAAGGAACTGCAAATCTTAGTCCTAATGTTGACGATGCTGCGTCTGTTTATTCTGCTATTGATGCAATGTACACAGAGGCAATCGCTGACCTTAATAAAACCGCTATTGGAGCTCCAGCTGTGGATATCTTCTATGGTGGTGATAAAGCTAAATGGATCACACTTGCTAACACTCTTAAATTCAGACTTGCTCTGAATAAAGGAGATGCTGCTGGAGTTTCAGCTGCATTAACTGCTGGTGTTATTGATGATAAAAGCGAAGATTGGGTGTTCCAATATGGAGCAAACAGACAAAACCCTGATTCTAGACACCCGTGGTACGGTGGTGCATATGAGTCCTATTCTGGACCTTATCTATCAAATTACCACATGTGGGAGATGCAAGAAGAGAAAGGTTTTCCTGATCCAAGACTAAGGTATTTCTATAAGAGACAAGATCTCGATATGAGTGATGAAGATTTATTCACCCTTGATTGTGTTATTGCAGATACTAGACCGGCATGGTATGATAATCAATATACTAATGCTTATGGTGCTACAGTAACATGGCCATTCTGTGGTGGTAGTAGCTTTACCCATACTGATGCACTTGCTGCAAAGGGTTATTGGGGTAGAGATCACATGAATAACGATGGTACTCCTCCAGATGGACAGAAAAGGACTCATAGAGGTTCTTATCCTGCTGCTGGTGAGTATGATGATGGCGACGCTGCTACTGGTGTAGACGGTGCTATTGATGCTGGTATTAAAACTGTTATGCACACTCAAAACGGTGGTGTTGACGGTGGAGGAGGTGACGGTCACGCTCCTTTCTTAATGACATCTAATGTTTACTTCATGAGAGCTGAAGCTGCACTTGACGGTTTTTCTTCAGAAAACGCTAGAGACATGTTAGAACAAGCTATCAGGAAGTCAATTGATGGGGTAATGAGTTATTCTGCTGGTTGGGGACCTGTTGGTGATGTTAATGGAGATGGTGTAGGTGAAGTGCCTATTGCTATGGGAATTGATAGATATGTTACTTATGTAATGAATGCGTATGATGCTGCAGCTGATAATGAAGCTAAGATGAATATCATCGTAAAAGAGCATAGAATCGCTTCATTCTCTAATGGTATTGAGATTTACAATGCAATGAGAAGAACTGGTCATCCTACTGAGATGCAGGGTCCTATGAAGACTCCTGATGCTGGTACTTTTCCAAGGTTGTTCCCTTATCCTTCTGACTTTTCTAACTTGAATGCTAACGCACCTGTTAGAACTGATTTAGGAGAGAAGATTTTCTGGGACAGAGCTGGTGCATTAAACTAATTTTAAATTATATATATTATGAAAAATTTAAAAAAGCTATTTGTTTCATTTTTAGCAATGTTAACTGCAGTATCTTGTGGTGACCCAGAGTTACCGGTTGAATTACAACCAGAAATGCAGTATGGTGCATATGCTAGAAAAATGTCTCAGACTGGTAAGTTTGACTTCTTCGATATCCCTAACTCAAAAATTGATATTCATGTAGAATATTATGATGATGCAAAAGGAGCAAATATTGCTTCATTTGATATCGATGTAGAGTACATTGATCAAGTTGGAGGCGGTGCTGGTAGTGTTACTAGACGTGACGTAAGAACTATTCAAGCTTCTGAGTTTGTTGTAAACTCTGATGGTTATTTAAGTTCTGACATTTCTCTATCATTTACTGAAGCTTTAAGTTCATTAGGACTTGCTGAAACAGATGTATTTGGTGGGAACTACTTTAGATACTGGTTCACAATCACTAAAACTGATGGTACAGTATATGATTATAATAACACTGGACCAAACCTGATGTCATCCAATGCATTTGCCGCTTTATTTAGGCTAAATGCTAATATTGTATGTCCATCAGATTGGACTTTAGGTGCTGTTACTGGTCAGAATGGTGATGATGCTACAATTTCAGCTAATGGATATACATATACTGCTACTGATGTACCACTAACACTTTCAAAAGTAAGTGGTAAAGAAAATCAGTACAGATTTGACGATATGTCTGTTGGTGCAAGAAATGCTGTATTTGGTATCGCTACATTAACTGGTCCTGTTTTTACAGATGTTTGTAACATCGTAACAATGGATGGTGTAGGAGATTATGGGTGGGGATTCTCACTCGTACCAAGTACAATGTCAGTATCTACAGACGGTAAAACATTACAGTATCATTGGACAAGTGAGTTTGGAGAAGGGGGAGCAGTGACTGCTGTATATAATGACGGTTCGTCATGGCCAAACTTGACTAACTAACTAGTCTTAAACTTGAAAAAAAGGGGTAATCATAGATTACCCTTTTTTTTTATATTTTTTTCCAAATACTTTTGTAGGGAATGTAGTTTATTGAATTTGTTGAATCATTAATTTCATTTCTTCCATAATAAAGAATAAAACTATTTTCATCAACTATTTCAATTCTCTTAGTTGTTAAAACCTCATCTGGTTCATCTTCTTTAAAGAAAAACATAGTATCGTTTTTAATTTCATAATAAAAGAGCTGTTCAAAATAGATGAT
>CACPJB010000033.1 GCA_902634135.1 uncultured Marinoscillum sp. | reverse complement strand
TTTGATAAAAGGATGTTCTCTATCAAATTTAAATACACCATCTTCGTCAAATGACAAACTCATCTCATTGGTAAGATCAGCTTCAAAACCATAAGTATTTTTACCAATAAGAATATAGGAAGAATTAACGTTTTCAGAAGGAAAATTAGTTTCAATAAATTCCCTAGATTCAGGTGCTAGATAATCATTATTTAGCTCATAGTATACAATATCTTCAGAATCTTCACCAGGTAACATGAATGAATCATCGTATTGACTACAAGAAATTGAAAGTAAAAAAACTATTAAAATTGAAACTATATAGATGTTTTTCATTATTCTATTTTTTATTTATTGGTATATTTATATTAATTATACGTTTTAATTTAAATATTATTATACAAATATACCATGAAAGATTGGAATAACACAATTACTAAAGATAGCTGGAGAATTTTAAAATACAATGCAGAGACAGTAAATGGATTTGAAACATTAATAGAGGTTGGACCTTCTATTTCTATTTTTGGATCAGCAAGAACTAAACCGAATGATCTATATTATAAGAAGACAGTAGAAATCGCAAGTATGATTTCAGAAATGGGATTTGGAATAATATCTGGTGCAGGACCAGGTATAATGGAAGCAGCAAATAAAGGAGCAAAATTAGCTAAAGGAAAATCTATTGGTCTTAGAATTAATTTACCATTTGAGACATTTACAAACGAATATGTTGATGATGAATATCTATTAAAATTCGACTATTTCTTTGTAAGAAAATTAATGTTCCAAAAATATTCTCAAGGGTTCATCGTTATGCCTGGTGGATATGGCACACTAGATGAATTATTTAATGCCCTAACCCTAATACAAACTAAAAAATCTAAATTATTTCCTATCATACTCGTAGGAAAAAAACATTATGAACCTTTATTTGATTGGATAAAAAACACTTTATCTAAAAATAAACTTATATCACCAGAAGATATTGAATTAATTAATCTAGTTGAGGAAAAGGAAGAAGTAAAGCAGATTCTTTCAGATTTCTATGAAAAAAATAATGTAGATATAAACTTTGAGTAATTTAGTTTAGATCATCTCTGTAAGGAGTCGGTAATATTATTTTATTTGTCTGAACAAATGATTCCCAATCCTTTATTAACAATTTATATATCTCAGACTCTTCATTTTTTAAGTTATTTATTTCAGAAATATCAGATAAGAGATAAAGCTCAAAATCATTTAAATTAAATGGGATAGAATTATTAACTATTTTCCATTTGTCCTTAATTAAAATTGAACTTCCACTATGTTCAAATGCAAAAACATAGTTTTCATCATGAATATATTCTTGATTTTTCTTAAGGAATGGAACAATACTTTCACCTGTTACATTATTTTCTGAATCAGATTCACTTAATGAGTAAATTGTTGGGGCAATATCTAAAATTGAAATAAATTCATCATAAATCCTATTTTCAATATTATCTATTCCATACATTATAATTGGAGATCTCATTCCTCCAGAAGTTGTAAAACCTTTATATAACTTAAATGGATTTGTAATTACTTCAGCCCAGTTTTTACCAATGGATATAAATGACTTAGGTGATCCCATTTCATCATAATCGTAGGTGAATTTTTCTCTCAAGTAGTTACCATAAGTTTTATTAAAATAGAAGTCTTCTGCAGCTGCTCCATTATCTGACATAAATACAATAACTGTATTTTCTAAAATGTCCTTATTCTCTAGATAAGAAATTAATCTACCAACATTAAAATCTAAGTTTGAAATCATTCCTGCATAAATTTCCATTTTTCTTGACTCAATTGCTTTTTGAGATGAGCTTAAATTACTCCAATTTGATAATAGTGATTTGGACTTATAATTAGAGTCCTCTTGTAAAATTCCTTTTTTAATCATGCCCTTAAGTCTTCTCTCTTTTATTATTTCATATCCATCAACGTAAACTCCATTGTATTTATCTGAATAGATTTGATCTACTTGCAAAGGCCAATGAGGGGCTGTATAGGATAAATATCCAAAAAATGGTTTCTCATCAGATGAGTCAATAAACTCTATTAATTTATCTGTGTAGACATCTGTAGAATATTTACCCTCTTCCCATAAAACTTTTTTCCCATTTAGTGTAAATGCGGTATCTGGATATCCTCTTATAGGTTTATTATTATCATAATGAGTAAAAGCACCTGGAAGAAGAGAAAATGTTTTTTCAAAACCCCTGTTAATAGGATCTCCTCCAATATGCCATTTTCCAGACATAAAAGTATTATATCCATTTTCTTTTAGTACCTCTGGAATAATTTTGACTCTCTGAGATAAGGAACCTTCATACCCATAATTTTCAGAACGAAATGCCTGAATTCCTATTCCAGCAATATGGTTATCATTACCTGATAATAACATAGCTCTGGATGGAGCACAAGATGGAGATGAATAAAAATTTGTAAAAACTACCCCTTTTTCTGCTAGACCATCAATATTTGGAGTGCTAATTTCACTCCCAAAATATCCTAAATCACTATATCCTAGATCATCTGCTAGAATAATTATAATATTTTTTTTATCTGTTTTCTGTGGAGTACAAGAAATAAATAATAATACAATAAAAAAATTAGTTACTGACTTTATCAAATTCAACATTATAAATTTTTAAACTTTTTATCGAACCATCCTCCTCTATAAAATCTACAAATAACTTTTCTAACCACTTCTCATCTTTATCAGTTAAAAATGTATTACCCTCCCACCATTCTAAATCAAAATTTTTGATGTTATTATTTACGTCAAGATTTAAATAATATTTGTTTTTAGATTTCTTTACATCTCTTTGTAAAAGAGTCACAAGTATATCACCGTACATATCATTAGAAAATTTACCCACGAAATCCTCTAGTTCATATGATAGTTTTTTTGACTTATCTCTATTCTCAAATGATTCAAAATATGACTTTTTATATCTCTCACTTCTTTCATTGTATAATTCAAAAACCTCTGAGTTCCAATCTCTTGAGTTATCATCAAAAAGAAGCAGATCAAAAATTTTATACACCAGAGCATGTCTCAACTCTGCTCCATCCATATTTGCAAAAACTTGAATACCAATATTTTTGTCCCTAACCATTGCGATAATGGCAACTAGACCCTGTAAGCTCCCTGTGTGCATATCTATTTTTAGACCTCTGTAATCGTGTTGAAACCAACCTAGGCCATACGTTCTCCAATTAGGCTTAGTGAGTTTAGATGTAGGATAAAATGAACTTCCAATAATAATTTGAGGCTCGAAGATATAGTTAAATGTTTTTTCAGATAAAATTCTTTTACCATCAACTTCACTATTATTTAGTAAAAAGTATAAATATTTTTCCATATCATCAACACAAGACCACATCATCCCAGCAGCTCCAATTTGATCAGATATTGTAAAAGGAACGTTTACTATTCCTTCTTCATAATCAATCATGTGTGGGTAAGTATGGTTACCATACTCAAAAATATTCTTAGACCAAGTCAATGTACATTCAAGACCAATAGGCTTCAAAATATTATGTTCAATGAAATCTTGCCAACTCTGACCAGAAACCTTTTCAATTAGTCTTCCTGCAACTACATACATAATATTCTGATATGTATAGCCTCCTCTTAGTGAGTATTTCCTTTCTGACTTTGAAAAATTAAGCAGAAGCTCCTCAATTGAAGTACTATCTGTTGTCCACAATCTATCTTCATTGCCTATCCCTAGATTATGAGTTAAAAGATCTTTTACTCTTGCATCATTTGAGATATAGGGGTCTGATAATTTAAATTTAGGTAAGTGATCTACTACTTTATCATTCCAACCTATTGAGTCTCTATCTACAAGTATTCCTAACCCCATTCCTATGAATGCCTTAGTAGTTGAGGCCATTGAGAATATTGTTTTATCATCAACCTCTTCATTTGTAAAATAATTTTTAACTCCGTATGTACTCTTGAAAAATGTAGAATCATTTTCAACTACCACTAAACTCATACCTGGTATTTTCCATAATTCCTTTCCCTTTATAGCAAATTCATCAATTATTTGTCTATTATCTTGAGAGTAACTAACCAGGTTGACTATTAATAGATAAAAGATTAAAAATTTTTTCATATGACTAAATTATATCCTTTACTATCCTAAAACCTATATGTGAAGAACCTGTATCTGGCGTATTCTTCATCCTCATAGAATTTCTATATCCTTTACAGTAAGACTTATTACAAAGGAAACTACCCCCCCTAACAACTCTCTTCAAGGCATAAGGCTCGAAAGGGTCAAAGCTTTTATCGGGACCCTTAGGATTATCTGAGATAAAATTTGAAACTGTCTTATAGTAATCATAATTATAGAGGTCTGAACACCATTCCCAGACGTTACCAGACATATCATATAAACCAAAATTGTTTGGAGGATAATTTTTTACTGGAGAAGTTGATTCAAAACCATCAATTTTAGTGTTTGCTCTAGGAAATTCACCTTCCCACGTATTTGCGAATGAGCTTAGATTTATGTCATCTCCCCAACTATATTTTTTGCTGACTAGACCGCCTCTAGATGCATATTCCCACTCTGCCTCTGTTGGTAGTCTACCTCCCCTCCACTCTGCATATGCTACTGCATCAAACCAACTTACATGGACTACTGGATGATTTTCTTTACCATCAATTGAGGTTCCTTCTCCTCCAGGTTTCTTCCAATTAGCACCTGGTAGTAACTCCCACCATAATGCATGGTTGTTAAGACTTGAGACATTATCGTTTTTTTTAAAAACTAGCGATGAAGGTGCAAGAAGTTCTGGATCAGGATCAGGTGTATTTGGAGGAAGATCTTTTTTTATTTCATTCCAATCAAGCGCTAGTTCTGCAGTTGTTACATATCCTGTTTCATCCACAAATTTTTGAAATTGGGAATTAGTTACCTCTGTCTCATCTATCCAGAAAGAATTAACTTTCACTTCGTGAATTGGGAATTCGTCAGGGTTAGCATCTTCATCATCGCTTCCCATTAAAAAATTTGATCCACTGATAAGTACCATACCTGAGGTATCTAAATCATTATTTTGAATTTTTTTTTCCTGCTTACACGACAAAAAAAATAAGGATAGCAGAAAAAAATATGAATTTTTCATAAGTTTAAATAATAAACAGATTCATTTTATGTTAAATGAATTTAAAATAGATAATAATTAAATAAAAAAAATATGAGATATTTATTAATGATCACAATGTTTTTAATAAGTTGTGATGCTCCAAAAAATAATTTTGGTTATGTAAACATTGACGATGAGAAAAGCAGAAATATTGTAAAACTATTTGAGGCTGTTGAGGATGAGGATATTGGATTTTTAAAGGAAATATTTTCTAAAGATTTAAAGTTTACAGACCCTAACGGTACAGAATTAAATAAAGATGAATTTATCGCTGGAGTTGAAAACATATTTGATATGTTTGAAGATGTAGAGTTTGAAGATTCAGAGTATTCTGACTATGATGGTCTAGCAGTAGAAACTACTTATTATTCCAATGGTCAGGTATGGACAAATATTTGGAGCAGATTTGAAGGTAAAGGAAAATATACTGGAAATGAGGTAAGCTTTCCTTTTCACATCTCCTACCTATGGGAAGGTGATAAGATTATTGAAGAAGTGCAATTCTTTAGCACAAAAGTTTTTGATGCTGAGAATGAAGCAAAAAATAACCAACTAAAATAATTTATAGTTAAACTTTTTAAGTTCCCAAGAATATCTTTGCTGAACAAGAGAAACTAGTTCTTCATCATAATATTCTTGGGTTATTATTTTTCTTCCTACATTCTTCTTTACTATACCATCTAACTCAGGAAGATTTAATTTTGAGAAAAGAGAAGGAATTTCCTTATTAAAATCTTCAAGTTTAATAACCTTATCAACTAAATAATTTCCATTTTCATCAAAAATTAAATTATCTAGAGAGTATGTTCCATATTTCCTCCATCTATGATAATCCTTACCTCCTCCTCCATCTCCTCTGTTTTTCGTATTTAATAACCAATTTTTAAATGATGGCCTGAGAAAAGATGGCCTCCTCTTATAAATCATTTCATAAAGAGAAACTAACCTGTTATATGGGTTTCTGGTACATATTACTTTAAAGTAACTACCATATTCCCAACCTAATCCTTTAAAAATTTCTTTTGTCTCAATTGGTGATATATGAGTATAAAAAGGCAAATTTTTACCCTGCTCTCTTACATTATTATTTACTTTTATATCAGAGTATGGATCAAGCATTTCCCTAAAGCTCTCTGAACCAGTCTTAGGATTACAAAATAGAATAAATTTATATTTATGAGATATCCTCATTCTGCAAATTAAAACAAATAATTAGT
>CACPJB010000032.1 GCA_902634135.1 uncultured Marinoscillum sp. | reverse complement strand
TTCTGAACCACTAGAAGATGATGAAATTCCTAATTTAAAAGGAGGAACAAAACCAAATTCTCCTAAAACTAAGGAAAAATCTAAGACTCCTATACTTGATAATTTTGGAAAAGACTTAACAAAACTTGCAGAACAAAATAAATTAGATTCTGTTATTGGAAGAGAGAAAGAAATTGAAAGAGTTGCTCAGATATTAACAAGAAGAAAGAAAAATAATCCTATTCTTATTGGTGAGCCTGGAGTTGGAAAAACAGCTATTGCTGAGGCATTAGCATTAAGGATTGTTCAGAAAAAAGTATCAAGAATTTTACATAATAAAAGAGTTGTTACATTAGATTTAGCTTCATTGGTTGCGGGTACAAAGTACAGAGGCCAGTTTGAAGAGAGGATGAAGGCTGTAATGACTGAAATTGAAAAATCAGATAATATAATACTATTTATAGATGAGCTCCATACAATTGTTGGTGCTGGAGGTGCTTCTGGATCATTGGATGCATCAAATATGTTTAAACCAGCTCTTGCTAGAGGTGAATTACAATGTATTGGGGCGACAACACTAGATGAATATAGACAGTATGTCGAAAAAGATGGTGCTTTGGCTAGAAGATTCCAGGTGGTTGTCGTTGATCCAACTACACCAGAAGAAACTCAAAATATTTTAGAAAATATTAAGGATAAGTATGAAAATCACCATAATGTTATCTATTCAAAGGATGCTATCGAGGCTTGTGTAAAACTATCTGATAGGTATATAAGTGATAGATTTTTACCAGATAAAGCCATAGACTTAATGGATGAAGCTGGTTCTAGAGTCCATATGCATAACCTTGATGTTCCGGAAGTTATAGTTGATATTGAAAATAAAATTGAAGAAATAAAGAAACAGAAGAATCAGGTTGTCCAAAACCAAAAATATGAAGAAGCTGCTCAATTGAGAGACACAGAAAAAAAGTTACTCGCTGAACTTGATGTGCAAAAGAAGAAGTGGATAGAGGATTCTAAAAAGAAAAGAGATAATGTCGATCACAAAAATATTTCTGAAGTAGTTTCAATGATAACAGGAATTCCTCTTGAAAGAATTGAGCAGAATGAAAGTAGCAGATTACTTGGTATGTCTGATGAATTATCCAAAAAAGTTGTAGGTCAAGCCAATGCTATTGATAAATTAGTGAGAGCTATTAAGCGAACTAGAGTAGGTCTAAAAGATCCAAAAAAACCAATAGGATCATTTATATTTTTAGGTCCAACTGGTGTAGGAAAAACAGAACTTGCAAAAGTTTTAGCTAATAATTTATTTGATAAAGATGATGCACTTATTAGGGTTGATATGTCAGAATATATGGAGAAGTTTTCCATATCAAGGTTAGTTGGTGCTCCTCCAGGATATGTTGGTTATGAAGAAGGAGGACAGCTTAGCGAGAAAGTTAGAAGAAAACCTTATAGTGTTATTCTATTAGATGAGATAGAAAAAGCGCATCCAGATGTTTTTAACATTTTACTGCAAATTCTTGATGAAGGATTCCTTACTGATGGATTAGGTCATAGGGTTGATTTTAGAAATACAATTTTAATTATGACATCTAATATTGGAGCAAGAGATGTACAAGACTTTGGTGCAGGCATAGGTTTTGAAACAAAATCTAGAGTTGATAATATTAATGAAAATTTAAATTCAACTATAGATAAAGCCCTTCAAAGAACCTTTAATCCTGAGTTTGTTAATAGGCTTGATGATATTATTATTTTTAACTCACTGACTAAAGAAAACTTATATCAAATTATTGATATTAATCTTAAAAAGCTTTATTCTAAAGCCGATGAAATTGGATATTCTCTTGACTTAACAGATGAAGCAAAAGATTTTATCATAGAAAAAGGATATAATCCTAAATATGGAGCTCGTCCACTGGAAAGAGCGATTCAAAAACATATTGAAGATGTACTTGCTGAAGAAATTTTATCGGGTAATGTTAAAAAGGGGGATTTAGTACTTGCTGATTACGATAAAAAATCAGATGAAATTAAAATCAAGAAGCTAGATACCAAAAAAAACAAGCAGAAGTCTAAGTAACTAGACCACCGTCAACTTTAATTATTTGTCCTGTTATGTACGATGCTTTATCTGAAGCCAAATATGTACATAGATTAGCAACATCACTTATATTTCCTGCTCTTTTTAAGGGAATTGATTCTATCCAACTTTCTAATAATTTACCGTCACCTTGATTAGTCATGTCAGTCTCAATAAATCCTGGAGCTATAGCATTACACCTTATATTCCTGGATCCTAACTCTAATGCAATTGATTTAGTAAATCCATTTATTCCAGCTTTTGATGCTGAATAATTGGATTGACCAGCATTACCTTTCACTCCTACTATTGAGCTGATATTGATAATTACACCATCTTTTTTTTTCATAAATTCTCTTATAGCACATTTTGTAAGATTGAAACATGAATTTAGATTTATATCAATAACCTTCTTCCATGAATCTTCATCCATTCTTAATAAGAGATTATCTCTAGTAATTCCAGCATTATTTATTAAAATATCATATGAACCGAAATCTTTAATTACATTTTCAATTAGTTTACTACTTTGATCAAATTTTGAAGCATCAGATTTATATTTAATTACCTTCACACCATAAGACTTGGCATTTTTTTCAACTTCTATGGCTGATGATTCACTACTTAAATATGTAAAAGCAATGTTGCAACCTTCTTGAGCAAATTTTTCTACAATACCTTTTCCAATACCTTTTGAGCCTCCAGTAATTATAGCTGTTTTATTTTCTAAATTTTTCATTTTAATTATTTGTCTGAGCTTAAAATTATATAAACTTTCTTACAAATTTTAAGATAAAATTATCAATAGTTTTATTATAAACAATTAGAATATAAATTTGTCAAAAAAATAAAATTATGTCATACAATTTAATCGTTATTGGATCAGGTCCTGGAGGATATGTTGCAGCCATTAGAGCATCTCAATTAGGAATGAAAGTTGCTATAGTTGAAAAAGAATCACTTGGTGGAATATGTTTAAACTGGGGTTGTATTCCTACAAAAGCTCTTCTTAAAAGTGCTCAGGTTTTCGATTATGTAAGTCATTCCAGTGATTATGGCATAAATATCAAGAGTTCTAGTGTTGATTTTGATTCAATTATTAATAGAAGTAGAGGAGTTGCTGATGGTATGAGTAAAGGTGTTAACTTCCTAATGAAGAAAAATAAAATTGATATTTTAACTGGTTTTGGTAAAATTATTTCAAAAAATGAAGTAGAGGTAGAAGACAGTAAAAAAAATAAGGCTATCCATAAAGCTGATAATATTATTATTGCTACTGGCGGTAGATCAAGGGAACTCCCTAATGTAAAAATTGATGGTGAGAAGGTAATAGAGTATAGAAAAGCAATGACATTAAAAAAACAACCAAAATCTATGGTTGTAATTGGTTCTGGTGCAATCGGTTCTGAATTTGCATACTTTTATAATAGTATTGGAACTAAAGTAACATTAGTTGAATATTTACCAAATATTCTTCCTTTAGAAGATATCGATGTTTCAAAGCAACTGGAAAAATCATTTAAAAAGTCTGGAATTGATATTTTAACTAATACTGAAGTTAAGTCTGTTGCAACTACATCTAAAGGTTGTAAGGTTACTTATTTAAGTAATGACAAGGAATCCACAATTAGTTGTGATGTTGTATTATCAGCCGTTGGAGTTGAAACAAATATTCAAAATATTGGTCTTGAAGAACTTGGTATTATTACTGAAAAAGGAAAGATAAATGTTGATGATTATTATAAAACAAATATTGATGGAGTATATGCTATAGGGGATATAATTAAAGGTCCTGCTCTAGCACATGTTGCTTCTGCGGAAGGAATTATTTGTGTAGAAAAAATGGCAGGAAAAAATCCTGGTGTTTTAAATTATGATAATATTCCTTCGTGTACTTATTGTAGCCCAGAGGTTGCATCAGTAGGTTTTACCGAAAAACAAGCCAAAGATCTAGGTTATGAAATTAATGTTGGTAAATTTCCTTTCTCAGCATCTGGAAAGGCAAATGCAGCTGGTCATTCAGATGGGTTTGTCAAAGTTATCTTTGATAAAAAGTATGGAGAATGGCTTGGGTGTCATATGGTTGGTTATAATGTTACTGAAATGATTGCTGAGGTTGTAGCTGCTAGAAAATTAGAGACTACTGCACATGAGATAATTAAATCAGTTCATCCTCATCCGACAATGTCAGAAGCAATTATGGAAGCTACAGCAGCTGCCTATAACGAAGTTATACACCTATAATACTTCTTTTAAATTTGAACCGATATTTGCAGGAGATTCTGCAACAATAATACCGCTTTCCCTCATTATCTTCATTTTTGCTTCAGCAGTATCATCCTTCCCTCCTATTATTGCTCCAGCATGACCCATTCTTTTCCCTTTTGGGGCTGTTTGACCTGCAATAAAACCAACAACAGGTTTTTTATTGCCAGTTTTATTTATCCATTTAGATGCTTCTGCTTCATAGTTTCCTCCAATTTCTCCAATCATAACTATACCTGAGGTATCATTATCATCCATAAATAATTTTATAGCGTCTAAGGTTGAGGTCCCAACAATAGGATCTCCTCCAATACCAATAGCTGTTGATATACCATAACCTGCTTTTACAACTTGATCCGCTGCTTCATATGTTAAAGTCCCTGATTTAGATACTACTCCTATATTTCCTTTCTTGAAAACAAAGCCTGGCATAATTCCAACTTTTGCTTCACCAGGTGTTATAATTCCCGGGCAGTTTGGACCTATTAAAGTACTGTTTTTATTTTTTAAAGCTGCCTTAACTTTAATCATATCTTTTACAGGTATACCTTCAGTGATTGCAACTATAACTTCAATTTTAGAATCTATTGATTCTAAAATTGCATCAGATGCAAATGCTGGTGGAACAAAAATTATTGAAACGTTAGCTCCTGTATTTTTTTTTGCATCATAAACAGTATTGAAGACAGGTTTCTCTAAATGTGATAGCCCCCCTTTTCCGGGTGTTACACCGCCAACAACATTAGTTCCATATTCTAGCATTTGGGTGGCATGAAAAGTCCCTTCAGAACCAGTAAATCCTTGAACTATGACTTTTGAGTTTTTATTAACTAGAATGCTCATTTTTTATTTTTGGCTCAAATATAAATCACTAAATTCCCTTACACAACCATATCCTCCCCTTGTATTAAGTACTAAAGAAACTTTTTCTTTAATAGGTTTTGAGGCATCACTTGGACAAGCACTAAAACCTACAATTTCAATTATACTCATATCATTTATATCATCTCCAATGAAAGCAACATCACTTAAAGAAATATTCTCATCTTTAACCCATTCCTTTAGTATTTTATCTTTTTGTGCATTACCAACATAACAGCTTTTTATACCTAGATATGAAGCTCTTGATTTAATACCATCACCTCTTTCAGAATGACTAATAATTCCAATTTTGATTCCATTTTTTATAAGTTCATAAATTCCAACTCCATCTTTTGCATTATATCTTTTTGACTCAATTCCATTTTCATCAATATATATACCATTATCAGTCATTGTCCCATCTACGTCAAGAATTAACATTTTTATAGTCGGAATTTTCATATTAAATCAAATTTCTATTTACAGAGTTACATATAGGAACTAAACTAGAAAACATTTCCTCAAACTCTTTAAAATTTAACTGTTGTGATGCGTCTGATTTTGCTTCTATTGGATTTGGATGACTTTCAATTAATAGACCATCTATTCCCATTGCAACACAAGCTCTTGTCAAATCAGGAACACCATAGCTGTATCCCATTGCATGGCTAGTATCTAAAATTATTGGAAGGTTAGTGTATTCTTTTAGAAATGAAACACCACAAAGATCTAATGTGAATCTTGTCTTTGTTTCAAAAGTTCTAATTCCTCTTTCACATAAAATTACATTATCGTTTCCCTCTGATAAAATAAATTCAGCAGCTTGTACAAACTCTTGAAGATTTGAACCAAAACCTCTTTTAAGAAGCACAGGTTTATTTTGTTGTCCCGTCTCCCTAAGTATTCCGTGGTCATACATAGCTTTTGCACCGATTTGAATAATATCGGTATAATTTATAACATCATCTACGTGTGAAGCGTCTTTTACCTCTGAAATAATATTAAATCCAAATTCATCTCTTATATCCGATAATATTTTTAATCCTTCAATGCCTAATCCTTGAAATGAATAGGGGGAAGTTCTAGGTTTGAAACAACCTGCTCTAAGTGTAGTTAAATTTAGTTTTTTTAATAAATTAGCTGATTCTCGAATTTGTTCTTTGCTTTCTATGGAACATGGTCCTGTTATCATCAGTGTATT
>CACPJB010000031.1 GCA_902634135.1 uncultured Marinoscillum sp. | reverse complement strand
TTTATAAATAGGTTAGTAACTAGAAATATTAGTATATGTGAAGTAGGACAGGTAATGTATTCT
The DNA here is from genome assembly GCA_902634135.1 of uncultured Marinoscillum sp. GTDB lineage: Bacteria > Bacteroidota > Bacteroidia > Cytophagales > MED-G16 > MED-G16. Next base: position 7,271 of record CACPJB010000031.1, on the reverse strand, counting down.
CCTTGGTGTGATGAGAATGGTAAGGTAATTGATGATGGAACTATACAAAGATTAGGGAAAGAAGATTTTAGACTTACAAGTGCAGAACCAAACTTAAGCTGGTTAGAATTAAATTCTTATGGTTTAGATATTAAAATTTATGATGAATCTGATAAAATATCTGCGTTAGCTCTTCAAGGTCCTAATTCAAGAGATATTATTAATTCTATTTCTTCTAAATCTATTAATAATTTAAAATATTTCAGAATAACTAATACTGATTTAAATGGAATTAATGTATCTATTTCAAGAACTGGATATACAGGAGATTTAGGTTATGAGATTTGGATAGATCCAAAAGACTCTTTAAAAGTATGGGATACCTTAATGAAAAAGGGAAAGGATTTTGGTATTACTCCAGTTGGACTTAATGCATTAGATATTTCCAGGATTGAGGCATCACTTATTCTATTAGATGTTGATTATATCTCATCTAGACATGCTCTTATCGAATCAAGAAAATCATCTCCTTATGAACTTGGTTTGGGTTGGACTGTTAAATTTAATTCGGGAAATTTTATTGGTTCTAACTCATTAAAAAATGAAAAAGAAAATCCATCTGAATGGAAATTTATAGGAATTGAGATATTATGGAATAACCTTGAAAAGTTATATAAAAAGGTGGGATTAGCACCTGATCTTCCCCACGGTGCCTGGAGAGAAAGTACACCTCTTTATTTTAATAATCTTCAAGTTGGGTATGCTACAAGTGGATGTTGGTCACCTATTCTAAAAAAATATATTGCTTTAGCGCATGTAAAATCAAAATACTCAAATTTGGGATCTTTTCTAGATTTTGAAATAAAAGTTGAGCACTATAGACATTTGACACCTGCTAAAGTTGTTAAAACCCCTTTTTATAATCCTAAAAGAAAAGTTTCATGTCCAGAGTAGATAAGTATGATGCAATTATAATTGGTGGAGGACATAACGGACTTACTGCTGCTGCTTATCTTTCTAAAGCCGGGAAAAAGGTATTGGTTTTAGAAAGAAGACATGTTTTAGGTGGCGCTGCAGTTACAGAAGAAGTTTTTCCAGGTTTTAAGTTTTCAGTTTGTTCTTATGTTGTAAGCCTATTGAAGGCTAATGTTATAAGAGAATTAATGTTACCTCGCTTTGGTCTTGAAATACTTCCTCTTGAAAGTACATTTACGCCTTTAGATAATGATTACTTATTTAGAACATCTGACCATGATCAGACTTATAAAGAAATATATAGACATTCCAAAAAAGATGCAGAAAATTATTCGAGATTTGGACCTTTAATGGGTCAGGTAGGTATGGCAGTTAGACCCATTTTGGAGACAATAGCTCCAAATGCTATTAAACCATCAATTAATGATCTTCTCTCTTTGAAAGGTTTACTTGGTCATGTGAATGGATTAGATGATGAAACTTTTGAATACTTATGTAAGCTTATGACTATGAGTTCAGCCGATTTTCTAGATGAATGGTTTGAATTTGAACCTTTAAAAGCTACAATGTCAGCAAGTGGAATTATTGGAACTTTTATGGGACCTAGGTCTCCTGGTTCAGCTTATGTTATGTTGCATCATTATATGGGAGATATAGATGGTTCTTTTAGAGCTTGGGGTTTCCAAAGAGGAGGTACTGGTGAATTAAGTATGACCATTGCTCGTTCTGCTGAATTTTTTGGAGCTAAGATACTAACTGAGGCTTCAGTAGATAAAGTAATAGTTAAAAATGGTAGGGCAATTGGTGTTGCGTTAGAGAATGGAGATGAATATAGTTCAAAAATTGTAATTTCTGGTTTAGATCCTAAGTTAACATTTCTTAAAATGTTAGATGAAAATGATCTTCCTGAAGATTTTGTTACAGACATTAAAAATTTCAGAATCAGAGGTTCTTCAGGTAAAGTTAATTTAGCACTTGATGGATTACCTAATTTTACTTCTTTGCCAGGTAATGGTCCACATTTAAGGGGTGCTATTTCAATAAGTCCAAGTTATGATCATCTTGAAAGAGCATATGATGATGCTAAATATGGTAACTTTTCTAAAGAACCATATATGGATATTATATTGCCTTCTGTATTAGATCCAGATATGGCTCCTCCAGGTAAACACGTCATGTCTTGTTTTGTTCAATATGCTCCATATAATTTGAATGGGGGATGGAATAATACTCAGAGAGAAGCTTTTGGTGATGCTGTTGTTAATACTCTTTCAAGATTTGCTCCAAATATAAAAGATTTAATCTTGCATAGACAAGTTCTTACTCCTATGGATTTAGAAAAAACATTTGGACTAACAGAAGGAAATATTTTTCATGGTGAATTAACATTACAACAACTATTTTCATTTAGGCCTGCTGTAAAATGGGCTGATTATACAACTCCAATAAAAAATTATTATCAATGTGGATCAGGTACCCATCCTGGAGGAGGAGTAACTGGTTCTCCTGGTGAAATGGCTGCAAAAAAAATCCTTAAAATATGGTGAAAAAAAAGTTTGACTATATAATTGTAGGAGGTGGAATTAATTCTTTAATTTCTGCTGCACTTTTGTCTAAAAAAAACAAATCAGTTATATTATTTGAATCAAATAATAAACTTGGGGGTATGGCATCAACTACCGAATTTTATAATGGTTTCAGATGCAATTTGGTTTATGATTATATAAAATGGATAGACGATAGAGTAATAAAACAATTGAATATAGATAAATCTTCATTAAAGTTTATAGAAAATGATTTTTATAGAATTTCATTAAATTCTAAAGATGGAAAGCATTTATTTTTTAGTAGAGATATTAATCAAACTGTAAAATCAATTAATTCTATTTCAAAATCTGATTCTGAAAAGTGGATAGCTTTTAATAAATATATTTCGAAAATAACTAGTTTTTTAAAACCACTTTATAAAATAACTCCTCCAAATATTAAAAATATTGGACTTAGTGATGCAATTTCAATGAAAGAAATGGTTAAACCTATGTGGAGTCACGGTACTAGAGGTTTTGTTGATATACTTAGAACATTGCCAATGATGATGCCTGAATTATTAGATGAATGGTTTGATTCAGAATTATTGAGAGGTACTATTTCGGCAAGTGGTGTTAAGCATTTAAACCAAGGACCATATTCAGCTGCAACTGTTTTAAACTTTCTACATCAGAATTTATATTCTGATTCTAAAATTTTAGATTCTAAATTTATTTTTGGAGGGACTTCAAATTTCTCCAAGATTCTGGAAAACAAAGCAATTGAAAATGGAACATTAATTAAATTAAACTCAAAAGTAATATCTATTGATTGTAATGATAATATTGGTGAGGGGGTAACATTAGAAAATGGAGAGAAATTTTTTGGAAAAAATATAATTTCAGGTTTGGACCAGCATAATACATGTGTCAAATTATTATCTATAGATAATATGAATCCAAAAATAAAAACTCAATTAGATAATATAAAATATAGGGGTAGTACTGCTAGAATTCATTTTGCTTTAAAAGAACTACCTAATATTAATGGTATTAAAGAAGATCAATTAAACACTGTATTTTCTATTACACCATCTATAAATTATCTTGAGAAATCATTTGATGAAGTCAAATATGGTAGTTTTTCAAAATCACCATTTATAGAGTTTTGTATACCTACTTTAATCAATCCTGAATTTGCTCCTAATGGTAAGCATGTTCTTTCAGCATCAGTACAATATATTCCATATAAATTAAAAGATAAGGAATGGAATGATAGGTTAAAGGGTGATGTAGTAAATAATGTTAAGAATATTTTAAGTAAGCATATTTTAAATTTTTCTGATATTATTATTGATTCATCAATTTATATTCCATTAGATTTTGAAAACTCTTTAAATATAACGGAGGGAAGTTTTAGTCATGGAGACATGACTCTAGATCAATTTTTATTTATGAGACCTACAATTTCTTCATCTCAATATAAGACTCATATCCAAAATCTTTTTATATGTGGACCTTCAACTCACCCTGGAGGAGGTCTCCATGGATCAAATGCTGTTAATATGGTTAATCAAATAATCAAATAGTATTTTTCAATTTAATTTCTAAATGCTTTAAATACCATTTTTTTAATTTTTCTAATCCTATTTCCATTTCTGAAAGTGGACCAGGCACATATTTTTTTGACATAACCCCTTTCTGGTTATTTTCTATAATCTTTTTGTCTGCAATAGTGGTTTTATCCCACATCCATATTAATTTATTTAAATCATAATCTTTTCCTTCTTCGGCATCTTCATGAACTAACCACATTATTTCTACATCTGTTTTCAAAGGACCTCTAGGTATGAAAGTAAATATTGTAGCAAAATCATTTGACATAATAAAACTATTAAACGGAGAGGTACCAACTGTTGTATAACCTCCATCAAATTCTTTAAATTGACCCATTAAAATTGATCCTGGTTTTCCGTCTTTAGTTTCTGATAATCTATCACTATCAAAAGGAGTTCTTTCTGCACTTCTAAAGAAATTTGAAAAATTAGTGTCAGAATATTCTCCAGTTAAGTAGCCTAACTTTTCTGTTTTTTTATTCCATAAACTAAGTTTTTTACTGAATTCAATAGATTCAGGTCCAGTATTATTCCCTGCTCCATATGCTTGAATATAATCTTTACTATGCACGTGACAGTATTCTGGGTGTGCTGGTAGACAATGATAGCATTCATGAAAATTATCTAAAGTTAATTTCCAATTACCATCTGTAGGATATGTTTTTTTAAATGCAACTTTTGCTCTATTTAGGCCATGTAACTCTATAAATTTTTTAATTGGGTTAATAAACTCTTTAAAATCATCTGGATCATCTGATAAATTTACAAATATTAAACCCTCAAATATTTTTGATTTACATTTATTTAATCCCCAATCTTTTTTTTCAAATTCATCATTCATCATTCTTGCACTTATTAAATCTCCGCTTAAATCATAAGACCAGGCATGATAAGGGCAAACTAATTTTTTAACTTTTCCTTTTTTTTCTAAACATATCTGAGATCCTCTATGCCTACAAACATTAAAAAAACAATTAATTTTTTGATTTTTATCCTTAATAACAATTATTGATTCATGTCCTACTTCAAATAAAAAGTAATCTCCAATGTTTTTTATTTGAGACTCATGACCTATAAAAATCCATTGATTATAAAAAAAAGTCTCTAAATCATTTCTATAGATATTAGGATCTGTATAAAATGATTGATCCAAAGGAAAATTACTTTTTTGATTTTTAATTAACTCAATAAATTGGGAATTATCTTTTTTCATCTAATTAAATTATGACTATTATAATTTTATTTCACTTAGTTTTCCAGTTTTTCTTAATAAATATTATTAATTTAATTATTAATGAAGCAAATTAAATCACCTACAATTTTTCAGGCACTATTTCCAATAATTTTTCTAGTTATATTATTAACTATAAATGTTTCAGTTTTTGGTGATGATGCTCTTTCGGGGAGTATACAGATAGTTTTGATTTTATCATCTGCTGTTGCTTCTATAATTGCTTTTAACTTAGGTTTTACTTGGCTTGAAATTCAAACAGGAATTGTAAAGAGTATTAATTCATCTATACCATCAATACTTATATTATTTTTAGTGGGTTCTCTAGCTGGATCTTGGTTATTGAGTGGTATTGTGCCAGCATTTATTTATTATGGAATACAGATTTTAAATGCTAAAATATTTTTATTTGCAGCATGTATAATATGTATAGTTGTTTCTATGGCAACAGGGAGTTCATGGACAACATCTGCTACAATAGGAATTGCATTAATTGGTATTGGTAGAGCTTTAGATATTTCAGATGGTTTAGTTGCAGGAGCAATATTAAGTGGTGCCTATTTTGGAGATAAAATGTCTCCATTATCTGATACTACAAATCTCGCTCCAGCAATGGCTGGAAGTGATTTAATTTCTCATATTAAATATTTATCACTTACTACTATACCATCAATTATTATTTCACTAATAATTTTTATAATACTTGGATTAAATATCTCTGATAATATTGGATTAAATAATGCTGAAATTATTTCTAATTCTATTTTAGACAAATTTTATATTTCGCCTGTCTTATTCATTGTACCTTTAGTTGTTATAATTTTAATTTATAATAAAATTAAGGCAGTCCCTGCATTATTTATTGGTGTGATTTTAGGGTCAGTATTTGCTTTAATTTTTCAATCAAATTTAGTTTTAGAAGTTTCAAATTCAAGCTCAAATTCCTGGAAAGCTTTATTTTCTGGAACAATGATTTCTTTATACGGATCAATATCTATTGATGTATCTAATGAAATGGTTTCTAAACTTCTTTCATCAAGTGGTATGTTTGGAATGTTAGGTACCATATGGTTAGTAATTTGTGCTATGATTTTTGGAGGAGTAATGGAAAAAGCTGGTTTTCTTAAAAAAATCATCTCAATAATATTAAATAAAATAAAATCTACAGGATCATTGATTTCTTCAACTGCTGGAACATGTATGTTTTTTAATTTAACAGCTTCTGATCAATATATCTCAATTGTGGTTCCAGGTAAAATGTATTCTTCAATCTATAAAGAGAAAGGTTTAGCTCCAGAGAATTTGAGTAGGACTTTAGAAGATAGTGGAACAGTTACCTCTGTTTTAGTTCCTTGGAATACATGTGGTGCATATCATGCTTCAGTATTAAATGTTGCTACATTAACTTATCTCCCTTATTGTTTTTTTAGTTTAATTAGCCCTATCATGACAATATTATTTGCTTATTTAAGAATAAGAATTAAAAAGCTAACCTAGATCAGTTCACTTAGGATAGATATATAATTATTGTATCTTTTTATATTTATTGATTTTCCTAAATTTTCTTTTATAGCACATTCTGGTTCATTATTATGAAGACAGTTTTTAAATTTACATTTCTCTCTTAAATTAAATTCAGGATATAAAAAATGAAGGTCAGCTTTTTCTATATTAAAAAAATAAAAATCTTTAAAGCCTGGTGTATCTGTTAATAAACCTGATATTTTTAATTCAAAAATTTCAGAAAAAGTAGTTGTTTGTTTTCCTCTTTTAGTTTTTGTTGAAAGAATGTTAGTTTTTTGATTAGAATGTTTAGAGATTCTATTAATTAGTGTAGACTTTCCAACTCCTGAATTACCTAATAATAAAGTTCTTCTATTTTTAAGTATTCTTTCTAGCTTATCTACATTATCACCATTACCAGCAGAGATATAGAATGTATTT
>CACPJB010000030.1 GCA_902634135.1 uncultured Marinoscillum sp. | reverse complement strand
TAAACCATGAGTTGGATACAAATTTCCTTTACTTTTTGCATAATGATGTGTTCTCCATGAACCTGTTCCTCTTTCTTGCTCTTCCATCTGAAATCTAAGTTCATGGATATAAGCTGCCTCTGCATGAAGAAAATCACCTATATACCCTTTCCTACACATATTTAAAAACATCAGTTCATCACGTCCATAATTAACATTTTCCATCATCATACAATGCTTTCTTGTTTTTTCTGATGTATCAATTATGTCCCATAGATCTTTCAAATTTGTAGCCATCGGTACCTCAACAAATGCATGAGATCCTAATTGCATAGTCTTTATTACCATTGGCGCATGATTATCCCAATTCGTAGAAATAAATACAGCATCGGGTCTTGTTTCTTCTATCATTTTGATCCAATCATTTTCACCGCCATAGTATAATTTTATTTTATTATGTCTTTTATTATCTATCTCTAAGCATAATTTTTTTGATCTTTCAGCTAAATCCTCATATAAATCACATATTGCTACAACCTGTGTTCCTTCTATTGATGCAAATTGTTTTGCATGACCAGTTCCCCTCGCTCCAACACCAATGAAAGCAACTTTAACTTTATCAAGCTTAGGTGCAGCAAAATCTCCCATATACTGAGACATCTTATCTCTCTCTTCATACTTAGAAGAAGATAAGGCTGATGCAGTTGCAATAGCTGCTCCAGATAAAGATGTTTTTTTAATAAAATTTCTTCTATTTATTTTATTCATTTTTCAAGGTTTTTTAATTTCATCAATATAGCCCATTTCAAATCTTTTAATGTCAGATTTTACGTGTTCTTTTTTAAAAATATCTTCAAATCTTTTTATTATTTCTGGGTAGTCAGATGAGACATCATTTTGCTCCTTTAAGTCATTAGAAATGTTATATAACTCAATCTTCTTATTTCCTTTCTTTATGTCTTTTAAAATAGCTTTGTAATCTCCCATTCTAGCTGCTTGCTGTCCACCGTAAGAAGGAAATTCCCAGTACACATAATCTCTTTCTAAAGTATTGCCTTCATCAGTAAAAATATCAACTAGACTAACTCCATCTGTAGAGTAATCATATAGATCATTTACTCCAGATAATTCACTTATTGTAGGAAAAATATCATATGAAATAGATACATCATCTACAGTTCTAGAACTTTTAATTTTATCAGGCCAAGACACAATAAAAGGAACCCTTACACCTCCCTCGTAAGTATATCCTTTCATTCTCTTAGGATCATTTTGAAATATTCCAGTACTATTAAAATAATTAAAATCTACACCTCCAGCATATGTAGGTCCATTATCACTAGTTATTAATATGATAGTATTATCATAGATATTTAATTTTTTTAGCTGTTCAACAATCTCACCAACTTGGATATCTATATATTCAATCATAGCCGCATAAGTAGCTCTTGGATACCTAGTTGGAAAATAACCTTTATCACCTAAATAAGGCTCTTCGTCCCCAATTATTTGCCTGTACTTATCTACTAAATACTGTGGAGCCTGTAAAGGAGCATGAGGTATTGGGCTTGCATAATAAAGAAAGAATGGATTATCCTTATTATTTTCAATAAATTCTTGTGCTTTAATGTGCATATTGTCTGGAGCATAATCATTTTGATTAAACACATTATAATTATTCTCATCATATGGATCCTCACCTGGCTGAAGTTTTAATCTAGGTGATATCACCTCATTATCTAACATATCTCTTTTATCATTTTCCCATAAATGAGGTGGATAAAGATTGTGAGCCATCCTTTGACAATTATAACCATAGAAATAATCAAAGCCCATTTCTGTTGGAACAGATGTAGAATTTGGCGGGCCTAAACCCCACTTTCCAACCATTCCATTACTATAACCAGCTCCCTTTAAAAGTTTAGGAAAAATTAATTCTGATTTACCTATAGGATACTGACCTTCTAAATTTGGATCTTCAGACATCTTATGGTAATCCCAAACATCTCCCCTGCTTCCGTATTCATGATTACCTCTAATCTTAGTGTGTCCTCCATGAAGACCAGTAAGTAAAATACTTCTTGAAGGAGCGCACACCGGCGATCCAGAATAAAAATTTGTGAATTTTAGACCATTATCAGCGAGTTTATCAATATTTTTAGTTTCAATAATTTTTTGACCATATACACCCAATTCACCATAACCTAAGTCATCATAAAAAAATAAAATGATATTAGGTTTATCATTTTGAAAGGAACCACAAGAAGAGATTAATAAAAGAAGGAAAAAAATTGAACTCCTAGTCATGAGTTCAATTTAAAAAATTTTTTTTATAGATTTTTAAGCTCAGATGATAATCTTTGAAGACTTTCTTTAGCGTCACCAAAATACATTTTATTATTTTTCTTGAAAAATAATGGATTTTGAACACCTGCATACCCTGCAGACATACTTCTTTTTAATACAACAGTTGATTTAGACTCCCATACTTTTAGAATAGGCATACCAAATAATGGACTAGAAGAATCATCAATAGCATCTGGATTAACAACATCATTTGCTCCTATTATTACAGCAACATCAGTAGATTTGAATTCTTCATTAGCTTGATCTAATTCTATTAGTTTAGAGTAATCAACATCTGCCTCAGCTAGTAAAACATTCATATGTCCTGGCATTCTTCCAGCAACTGGATGTATTGCATACTTAACCTCCACATCATTTGCTTCTAATGATTCCTGAATTTCTTTACATAATTTTTGTGCTTGAGCAACTGCCAATCCATAACCAGGAACAATTATAACTTTGTTAGAATAAAATAATTGAACAGCAAAATCAGAATCTGATATTTCTTTAATATCACCTTGTTCTTTATTTTCCTTAGAAGGATCACTTGAAGAAAAACCTCCTATTATTACATTCAATAAGGATCTGTTCATAGCATTACACATTAATACTGTTAATATAGTTCCTGCAGCACCAACTAAGATACCACCTAGTAACATTACAATATTACCAAAAATAATACCTGTTAAAGCAGCTGTTATACCTGTGAAAGAGTTTAATAGAGAGATTACGACTGGCATGTCAGCACCACCAATAGGTGCAACAAAAAACACTCCATAAATGAAAGAAAAAGTAATTATTATGTACAAATAATATATTTCTGGATCAGAAATAAAAAAGTACGAAAAGCCAATTATCATCGTAAGAAAAACAATATTAACTATGTGTTGGAAAGGAAGGGTTAATTTTTCAGACCATCTGTATCCATCAAGTTTTGCAAAAGCAAGTAAACTACCAGTGAAAGCAACCGAACCAATAAATAGACTAGAAATAAGAACTATTACTACAATAATTTGGTATTCGTCTGGGAAACTAATCCATTTATTAATCTCAGCAAAAGACAATAATACTGCACTAAGTCCTCCTAAACCATTAAAAATTGATACCATCTGAGGCATCGATGTCATTTTTATTTTTTTTGCAATTAAATATCCAATAATAGCTGAGAGAGATAAAGGACTAATAATCCAGATTAGGTTTGAATTGCTATTTTCTACAGGCATAATTACGGCAGAAAAAATTGCTATCAACATACCAATAGCTGCAAGCTTATTTCCTTTGCTAGCAGTAGCAGGATCACTCTGAAGTCTCAAACCCCAAACTAATAAAAAAGCAGATACTAGAAATAAAATTTTTTCCATTAACTCTTTTTCTTTTTATTAAACATCTCAAGCATTCTATTTGTAACAAAAAAACCTCCAAAAACATTAATTGAACCTACAAATAATGCAAAACTTGCAAGAATTAAAGTAATATAATTCTCTGATTCTGTGGTTCTTATTAGGATTATTGCTCCTAAAATAACAATTCCACTAATTGCATTAGCTCCAGACATAAGAGGAGTATGAAGAACAGAAGGAACCTTTGAAATAACCTCAAACCCTAATAGGATTGTAAAAAGTAGCAGATATATCAAAATCTCGTTTTCAACTAAAAAATTTAATATTTCGTTCATATTTAAATTTTACAACTTTTTAAAATATTATCATTCTCACTAATAAGTTCATTATCCTTTATAATGTAGTTGATGAAATTAAATACATTATTCGAAAAAAGATTACTTGCGTCATGAGATAACTCAGAAGCTAAATAAGAATTACCTACAATTTTTATTCCATTATGATCAATTATTTTTGAGTCTTGAGTTAATTCACAATTACCTCCGGTTGAAGAAGCTAAATCTATAATTACTGATCCAGAATTCATCTTTTCAACTACATCTTTAGATATAAGAATTGGAGACTTCGATCCAAATACTTGGGCAGTTGTTATTACAACATCTGCTTGCATTAGTCTCTTGGAGACTTCTTCTTTCTGTCTTACTAAATACTCTTTTGATTGTTTTACAGCATACCCTCCAGCAGATTTATCTTCAACTGCACCTTCTACTTCTATAAATTTTGCACCTAAACTCAAAACCTCTTCTTTAGCAGCTTGGCGAGGGTCAGAAGCTTCAACAATAGCTCCAAGTCTTTTTGCTGTAGCAATAGCCTGAAGACCAGCAACTCCTGCACCTAAAACAACTACTTTTACTGGCTTTATACTACCAGCTGCAGTAATAGTCATAGGAAAAATCTTGGGTAATAGCTCTGCTGCCTTTATAATAGCTTTATATCCTGATAATCCAGCCATTGAAGATAATATGTCCATACTTTGAGCAATTGTGGTTCTCGGAATCATAGAAAGGTCATAAGCGGAAATATTATTTTTATCTATCTCCTCTTTTAATTTTTCTTTATTTGAATCAAGACTAAAATTTGAAATAAGAATTTTTCCTTCATAATCACTAAACGAGTTATAACTTGAAGAATTGACAGATATTAATACATCACAATTTTTTATCAATTCTTTTCTTGAAGCTATTTTAGCTTTTTTATAATCAGAATCTGAAAATCCTGAAAGATGACCAGCATTTTTTTCAACCGAAACCTTATGATTTAAGTTAATAAGTTTATCAAGAGTTGAAGGAGTTATTGATACTCTTGCTTCATTATCATTTATAAATCCAAAGTGCATAATTTTTGTACGTTTAGTTTGTTGATTTGTTCTTCAACAGTGGTGAATTAAATAAGTGATAAGTAAAATATAAAAGAAATAAAACAGCAAATTCTAAATTAACTAAATAATAAGGCCATTCTCCAGAAACTAAAGGGTGATCAACGGCTGGAGGATCTTTTAAATACATATAATTTGCATCGATTAAAAAATCAATAGGCATAATAAAAACTAGTAGAATATTTAAAATTAAAAAAACTCTTAACCAGGAATATTTAGTTAGTTTCATACCCATATAATAGTACATATACAAAGGAAGAATAATTATAGAGGTATGGCTATAAAAATATTCTAAATAAAAAAAATTAGTTCCTGTATAATTATCAATTAGAGGAGTTAATAAAGCATTTAATCCACCCAAAACTCCAGCATAAAATAAAAATTCAAACCAATATTGTTTCTTATCAATAAATAAAATAAAACACGTTATTACTGAAGAAAATCCACAAAGATGAAGAGGGAGTCTTTTATTTAAAGACCAAGTACCATCTATAATATGGTTTATGTGATAAATGATATATACTACTATAAAAACATATGTAAAATACTTTGCGAAAATTTCTACATTTTTTTTTGATAAGCTTTTACCTATCAATAGACAGGAAATTAAATATAAAATAGAGATTGAATTTGCAACAATCCAATCCTTTGACATAAAAGAAATAGCATAATTAACATCCATATTTATTTATCCTTAACAAAGTCTTTCATTATAAAAACATGTGGAAGAGTCAAACTAGAAATAATTATAAAAATGAATAATATTAAATTATCAGATGTCAATAAAGAATTATTGAAATTATATAAAATAAAACCAAATAGTATTGCTAAAAAAGTGAATGGTAGTGTTTTAATATAAAATTTAATAAAGCTTTTTTCTTTCATCTCTTTATATTCCATCATTAGCATAGGAAGTGAATGTGAAAAGCCAAAAAAAATTGAAAAAGATGTCAAAATATCTGTATGATAAAAAATTAAATACAAAACCATAATCTCACCATAAAGTGGAATTGTTCTTTGTATCTTAAAATTTACAACTGAAATCATAAGAACCGAAACAGAAATAAGTAAGAAAAATACATCATCAAAACCGGATAAATCAGCTGAACTAAAAAATGTAAAATCAACTAGTATTTCTTGTAATTCATAAATATTATTAAGAAATAACGATAAAAGAATATTTGCTCCAATTACAAAATTTAAAAGTTTATTATCTGTCCTATTAAATCCAATTATTTGAGCCTCACCAAAATGGTAACACGATACAATTAAAAAAATTGATAGTCCAAGATAAGGCGAAAATATCCAAATAAAAGTATTTAAAATTATAAGAGATATGTATGCAAAGAAAAATTGAAACTTACTTTTGAATTTTCTTGTTTTTGGGTTTATAAATGCAATAATATGATCAACAGATCCATGAGGTATCCCAATTAATAACATTACAACAATAAAAATAATACTTGAGTACGAGTTACCTAAGTCAAAAAATATAAGAGATAAAACGAAAATTAATCCTACTATTTTAGAAGGAAGAATATAATTTTCTGATGAACCCATAGGTTAAGATAAAAAAAAAGGTGAGGAAAACCTCACCTTTAATTTTATTGATTATAAATATTTATTTTGCAGCATACCATACGGCCATACCGAATCCAATCTTATTGATTGCATCACCAATATTATAAACAACATCCATGTCAAAAGGGATACCAGAAACTAAACCAGAATACCATCCGTCAGTTCCCATCATATATCCAATAGGATAAATTGCCCATCCAACAAGAACAAATCTCTGTAGCATTTTACCTGCTTCAGGAATTTTTCCACCAGCTTTTGCTAATGCAGCTCCTGTTTCGCCAGTTGGTCCACCAACAAGAGTGAAACATCCAACTTCATAAGCCATCCAGAAATAAGCTAAACCAGCAATCAGTCCCCAACCTAAATCGGCAGGAAGAACTGGAGCTAATCCAGACTCACCCAAATAACCTGTAACTAACATAACTACAGAAGCCCAGAAAAGTTTTCTCATACCCACACCGGTAAGTAGAGCAAACTCTACAACCATAAGAGGTACAGTTAGAATCCAATCTATATATCTAAGCTCAGTAGGGGAACCTAATCCTTCAGCCCACTGGTCTCTCATATAGTAATAATGTACAGCCGCAATACCAGTAATAAGTGCAGCTACAAGCATTGAATCTTTAAATTTCTTGTCAACTTGACCGTGTTGTACTAAAAAGAACACAGTAGCAGCTAACATAGAAACAGATCCTATGAAGAAA
>CACPJB010000029.1 GCA_902634135.1 uncultured Marinoscillum sp. | reverse complement strand
GCTGAGGTGTGTTTAATAAACACGTTTACGATCCCAGTTGTGTTTGGTAAGTGTTTAGTTATTTCATTGGTAATTATATGAAAACCCCTACCGTAAGAAGAAAGTGTAATTTCTTTTTGATCAACCATTATTTCCCATCTTCATTCTTTCTGCGTTTTCTGCAATTCTAAGCTTTTCTGTAAAAGAAAAAAGATCACCCGAAACAATTTCTGTTAAGTTATAAACAGTATAGTTTATTCTATGATCGGTCACCCTTGCTTGTGGGTAGTTGTAGGTCCTAATTTTATCTGACCGATCTCCAGAACCCACCATGCTTTTTCTTTGCCCCGCTATCTCTTCATTCTGCTTTTTGATTTCAAGCTCATAGAGTTTTGACCTAAGAACCTTCATTGCTTTATCATAGTTTGCGTGTTGAGAACGACCATCTTGACATTCTACAACAACACCTGTAGGTTCGTGAGTTAGCCTAACAGCTGACTCGGTTTTGTTTACATGTTGTCCCCCAGCCCCAGAAGCTCTGTAGGTGTCTTTTCTTATGTCTGCTGTGTTAATTTTCAACTCAACACCCTCAGCCTCTGGCAACACAGCAACCGTTGCTGCAGATGTGTGAATCCTACCTTGCGTTTCAGTGTTAGGAACCCTTTGTACCCTGTGTGTGCCAGCCTCAAACTTTAACTTTCCGTATACATCTTCACCCTCTACAGAACACACAATTTCTTTATATCCACCAGAAGAACCCTCATTAAAATTAATAACGTTAAACGTCCATTTGTTTTTTTCAGAATAAAGTTGATACATTCTTAACAAATCTCCTGCAAAAATAGCTGCCTCGTCTCCACCGGTTCCTGCTCTAATCTCTAGAATTACATTTTTTTCATCATTAGGGTCTTTAGGAATTAACAAAACCTTTAGTGCCTCTTCCTCTTCTGTTTTTTTTATCAATAAAACTTCTAATTCTTTTTTTGCTATTTCTCTAAACTCCTCATCTTTTTCTGTTTCTATTATTTTTTTAGCCTCATCAACACCAACTATTGTTGTTTTGTGTTGGTGGTACGCTTTAACAATTTTTCCTAAAGATTTATACTCTTTGTTTAGCTTTTTGAATAAACTTAAGTCTGACACCGTCTCAGGTTTAGACAACTCTCCCTCAACCTCAAGGTATTTTTTATTTAACTCTTCTAGTTTATCAATCATCTTATCAACGAAGATAAAAACCTATCTTCAATTTATTTCATAAATTACGTTTTATTAGAAAGTAAGACAATGTTATGTAGCTTTTTTCCTTTTCAAAAAAAAACACTTTGTGTGTTTTTCTTATTGTTGTTGTTTACACTATGTTTAACAGCCCAAAAACAAACCCCAATTCAAAACAAAACACTTGTTGTGTTTTCTTTTTTAAACAAAAAAAACCAAAACCAAAACCTACTAAACACACATAAAAACCTTATAGCTATTGGGGTTGATGTGGTTAATTATATAGATCACCTAAACCTCAACTCTTCTCCAGAGGTAAAAAGAGGAATAATTGACTACTTAAAAAACAGAGAGATAAAAAACGTTTTGTTTTATAATGAAGAAACAAAAGAGATTAACCTTTTAACCCTTGGTTCGTTTTTAACCAACCCAGAACCATATATGTCCATAAAAGGCGACTCTGTTTTAAATAAATTAAAGGAGGAGCTTATTAATAAAAACCTAACCCAAAACACATTTTTGTATTCACCAAAACCTGAGGTTATCAACAAGGTAAAGGTTAGGTCTTTTAATAAAATTTTAGTAAAACCAAACCTTGAAAAACAAAAAATAGGATCAACAAAAAACTATAATACCAACCAAGCAACAGAGATTATTGTTGTTGAAGAAAAAGAAGACTATAGGTTTTATTACTCAAACGGGATCAACTATTTTATAAGTTTTTATAAAGGAACAGAGTCTTTCCTAAAAAACACATATGGAATTGATAGTCTGGAGGATGGGTCTAACAAAGAAACCTTAATTTTGGTTTTAGAACACACAGCAACACGAAACAAATTTTTTTACTTCAACAAAAAAACAACATCAGAACAAGAATTATTATCAGAATTTCTTTCTAACTGAAAAGGTTTTTGTTTAGAAAAGGAATTAGAGACAAAACAACCGCTTCTTCATAATACTTGGTTCGATCGATAAGTCCACCTGTTAAAATCCCAATTGCGCCGTCTTTTTTCTTTGAGTTTTTTCTGTTAAAAACAATATCGTCAGCGACACCCAATTCCACACCACCCTCAACAAGATCTTTTATTTTTTTTGGAAGCTGAAACATAGATGTTTTTCCTTGTCCTTGTTTACCTTCTTTGTTTTCGGCGGCTACCCAAGCAAACGCATACAGGTTTTTATTTATATATCCACACCCACCCTCAATTCCTACATAAAAATCAGCACGGTCTACTTTAAGGTTTTTGAGTCTGTTTTTTGCCCCGGTTTTTGTTTCGTTACAGCTCATAGGTTGATCCGATACACCCGACGGTACACTAACCCCACTCACAACCACATTGTTTTTTTTAAACACCCTTTTAAACGCCCCACCAACAGCTTTTATTTTTGTTGGGTTTTTTGAGCCAACAAGAACTTTTAGTTTATTTGCACCCAACTTTCTTTTTTATTTTTATTAAACGTCAGTGTTTTTTTTGTGTTATTAACCTTAACCCCGACGATATTTGTTTGATCTTCTAAAACATCAAACAAAAGGGTGTTTTTTATTGACAAGTTTCTTTCTTCTAGAGTTTCTTCTATGGTAAAAACAACGTTAGCGGTTTCGGTATAATCACTTCCTTCAAAAACAAAACGATCTAAAACTAAACTTTTCTTTCTCCCATCAACAGAAACAATAAAGTTTTGTTTAATGTAGTTAATAATGTCAGTTTTTTGTTTTTCTGTTAGCTCGCTTGAGTAACCAACAAATCCTAGCGCGTCAAATATATCATCCTTAAAAGCTCTCATTGAGAAAAAAGAACGCTCATTTTTTTGATAAACATTACACACACTAACATAGACAGCGTGTGAAGAAGAGACAAAAGAAGAAAAATAAAAGAAGAAAAAAACCGAATAAAAAAACAATTTCCTATAAACCATATTTATCTATTAGATAAACCAAAGAAGCCAATGAAGCGGTTCCTAACTCAAGCTCTCTAGCGTGAACTAATTCAAAAACATCTTTAGCGGTATGGTGCATTTCAAAATACTTTTGACCATCTATACTTAGACCAAACATCGGTGTTCCTGTTTGTCTGTGAAGGGGTCCAATATCAGCGCCCCCACCACCTTTTGAAAAGTATGAAATTGTGTTTTTATCAAAATATTTTAACCAATCTTGAATTTTTTCTAACTGCTCATCGCTACCAGAAAAACCAAAACCCCTTGGAACGTATCCACTAGCATCACTCTCTATTGCTGCAATATGCTGTTCGTTTTCTTTAATAGCAATTTCTGCGTATTTTAATCCACCCCTTAACCCAAATTCCTCATTCATAAACATAACAGCCCTAATTGTGTTGTTTGGTTTAATGTTTTGTTTTTGAAATAACCTTAAAGCACCAATAGAGTGTACACATCCCGCCCCATCATCATGGGCTCCTTCTCCAATATCCCAAGAGTCAAGGTGTCCCCCTACGGTTATGATTTTTTCTGGGTTTTTTTCACCACGCAACAAACCAACAACATTATGTGATAAAGCGTCTGGGTACCACGTTCCCGACAATTTGACGGTTAGTTTTAGTTTAGGGTTTTCTTTAAGAGCTTGAGACAGTTTTTCTGATGATAAAACACCTAACCCACCATGGGGAATACTATCTAACCCTTCTTTATAAGACATTCCGCCCGTGTGAGGAAAGTCTTCATATGTGGATGATGACAATGACCTAAAAACAGAAGCTAAAGCTCCATGTTCAGCAGCTTTAACCGCACCAGTTCTTCTTTGAAACCCCGTTTCGCCGTATGAGGTTCCAACATTTATATACCTTTGGTTAAACGCTTTGTTATAAAAAACAATTTTTCCTTCAATGTTTTCTCTTCCCAACTCATCCACCTCATCTAATGAAGCAACCTCAACCACCTCAGCTGTTATTCCTTCTTTTGGGGTAGAGACCGTACCCCCCGCACCCAAAATTGATAAATTAATTTTTTCTTTTCCATTGTAGAAGTAAGCTTCTTCTAACTCACCTCTTTCCCAGTGTGGAACCATCACCTCTTGAAGATAAACAGTATCAAAGCCGTAATCCTCCATAACTTTTTTTGACCATAAAACAGCTTTTTTAGCACCTTCAGAACCACTAGGTCTTGCACCAATATCTTTAGACAACACCCTTAACAACTCATAACTTTCTCTTTTTTCAAGCGCATCGCTGTAAAATGTGTTTATAACATCTGAGGTTTCTTGATCAAAAGGAACAATTTCGTCCTTACAAGAAATTAAACAAAAGGATAGTAGTATAATAGTAAAATTTTTCATGTTTTTAGTTTCTGTAATTTAAAGCGGGTTTTCTATTTCCAATTAAGGAATTATAAATATAGTTTTTGCCTCTCTTATTTTCAAACTCTTTCTTTGCTTCTTTGATAATTTGAGGATTTCGGATCACCTCATAAATTGATCCACCTAAAACCTTAGCCGCGTTTATCATACCTTTATATCCTATAGATGTTCCTGTGCAAGAAGCAGCTTGCCAAGAGTGACCAGGCGTTCCAGGAACATAAGTTGCGGTAGAGAAACCAACAGTTGGGGCAACCCAACTAACATCACCCACATCTGTAGACCCCCCACCTTTTGTTGATAGGTTTATAGTAAAGGGTGATATAATCTCTGAAGTGTTAAGGTCTTTTTTATTTACAAGGGTCGCCTGAATTTTTTCTGCATAGACTATCTCTTCTTCATTATAAAAAACACCACCAACACCTTTAAGCTCTTTATACACCATTCTTTGAAGCACCTCATTTGGTAAAATGTTATAAACACCGCCAATCACTTCAGACTCAAACGTTGTTTCGGTTCCTAACGCCGCTCCCTCTGCACACAACTCTACTCTTTTCCACATTTTTCTAACTTCTTCTGGGTCCGGGTGTCTTACATAATAGTATCCTTCAGCAAAATTAGGAACAACATTTGGAGCATCTCCACCTTTTGTTATAATATAATGTATTCTACTTTCTTGCTCTACATGTTCTCTCATTAAGTTTATCATGTTGTTCATTGCCTCTAAACCATCTAAAGCTGACCTACCTTGTTCTGGCGCACTAGCCGCATGAGACGAAACACCATAAAACCTAAACTTTCCTGTTTTGTTAGCTAACGACGTTCTAAGTGAAGCGTTGTTTGAGCTTGAAGGGTGCCAATGAAAAACAACATCAACATCATCAAACAAACCCTCTCTAACCATATATACTTTACCAGAACCACCTTCTTCAGCTGGGCAACCATAAAACCTAATCGTTCCTTTGTTTTTGGTTTCTTCTAACCATTTTTTAACAGAGATAGCAGCCGCAGCACTAGCAACCCCAAACAGGTTATGCCCACAAGCATGACCAGCGTGAACACCTTCTCTTTTTTTTTGTTCTGGATCAGAAGTTTGTGAAAGACCAGGTAGGGCATCATACTCTCCTAAGATAGCAACAATAGGACCACCCGCATTATACTCAGCAATAAAAGCAGTAGGAATATTAGCAACCCCTTCTTTAATCACAAACCCCTCTTCTTTTAAAAGAGAAATTAATTCTGCTGAGCTTTTTTCTTCTTGATACCCAACCTCAGCAAAGTTCCATATTTTTTGTGCAGACTCTATGTACTTGTTTTTGTTTAAATCTACACTTTCCATAACGCTCTTTTTTTGAGCAGAAAGAAAAAAAGGAAACAAAAAACAAATTATTCTTAAAAAACTCATACTATCTAAAATTTAAAATACCCCCTCAACATTATACGCCTTCCAAAAGATAAATAAAATAAATATTACATAAGAGGTGATTAAAATTAAAGATTGGTTTCTTGTCACACCACCTAATCTGGTATATAAAAAAATTGAAAAAGCAGTGAGCCCAAAAAACCATAAAGAAAGGCTTGTTATCAAACTTACAATTTCTTGAGTCAACTCAATAGGACCATATAAAAAAGTAAACAAAAACAAAGGAACACCCAAAGCAATACAAAGATTAAAAATATTACTTCCGTATGCGTTTGAGATAGCATCATCATAATTTCCTTTTTGTGCGTCTTTATAAGAGATGATTGTGTCTGGAAAACTACTACCTATAGCCGCAAAAACTATCGCAACAAATAACAAAGGAATCCCTAAACCTTGCAGTTCACCAAAACCAGATACAGTATATGTTTCACTTCCTAACCACTCGCACGCTAAGACCAAAAAGTAACAAACAAAACCAATTATTAAAGAAGAGGTAACAAACACCACCCAAGCGGTTCTTGTGTTGAGTTTTTGGTTTCTAATTATCATTCTTTTTAAGTCTAAAATCATAAAAGCAGAAAGAAAAGAAACCTTATCCTTATCTGAGAACGGTTCTTCATAATTAATATCATGCCCACCTTTCATTGTTTTAAATAAGTACAACACATATAAACCATACAAAACAATTAACACCAAACTTTCAACCCAACTAATTACCCCTTGTTGTATAAAATATATCAACACAAACTCAACCAACAATAACCAAAAACCATCTCTAATTATTATTTTTCTAGAAACAATAACAGAGTTTTTTTTTGATTTAGACAAGACACCTAAAACGGCGGTTGATGGGATGATTAACGAATTAAACAAAACACTCCCAAAAGATGTTCCTACCCCCCCTGAAAAACCCGTTACATCTTTCAAGAAAAACAAAAAAAACAAAGCGATAAATAATTCTGGCATCGAACTTGCTACCGCGTTTATTGTAGCCCCCTTCACACCATCTTTTAAATTCCTTCCTATGTAGTTTGATCCTTCTAAGAAAGTGTCTCCAGCTCGCCATATAACATAGCCACATAAAAAAATCAATACTAAAGGGAGAATTAAACCCAACATCTTTTTATATTAATAAACTAATTTAAAATTAAACCATGAAATTAATACCCGTAATACTTTTCTTTTTTGTCTTAAACACCTCACAAGGAAACAATATATATAAAAAAATTGAAAGACTTTCTGAGAATATAGAAAACAGTGTTGTTAAATGGAGAAGGCATATTCATGAAAACCCAGAACTTTCAAACAGAGAGTTTATGACAGCAAAATATATTTCAAATCACCTCAAGTCACTTGGTTTAGAGGTTCAGGAAAACGTTGCACATACTGGTGTGGTTGCTATTCTTAAAGGGGGTCTCCCTGGAAGCGTAGTTGCCTTGAGAGCGGATATGGACGCCTTACCTGTTACAGAAAGGGTAGACCTACCATTTGCCTCTAAGGTTAAAACAATTTATAAAGATGTTGAGGTGGGGGTAATGCACGCTTGTGGCCACGACACACATGTAGCAATATTAATGGGTGTTGCCTCGGTTCTAACTGAAATTAAAGAAGAGGTTAAAGGAACAGTTAAGTTTATTTTTCAGCCAGCAGAGGAAGGGGCACCAGAAGGCGAAGAAGGAGGCGCAGAATTAATGGTTAAAGAAGGTGTTTTAAAAAACCCAGAAGTAAGTGCAATTTTTGGTTTACATATATCATCAGGTGTACCAATCAACACCTTAACATATAAACCAGGAGGAACAATGGCGAGCGCCACTTCTTTTGAAATAAAAATAAAAGGAAGACAAGCGCATGGATCTAGACCATGGGAAGGAGCGGACCCGATAGTTGCGGGAGCTCAAATAATTAATAATTTACAAACAATAGTTAGTAGAAACTTAGACCTGACAAACGAGGCTGCGGTAGTGACTATAGGTAGATTTGAAAGTGGGATTAGAAGCAATATTATTCCAGAGAGCGCTTATATGGAGGGGACAATTAGAGCTTTGGATTATGAGATGAGAGAAGAGATTTATAAAAGGTTAGAGGAAATTGTTGTAAATACAGCTAAAAGTAACAATCTTGAGGCGGAGTTAATTTTAAAAACACCTTACCCCATTACTTATAATGATTTAAAATTAACAGACCAGATGAAAAAAACTCTATTTAGGGTAGCTGGCGAAAATAATGTAACACTAGCTAGAGCAAGTACTGGGGCTGAAGATTTTTCTTATTTTGCTGACGAGGTACCAGGTTTTTTCTTTAGACTTGGAGGAATGCCAATTGAAGATCACCCAAACAAAGGCTTTAGTCACCACACACCTGATTTTTATATTGACGACAGTGGTTTAATTTTAGGAGTTAGAGCTATGGCAAACTTAGCCGTCGACTATTTAAACTCTAACTAATTCTACTCCAGTTAATATTGCTCTTGATGTTGTTTTTTAGATAGTTTTTTATTTCTATGTTTTCTTTTGATGACAACTCAGGGTCCTCTTCAATAAGGTTAATAGCTATTTCTCTTGTTTTCTTTATTGACTCATAATCTTCAGCAAGGTTTGTAAACCTTAATTCAAGCAGTCCGCTTTGTTTTGTTCCCATCATATTTCCCGGACCACGTAACTTTAAATCTGTATTTGCTATTTTAAAACCATCTGAGGATTCAACCATAGCTTTTATTCTTTCTTTAGACTCTTTTGAAAGGTTATATTTTGTCATAAGTATACAATATGATTGTTTCTTTCCTCTTCCAACCCTACCCCTAAGTTGGTGAAGTTGAGACAAACCAAACCTCTCAGCGCTTTCAATAATTATTACAGACGCGTTGGGAACATCAACGCCTACCTCAACAACGGTTGTAGAAACTAATATTTTTGTTTTTGCCCCCACAAACCTCTTCATTTCATAATCTTTGTTTTCTGCTTTCATCCTACCATGAAGAACTCCTATTTGGGTGTCAAAGAAATACCTTTTTAAACTTTCATAACCATCCATTAAATCTTTATGATCTTTTTTTGCAGACTCTTCAATTAAAGGATACACAATGTAAACCTGAGACCCAGACTCTATTGTCTGTTTAATAAAGTTTAATACTTTTAGTCTAGAGTTATCATTTCTGTGTCTGGTGATTATTTCTTTTCTTCCTTTGGGGAGTTCGTCAATTACCGAAACATCAAGGTCACCATAAAGTGTCAACGCTAATGTTCTTGGTATGGGTGTTGCGGTCATTACCAAAATATGAGGATAGTATTTTTCTTTTTTTGACCACAGTTTAGCTCTTTGAGCAACACCAAACTTGTGTTGTTCATCTATAACAACTAACCCTAATTTTTTAAATCGGACCCTCTCTTCTATAAGAGCGTGTGTCCCAATTAGTATATTGGTTTTTCCGCTTAATAAGTTTTTTAGTAAAACACCCCTTTCTTTAGGTTTTGTTGACCCTGTTAATAAATCAACAGATAAGTTTAATTTTTTACCAAGACTTAAAACACTTTTAAAATGTTGTTCTGCTAACACTTCAGTGGGAGCCATGAAAGCAACCTGAGCATTACTTTCAACCGGAAAAAGCATACACAAGAACGCGACAATAGTTTTACCACTTCCAACATCACCTTGAATCAACCTGTTCATTTGTTTTTTTGAACACATGTTTTCATAACAC
>CACPJB010000028.1 GCA_902634135.1 uncultured Marinoscillum sp. | reverse complement strand
CAAATTGTAATGATTGTTCAAATTGGAATTTAGGAGATGAAAAAGCTGTAATTTATGATGATGGTGAAAGTTTAAAAATTATATGGAAATATCCAAAAAATAAATATGGCGGAGGATTTATTGATCAAGAATTCAAAGTTTTTTATGAAGAAAATAAAATTAATTTTAAAAATTTATCATTAATTAAAACTCATTAAATTAAGTTTGTCCCTTTAAGCATCTAGTAAAAAAAGGAGAATTAGCTGTTGAATAATCACTATTATAGTTTTCTAAAACAGTATCATCTTTATCATCAGAGGAGAAAAGTAGAATTATTATAAATGAAAAGCAAAATTTATTCATATATTCAAGTATACAAATTATTTAAACCAACCATTTTTCAAAAAACTATAAAATCATTGATTAAAGCATATCAACTAAAGTTTTATTAGTTTTATCTTCTAATATTTGAAAAAATCATTTTATGAAAAGATTTTTACATACTCTATTTCTAATAATTTTTTCAATAAATCTTCACAGTCAATCTCAAGAAAAAAATCTTAAGTCTTTCGAAGCAATAGAAATTAATTCTAAAGAAATAATACTTGACGGAAAATTAGATGAGCCATTCTGGAAGAATATCATTGGAATAAATGATTTTTTAATGCAAGAACCCATAGAGGGTGGTAAACCAACTGAAAATACAATAATTAAAATAGCTTACGATGAAAATTATCTATATATAGGCGCTATTTTATATGATTCTAATCCAGAAGGAATAAAAGCTTTTAAGATGAGAAAAGATGCTCCTCTCAATACAGACGATAGGTTTATGTGGATACTAGACACATACCTTGATGGAAGAAATGCATATTTCTTTGAAATAAATCCAAGAGGACTTATGGGAGATGGCTTATTGACTATAGGCCAAGGAAGAAGTTTAAATAAAGACTGGGATGGGATATGGAGACCATGGACATATATCGGTGATTTTGGTTGGTCTACTGAGATAAAAATACCCTTTCACACATTAAATTTTGATCCAAAAATTAGTACTTGGGGAATTAACTTCCAGAGGACAGTGAGAAGGAAAAACGAAGAAATATTGTGGTCAGGACACAAAAGAAATCAAGGGCTTTACAGACCTCAAGACGCAGGAAGATTAACCGGACTAAGTAATATATCACAGGGACTAGGCCTTGAAGTTGTTGGATATACAAAAGGAGAAGGTTCAAAGGTTCAAAACAATTTAGGAGAGGGATACGACAAAAATGGAAATATTGACGGAGGCCTAGACATAAACTACAACATAACAACAGGACTAAAAGCTTCAGTTACTATTAATACTGATTTTGCTGAGACTGAGGTAGATGAAAGGCAGATAAACCTCACAAGATTTCCTATCAGATTTCCTGAAAAAAGAGATTTTTTTCTTGAGGGAGCAAACATATACCGGTTTGCTCCCAGTAGTGGCGTATACCCATATTTCTCAAGGAAAATTGGTCTTCAGTCTGGAAATCCAATTCCTATTTTGTACGGGGGAAGAATCATCGGGAAAATTGGGAAGGTTGAAGTTGCAGCCCAGCAAGTAAAAACTAGAGAAACAGATTTTGTTAATTCTGAAGACTTCTCTGTAATCAGACTTAAACAAAATTTTCTCAAAGAAAGTAGTATTGGTGTTTTATACACAAGAAGACACACTAATAAAGGAAATGAATTTAAGCCTCCTTTACCAGACAGAAATACACTTGGTATAGATTTAACTTTGAATACATCAGCATTTCTAAAAAATCAAAATCTACAATTTCAAGCATTTGCGGTAATTCATAACCCAAACACTCTAAATGAAATTAGAAATAATATCTGGGATAGATCTACAAGAGGCCTTAGGTTTAATTTCCCAAATGATCCGTGGTCAGGAAGTTTATCTTACAGGGAATTTGGAGTTTCATATGACCCAGCTGTAGGCTTCTCAAGAAGGAATTCATTTAGGAGGGTTGAACCTAGAATTAGATTTTCACCAATTTTAGAAAAAAGCTCAGTAATAAGAGAACTTCAGTGGGAAATAAGTTTTGAAAATTTAATGAGTCTACAATGGAAAAAACTAACTCAAAATATTAGATTAAGTCCAATATCTATACGTTTTGAAAGTGGTGACGAGATATCATACCAGATAATTAGAAACTTTGAAAGACTAGAATATAATTTTAATATCCTAGGTAATGATTCAATAATTATTCCTATTGGTGACTACACAAACTGGTCTCATCAGATAGAATTCGAAACGGCAAACTATAGAAAAGTTGTTTATGAGATTGAACTTAATGTTGAAGGATTTTGGTCAGGAAACCGTACAGAATATCAAAATAACTTAATATTTAGGCCATTTCCAGGAATTAATTTAAGCCTAGGTTATAACCATTCTAATGTAAACTTAAAAGAAGGAAAATTTAAAGCTAATTTAATACGATTTCTAGGTGATTTTGATTTTACTCCTTTTATTTCATTTTCATCAAATATCCAATATGATGATATAAGCAAGCAGATTGGAATGAACAATAGATTTAAATATACAATTACTCCGGGTTCAGATATATACTTTGTTTATAATCATAACTGGATTGATAATTCTGGAAAATATAAAACATCATCAATTTTAGGTGCTAGTAAAATTACATACACTCATAGATTTTAGTAAATATCAGTAATTTTTTGTGTAATGAACTACGTGAAAAGAATGTAGAAAAGTTTGAGAAAAAGATTCCAAATAAATTAATAAAATAAATGATAAATTTTTATTTAACTGAAAACTTAAACTTAGTTTGAGTTAAATATTTTTCTCCAGGTCTTAATGATGCAGAGGGGAAAGAATGTTCGTTTGGAGAATTAGGAAAATTTTGAGTTTCAAAACAAAAACCAGACCTAAATTTATAATTACCTTCATATTTTGATTTGAGTGAACCATCCAAAAAATTACCAGTATAAAATTGAATACCTGGTTGATTAGAATAAACCTCAAGTAATCTCCCACTACTATCATCATAAGCAGACGCTACAAACTGTAATTCATCAGTATGTTTATTTAAAACCCAACAATGATCATAACCATTACCATAATTTATTTGTTCATTATCCATCTCAATATCTCTACCTATTTTTTTTGGTTGTAAAAAGTCAAAAGGAGTATCAAAAACTTCTCTTTTTTCACCAGTTGGAATTAAGGTTGAATCTACAGGAAGAAAAGAGTCTGCATTTATTTTTACTTCATGATTTAAAATATCTTGATTGAAGTCACCAGAAAGGTTAAAATAAGAATGCTGAGTTAAATTTACAATTGTAGTTTTATCTGTATCAGCCTCATATTTAACAATTAACTCATCATTATTATTTAGTGTATATATAACTTTTACGTTAAGATTTCCGGGGTATCCCTCCTCCATATCACTACTAATATATTTTAAAACAAGAGAAGCAGAAGATTCATGAAAAATTTCTTCAATATTCCATATAACTTTATCAAAACCTTTCAGTCCTCCATGGAGATGATTTTCATCGTTATTTGTAGCAAGAGTATAATTTTTATCGTCAATACTGAATTTTCCTTTAGCTATCCTATTGCCGTACCTTCCAATTAATGCACCGAAATATGGATTCTTTGTTTCATAATCATTTATGTTATCAAAACCCAATACTATATCTTGATAATTATCGTCTCTATCCTTAGCTTTCCATGATGTTATAATTCCTCCATAATTTATAACACTAACTTCCATTCCTTTTTCATTTTTTAGAATATATTCATAAATCTCATTACCATCCAATGTCTCACCAAAAAATTGTTTTTCAATAGTTACTAATGACATATTATTGATGTTTTCACATGTAAAAATTAAAAATAAAAGTAATAGAAAATAAATATTTTTCATTAACACTTTAAAAGGAATATTTCTAAACCTAACTAATAAATTTTACAAAAATAAATTTTAGTTAAAATCTCCTTTAAGACATCTAGAGAAGTATGGAAAATCATCGGAAACTACGTAATAATATATTCCTTCAGGAAATTCAGGAGTAACTCCATATCTCCCATTACATTGATCTAAATCTCCATAACCTTCAATGTATTCAAAATCTTGTGTGAAAGCACCCATTGGAATTGGAGTATTAGGATAAGATGACCCTTGTTTTCCACCAATCAATTTAGTCAGAGTAGTAGGTCTACCAGAATCAGGTTGATCTTTTAATTTAAAACTTGTTCTTAAAGGTATGACTGAACTATTTATATTATTTGGATCAGAAAATCCATATCTTGCATATACGGGAAAACCATCAGAAGCCCACCCAACTAAAGTCATTCCTTTATTTTCTCCTAAAAAATCAATTAATAATTCAGGCATCCCATGATAATGATATGCTCCATTAGGCTGAACATGAGCATGATTCATATCATCCCCAAAATCGAAAGTTTCATGACCTAATGCCTCAATATTCCATTTACCTTGACCTTGCGCTAAACTACATTCTCCATCATCGTTACATCTACCCGCAGTTGCAGGATCAAATTTTACACTGTTTATAGCATAAGCAATTGCTTGGGATTGTCCCCTCACACTTTCACCAGTTTCTGATACAATTACTGGACAAAGAGTAAACCTTTGATTAACATTTTGTTCACTAATTGTATTAGGGTTATTTTGATTTGGAAATCTACCAACCTCATGATTGGGAATCCCATTTCCAACTAATATTCTATCTGATTCATTTGAAGTCCATGAATAAACACTAAAATTATTAACTGACTCATCATCATTATATATTCTTTCATCTATATTCGTTAAAATATTTGCTGTTGAATAATCACCATCACAATCATCAATAAGTATATCATTTTTCTCTTCACATGATAAAAAAATGAGTATAATAATAAATATCGAAAAATTTAATCTTTTCATTTAGGTTACAAATATATTTTTATTTTTCTACAACTACCTTTGACTTAATTATTTCATTATCTGAAATAATTTCAAGAATGTAAATACCTTCTTTAAGATTAGACACATTAATATCTAATACATTTTCTGATTTTGAAAATGATCTAGGATTTAAAGTCTTTCCATTTAAATCTATAAAATAAATATCTTTAATATTCAATCCCGGATTAAGAGTTACATTAAGTCTATCATATGTTGGATTTGGAAATATATTATTTATAAAAGTTGAACTTTCAATATTAAGAGGAGCAATTTTAAAATGTGCCTTGAATTTAGAGAAATTTTTTAAATCAATATTTAACTCAGAATTATTTAAATCTAAATTTTCATTAATGATTACAGATTCATCTGACCAATGTGAAAAAGAATAACCAGGTTTAGCAATGGCTACAATTTTAATTGGAACACTTTCAAAATATTTTCCACTCCAGTATTTTGATTTAACCAAAAGATTATTATTTAACTCAATTGATCCCATTTCTATGTCTTCTATTTCAAGAGAAAGGTCCTGAATGCTAGGTAGATTAAATGTAGACAATATATGATATCTGCAAAACCCAGATCTATTATTTGCAAAATTTTTCATATCATTTACATAATCTTCATAATTCCAATTTTGAACATAGTTTCTCCACCTATCATAATGTGACGGGATTTCAATTTTTATATTATCTATAAGTGAATCAATATGATTTGAAAATCTAACAGGTAAAAATCTAGAATTAAGCTCATCAGAATATCTATTTATGAATTTATTTCTAAATTCTAGATTATTGACCATTTCCCTAAATAATAATGTTGACCAAGGAGGATTTGGCCAATTTGGTCCATTTGGATTCAAAGCAAACATTAAAGTATTATGATTATACCCTAACCAGGAAGGATAACTACCAAATCCAAAATCAGTATCATAAATTATCCATCTCCATTTTCCATCTTTACTTTTCCAATATTTAATATTATTTCCTGGCCAATCATGATTATTAAAATATATTTGAGAAACTTGATATATTATATAATTATCAATATCAACTCTATCTTTTACATAATTATAGTTATCACTAACAGAAAGATCATTTGAATAAACAAAATTGATTAATTCATCATAATCACTTGTAGTACCATGAACTAATTCAGAATTATTAGTTAAAAGATCAATATCATCAGCATCTAGATTATGTTTTGATGCAATAAAATGTTCATTTACTTTCTCTCTCATATTATAAATACCCCAATACTCTCCATTAATATATGTAACAACAGGTCTATATGATTGATAATCTAATCCTGTTCCTTCTAAAAGGCTTGTTAATGCAGCATCTTTAACAGATGTTCTTAACCAATCTTGACCAGAATTCCTTAGTATAAAAGATTGAAATTTGGAATAATCTAATTGAGGAAAAAGCTTATAATTTATTTCTGAGGTTCCGTATTTACCTCTAGCAAAAATTGAAAATGATCTTTGAGCTTGTCCTCTACTCCACCCTCCAAAAATTTTAACACCAGCATCAAAACTAATTTCATAATTAGAATTATTTTCATATAAAGATACATGGATTGGCCTTTCCCAATCTTCCCAAAAATTAGCTCCAAAATGGGGATAATCTTGATCAAATGAATCTCCAAATACATATATTCCATCTTCATTATTATATAAATTATCTGGATCAGTAATTAGTGATACAATTGGTAAAGTATGATTTACATTATAAATAAATACTCTTGATTGTGTATAAGAAGGTATGTATCCTATCTCAAAAACTCTTGCTCTAACTACAGTAGTTTCCTTTATATTGATAGGTCCAGAATATAATAAAGAATTTTCATCAGGTTCTGATGCATCCAATGTATACCTTATAACTTCATTTCCAGAAGTTCCAGATAAAGACAAATTTATTTCACCTGTAAAAGATCCTCCATCATTAGAGAATAAAATGTTTGTAAGATTAGAACCTTGAAAATAATTTAATGAATTCTCAAATCCAGGAGTTGGATTAGTAAAATGAACAATATCATTATTTGCAGATATTCCAAGCGATATATCAGAAGGTATTCCAATAACATTTAATTCGCTAATTTTATTTCCATTATCATCATATAAGGATAGATTTTCTCCAGTTGATGAAATTTTAAAGTTTGTATGAAGGTTGTCATTATTTAAACCTAATATTTCAGGAGGGGAAATACCTAAATTAGTATCAACTCCATTCAAAGAAACACTTAAGAATGGTATTATAGTAAAGTCGGATGATGTATTTGAAATATTATGAGCCTGTAATGCAAAAATATTTTCTCCAGAATTAATTATTCCATCAAGATTTGTTATAGTAATCCTATCTGGCTTATCATTTCTATAGATTGCACTTTCATGATCAGTATAAGGAACAGAATTATATAAAGGAGGATTACCCCCAATATTTCTTCTACCTATCTCTACCCCATTTATATATGCAACAAATGCATCATCATAATCAACATCTAATATTACACTTACAATATCATTTAAATCATTAATTGTAAATGTTTTTCTAATGAATAAAGAAAGAGTACCATTTGGAATTATAGTTTCATCATCCCCGTCTCCATATCCAAAACCACTATTACCAGTTTGCCAATTACTATCATCAAAATCAGGGTTTTTCCAATTATTTGGTGTCTGACTATCTGGTATTAAATAATTAAACTCATCACCCCAATTTATTAATGTTCTAAATGTATTTGAATTACCTTTATCTTTTCCAGATGCCCAAATCAATAGATATTCTTTAGAATTTATTGAAATGTCAGGAAAAGTCCACTTTTGAGGATCATCATCTTTATCTGAAACCGACCAATTTTTCAGAGATATAGATTCATCACCATAATTATATAACTCAAACCAGTCTGGTGTATCACCATCTTCGTCTATAAAAAAAGAGTTTGATGAAATAGCTTCATTTATTCTTATTTTTTGAGAAAAAGAATTGAATGAAAATAATAAAAAGAAAAGAATATAGATAAATCTAATTCTCATAAATTAAAATAATATAAAATGCTATTTTTTAGACCACTCACTAATAGAATCATTATTCATTTTTACATAATCCTGATTATTAGCTTGAATAGATAGCTCTAATGATTTCCTTGCAACTTTAATAGCTTCTCTGTATTTGTCATTAGCTGCCAAAATTAATGAATACTGTCTAAGCTGAAAAAATCTAGGGTTTTCTATCATGTCTATAGCCTTATTCATCCATTCTAATGCAATGTCAAGTTTAATTTTTTCTTGTAAATAATAAACAGCAGCTGAATAGTAATCACTTGATTTAGGGTTATCACCCATTATTAATTCAATTTGATTATCTACTAATACCCTTGTTGGTACATCAATTGGAACAATAACATAAGTGTTATCCCAAGAGAAAACCAAATCAAAATCATTATTTGTTATATCTTGAAATGATATTGAAAAAGTCTCAACAATATCACCATTATTAAAAATATTAGATTTAAAATTAGATTTAAATATTACCTTACTTTCATCCCAGCTCCTAGGAACACTCCATAAATTTATATCTGAATAAAAAATGATCTCCCATCTATCTTTATTAGGAATTGAAAAAATTGAGTATGTACCTTCTTTAATGTTTGTGCCATTAATTGATACATCTGTAGAAAAACTAATTTCAGTTCCACTGTTAGCACCTGTTCTCCACAATTTTCCATAAGGAACTAAATTTCCAAAAATTTCTCTGCCTTTCTTTGAAGGTCTATTATAATCTACCACAATTTCAGTTAATCCTACAACTTGATGAATTTCAGATGCTGTACTCGCTGATGGTGTTTTTAGCTGTGAATAGCCATAAAATGAAATAAAAAGTATTAAGAAAGTATAAATTATTCTCATAGTATAAAAATTTAAGTTTTAATTAAGAATGGTAAAAATAAATAGAAAAATAATTAAATTAAAACTGGTCTAAAGAGCCTCGTGCCGGGATCGAACCAGCGACCTAGTGATTACAAATCACTTGCTCTACCATCTGAGCTAACGAGGCTTAAATTTATTTTCTGGCAAATATAATATCAATTTAAAAAGAAAAAAATGTTATTAAGATTTCTAAAACCATAAGTCACTAAAATCAAAAATAAATGAAATGCCCTTTTACTTTTTTATTTGAAAACTCAATTGTTGGAAGTGGTATTTTTATGTAACTAAGTGCGTTAAATACTTTTTTAAGAATTTTTGATTTTATATTAATTTTAGAAAAATCAATATCAACTGAAAAATAGTATTGTCTGTATCTTTTATAATTAGGTAGAGAAACTCCCTTATAGGTATTTTTATTTTCGAATTCACCCATCATACCATCAGAACCATAACCGATTGAAAAATTTAACCATTTTGGAATTTTTTTTAATTTAAATAATCTATTTGGAGAAAAGGAAAACCAATAAGTATAGCCATTATAATCGTATACAAATTCTGAAAGTAAATTATTTTTACCTAAAAGTCCATTTGCATTTCTAGCATATATTGATCTACTAAAAGATAGTTTAGGTTTTATTACCTGTTCTCCGAATGCTTTTTGTTGGTAAATAAAAAAAAGAGATCCAAATGCATTAGCTACCATATCAGAGACTGAAAAGCCCCATCCATCATAATAGGCATCAAAAAATTCTATTGGGGTTTCTAAAATTAACCCTTGAAAACCACCTAAGTATAAAGACGGTTTCTCAGAAAAATTAAATTTCTTCATTAATGAATATCCTACATTACTTTCTATATAAGATGCATAAAAGTGACCAAATTTATCTATTTGATTCCACCCTTTAAAATCATTGTAAAAATGAAAAGGAACTCTTTGTTTATCTGAATACCAT
>CACPJB010000027.1 GCA_902634135.1 uncultured Marinoscillum sp. | reverse complement strand
GTAGGCACCTTTTTAGTCGTAAGTGATCTCAAACCTTGGGGAAAACCAAAAACTTTTGACTTAAGGTCAACTAACGATAAACATGTTATGGCTATAGAATTAGACAATAATAACATTGATTCAAAAAAAATTAAAACAATTTTAAATACTAGTGGGGCTTCTGAAGTTAACGATAAGATAATGGATTTATGAGACATATTGTAAAATTAATTTTGGTGATTGTACTTATCTCTTCTTGCTCAGCAAGGAAAGATGATCCAGGTGTTGAATATGCCCCAAACATGTATCACTCCGTTCCATATGAGCCTTTATCGCAAGTTAAAGATGAAGACATTGGAAGCTGGTTAGATTCAAATCCTGATGATGGTCATGGTGAATTTTATAATTCAAATCCTTATAATCCCTATGGAATGACAATGAGGGAACCAGTTGAGAATACTGTAAGAAGAGGTTCTTATCTTCCTTATAGAATTCCAAAGGATAGCATAGAATTAGCTGCTAAAGTAAAGAATCCTATCGAATCATCAGATGAAGTGTTAAAGGAAGCAAAAATATTATATGAAAGATACTGTATTCATTGTCATGGAGAAAAAGGAATGGGTGATGGATTAGTTGGTCAAGTTTATAAAGGAGTAACTGCATATAATTCTAGAGCAGTAAAAGATAGATCAGAAGGCCATATTTTTCATGTAATTACACATGGTAAGGGTAGAATGTGGGGACATGGGTCTCAAATATCTATAGAAGATAGATGGAAAATAGTAAAGTATGTTCAAACACTTCAAAAACAGTAGTATGAAAGAAACTTTTGATTTTAATAGTAATATAAAAAAGAATTTACTCTACTTATTTTTTGGAGGGATAATACTTACACTTTTTGGATTATATTCTGTTATTTACTCTGGTCATGGTCATGAAGAAGTTTCTCATACAGTAGATACTTATAATTCTGGAGAGGGTCATTCAGAATTTCATTGGTATCATAGATTATATTCAAACTTATGGATAAACGTTGTCTACTTCTTAGGTATTTCAATATCTGCTATTTTCTTTGTAGCAATTCAATATGTTTCTCAAGCAGGTTGGTCTGCTGGAATTCTTAGGGTACCTCTTGCTATTGGAAGATGGTTATTGCCAGGTAGTCTTGTAATGCTTATTGTTTTTGCTATAACTAATCATGACGTTTTTCATTGGACTCACGATTATTTATATGATAAATCAGATCCTCGATACGACTACATAATCGATGGTAAAAAAGCTTATTTAAATTTACCTTTTTTCTTAGGTAGGATGATTTTCTTTCTTGGAATTTGGTATCTTTTCTATGCTTTAATATTAAAACATGTTGCTAGAGAAGACAAATTAGGAGGTACGGAATCATGGCAAAAGCTATTTACAATTTCTACAGCATTTGTAGTTTTCTATGCTTTTTCACAATCTGTTGCTGCATGGGATTGGGTGCTATCAATTGACACTCATTGGTTTAGTACAATGTTTGGTTGGTATGTTTTTGCAAGTTGGTGGGTTTCAGCACTTGCCCTAATAACTTATTTGATTATTATTTTAAGAGATAATGGATATTTAACTTTTGTAAATCATAGTGTTCTTCATGATTTAGGTAAATATGTTTTTGCTTTTAGTGTATTTTGGACATATATATGGTTCTCTCAGTTCCTTTTAATTTACTACGCGAATATACCTGAAGAAACTATATATTTTGTAGAAAGACTTGATAGTGAAATTTATTTTCCTTTTTTCGTAGT
This sequence comes from uncultured Marinoscillum sp., assembly GCA_902634135.1. Classification (GTDB taxonomy): domain Bacteria; phylum Bacteroidota; class Bacteroidia; order Cytophagales; family MED-G16; genus MED-G16. Next base: position 8,530 of record CACPJB010000027.1, on the reverse strand, counting down.
TAACTTGATATTAAATTTTTTCTTTCCATTTTTATTCTTAATGACTAGAGCCAGTAAAAGATTTACTAGATTCTTAAAGATTGCCTGTCCTATAGTTTTATTTGGTCATTTTATAGATTTTTATTTAATGATAACGCCTGGAGTACTAAAGTCAAACGGAGGATTTGGTTTCCTAGAAATTGGAATACTTATGGTGTTTTTATCTGCATTTTTATATGTTGTATTACATGGCTTAACCAGACTTCCTATGGTTGCAAAGAATCATCCAATGTTAGATGAAAGTTTACATCACGATATTTAATTTTTATTTTGAAATTTTTAAAAAAACAAAACTTTTTTTCTATTAAAATTCATCATATGATGAGTGGAAATTTACAAGTTGGTATTTAAATTTGCTTTATGAATTTGGTTGTAGGATTAATTCTTATTTTATCTCTCAGTGCAGTATTTTTATTTTTCAGATCTTCTGAAATTTTAAGTGTTGCAAAAAAAAGAATTTCAGATTCTTTCGAGGATGGAAATAATAATATTAATGCTTTATCTGGTGTTATATTTTTAGTGCTTTCAACAATTGGTATAATATGGTATTCTTACGATCAATTTGATAATTATTTTCTACCTATGGCATCAGAACATGCACCTGAAATTGAAGTTCTTTTTTGGGTAACTACTGCTATTACATTTACAGTATTTATTATCACACAGATTGTAATGTTTTACTTTGGTTACAAATACAGATTTAATAAATCAAGAAAAGCTCATTTTTATCCCGATAATCATAAACTAGAAATTATATGGACAGTAATTCCTGCTATTGTACTAGTTGGACTTATAGGTTGGGGTTTAGTAAAATGGAATGAAATAATGGGACCGCCTCCAGAAGATGCAGAAGTAATTGAAGTTGTTGGATATCAATTTGCTTGGGCTTCAAGATACCCAGGACCTGATAATGAGTTAGGAAACTCAAACTATAAACTTATTGATGTTGAAAATATAGTAGGTATTGACTTTTCTGACTCTTCTTCCTTAGATGATTTTATGCCTAGAGAGATCTATATTCCAAAAGGAAAACCTGTACTTTTTAAGATTAGAGCTAGAGATGTTATACATAGTGTTTATTTACCTTATATGAGATCTCAAATGAATGCTGTTCCTGGCATGCCTACTCAGATGTGGTTTGTCCCATCTAAAACTACTGAGGAAATGAGAGCTGAAACTGGAAATGAAAATTTTAACTATGAGATAGTATGTAATAAAATTTGTGGAAGAGCGCATTTTTCCATGAAGCATACAGTTGTTGTAGTTGAAGAATGGGAGTATATTAAATGGAAAAATTCTCAAAAAACATGGATTGAAAAAAATCCTGATTATTATGCAAATTTTATTAAAAACAATTCTACGGATGTTGCCGTATTAAATGATTAAATATGGGAGTTACAAAAACAATTAAAAATAAGCCAAAAACTAAAGTTGAAGAACACCATCATGATCATCATGAAGAAAGTTTTATAACTAAATATATATTTAGTGAGGACCATAAGGTAATTGCTAAACAGTTTCTTATAACAGGTATTTTTTGGGCTATAATTGGTGGAGCTATGTCATCTCTATTTAGGATTCAGCTAGGATTTCCTGATATGGATCTTACTGCTTTAAGTCCAATAATTGGAAATTGGTTGACCCCACAAGGTAAAATTGATCCTGAAGTTTACTTAGCTTTAATTACAATGCACGGTACAATAATGGTATTTTTTGTTTTAACTGCTGGATTGAGTGGTACCTTTAGTAATTATCTTATACCGCTTCAGATTGGTGCGAGGGATATGGCTAGTGGATTTTTAAATATGTTATCATACTGGTTTTTCTTCTTATCAAGTATTGTAATGTTTATATCAATATTTGTTGAGGGGGGTCCTGCAAGTGGAGGATGGACGATTTACCCACCTCTTAGTGCTTTACCTCAGGCAGTGTCGGGGTCTGGTATGGGTATGACACTTTGGCTTTTTTCAATGTCATTATTTATTGTTTCAGCACTCCTAGGAGCATTAAATTATATTACAACTGTTATTAATTTAAGGACTGAAGGAATGACTTTCTTTAGAATGCCTCTTACTATTTGGGCGTTCTTAGTAACCGCAATTCTTGGTGTATTATCATTCCCAGTATTACTTTCTGCTGCATTGCTTTTAATCATGGACCGTTCATTTGGAACTAGTTTCTATTTGTCAGATATTTATATTGCAGGTGAAGCTTTGTCAAATCAAGGGGGTAGTGCTATTTTATTTCAACATTTATTCTGGTTCTTAGGTCACCCAGAGGTTTATATTGTTATTCTTCCTTCTTTAGGTATTACATCAGAAATTATTGCAACATGTTCTAGAAAACCAATTTTTGGCTATAGAGCAATGGTTTACTCTATTTTTGGAATCGGTGTGTTATCATTTGTAGTTTGGGCTCATCACATGTTTATTTCTGGAATGAATCCATTTCTAGGATCTGTTTTTACAATATTAACACTTATAATAGCAGTTCCATCTGCTATTAAAGCATTTAATTATATAGCAACTCTTTGGAGAGGAAATATAATTTTTACTCCTGCTATGTTATTTTCAATTGGTTTAGTTTCATTCTTTATTTCTGGAGGATTAACAGGATTATTTTTAGGTAACTCTGTTGTAGATATTAATCTCCATGACACATATTTTGTTGTCGCTCATTTTCATATTGTAATGGGTAGTGCATCATTCTTTGGGTTATTTGCTGGTGTCTATCATTGGTTCCCTAAAATGTTTGGAAGAATGATGAATAGTACTATGGGATATATTCATTTTTGGATTACTTTTATTGGTGCTTACTTAGTATTCTTCCCATTACACTATATTGGAATAGCTGGATTTCCAAGAAGATATTATTCGTTTACAAATTTTGAGACAGGAAGAATTGAATCATTTATTGATTTGAATACTTTTGTAAGTTTTGCTGCAATTTTAACCTTTGCAGCTCAATTTATTTTCCTATTCAATTTCTTCTATTCAATGTATAGAGGAAGAAAAGCATCTGCCAATCCTTGGAAATCTAATACTTTAGAATGGACTACTCCTAGAGAACCAGGACATGGTAATTGGCCAGGAAAAATTCCTTCTGTATCTAGATGGCCTTACGACTATAGTAAGCCTGGAGCTAAGGATGATTACATTCCTCAGCATATTCCACTTTCTTCTACTAAGGAGTCAAATATGCCTGAAGATGAACACAGGTAAATATAATGTTCAGTTACATAGGATCAGTTTATAATAGCTTAACAAAAATAAGTTTAATACTTCTCTATTTTCTCATACTAGCAGGTGGTGTAGTAAGATGTACGGGATCTGGTATGGGTTGTCCTGACTGGCCAAAATGTTTTGGAATGTATATTCCACCAACCAATGTTTCTCAATTACCAGAGAATTATAAAAAAAGCTTTGTTGAGGGTAGGGTAGAAAAAAATAAAAGACTCTCAAAGGTATTAAGTGTAATAGGTTTAAATGAAACTGCAGATCAAATAATAAATGACCCTAGCATTCAAGAAGCGGAAGAGTTTAATGCTTTTAAGACATGGACTGAGTACATAAATAGACTTATAGGTGCTATTGTTGGATTTTCATTATTATTTATTTTTGTTTCATCAATAAATATTAAACCATTTAATTCAAAATTGTTTATACTCTCTTTTCTTTCATTGGTATTAGTTTTTTTTCAAGCCTGGGTTGGATCTATAGTTGTATCTACTAATTTGCTTCCAGGACTAATAACTTTTCATGTGATAGTAGCTTTAGCTATTATTTGGAACGTTATTCTATGTTATTACTTATCTACTATTACTACTACTAATGTTAAAAAATCTCCTTTACTTTCTTATGCTATAATTTTCAGCTTATTTCTTTTTTTAATTCAAATGGTTTTAGGTACTGAGGTAAGAGAAAGTGTAGATACATTTCTTAAGGTTTTTGGTTTTGAAAATAGATCAGAAATTATTGAAAACCTAGGAAGTGATTTTATTATTCATAGATCATTTTCCTTAATTATCTTATTATTACAGATTTTTATAACCTATCTGGTTTTTATAAAATCAAAACATACTAAAGAATTTAAGAGTATTACAATTGTTATGCTAGTATTAATAGTATCTGAAATTTTAGTCGGAGCCGGTATGGCATATTTTGAAATTCCAAGAGAACTACAACCTATTCATTTGTTACTTGCTTTTATGATTGTTGGATTACAGTTTTATATTTACTTAAAGAACTCCAACATTAAAAAAGTAAATTCGTTATGATACTTACTACCTCTAAAACTATATTTGCGATTGAAAAAATTATGAAAGCATTAAAGGTAATATTTGAACTAACAAAGTTTAGACTTTCTTTTCTAGTTTCATTTTCTGCAATTGTTGGATTTATTCTTGCTTCCGATAATTTTAATTTTATTGACTTATTAGTATTAGGATTATCAGGTTATTTAGTTACTGCTGCATCAGTTATTAATAACCAAATTCTTGAAAAGGAATTAGATAAGAAAATGGAAAGAACTAAGAATAGACCTCTTCCTACTAATAGAATATCAAAGATTAATTCTACAATAATATCCATCATTTTAATGCTTATTGGTTTAGCATCTATAACATTTTATTTTAATTTACTAGCTGGTATTTTGAGTTTATCTTCTTTACTTTTATACACTTTTGTTTATACTCCACTAAAAAAAGTTGGACCTATTGCAGTATTTGTTGGAGCTATTCCAGGTGCGTTGCCACCATTGATTGGTTGGGTTGCTTTCTCTGGTGAAATTTCTATTGAAGCAATTATTATATTTAGTATTCAATTTATTTGGCAGTTCCCACATTTTTGGGCAATCGCTTGGATATACCATGATGATTATAAAAAAGTTGGTTTTAAATTATTACCTAGTAAAGGAGAAAAGAATTTTAACACTGCTTTAAATATAATGACTTACACACTATTTTTAATACCTTTAGGTTTATTACCAACGATTTTTGGTATAACAGGAATAATTTCTGGAGGAATAGCTGTTTTTTGTGCTATTTTATTTCTTGCTCAAACTTTTAAATTATTTAAGGATTATTCAAGATCATCAGCATTGAAAATAATGTTTGGTTCTTTTATTTATTTACCAATTGTTCAAATTAGTTTCATTATAGATAAAATTTAATTTTATGAGTAATTCAACATCTTCAAAAATTTTAAGAATGAACCCTCGAATTTTTATAGTATGGATTTTTATGATATCAATTTCTATGATATTTGTTTCTTTAATCAGTGCATACATAGTTAAAAAAGGAGAACCAGGAGGTTTCAATGTTGATCTTCCATCTATGTTTTATTACTCTACAGCTGTTGTATTATTAAGTAGTGTATTTAAACAACTTTCTTATTTTGCATCGAAAAAAGATAATTTTAAGAATTTAAAACTTTATTTATTTATGAGTTTAGTTACTGGAATTGTATTTTTAGTAACTCAATACCTAGGGTGGGTACAATTAGTAGGAGGCGGTGTTTATTTTGTTGGTCATCCTGATGGATCATTTATATATATTCTTAGTGGAATACATGCATTTCATTTGATTTCTGGTTTATTTTTTATTTTATACGTATACAAAAAATCAGTAGAATTAGATGTTCATTCTAAAAATCTAATTTATATTGAAATGTCTACTACATATTGGCATTTTCTTGCAGGATTATGGGTTTATTTATTTATTACTTTGTATTTTTATAATATATAAAAATGGCTAATTCAGTATCAGTAAATACAAATAGTAAAGATTTATGGGGAGGAGGAGTAGAGCCTTACAAGGCGAGTTATGGAAAACTGATGATGTGGTTTTTCCTAATTTCTGATGCATTTACATTTTCTGCATTTTTAATATCTTATGGTGTAATTAGATTTAAACATCCAGGTTATGAGGGTACATTATCAGATTTTTCTTTTTCACAAACATATTGGCCTGTTCCAGAGAAAGTTTTTGAAGCTTTTCCGTTTTTTCATGGTGTAGAGCTCCCATTGGTTTTTGTTGGTTTAATGACATTTATCTTGATTTTAAGTAGTGTAACTATGGTTTTAGCTGTAGAGGCAGGACATCGAATGGACAGGCAAGGTGTTGAAAAATGGATGATTTGGACTATTATAGGAGGCCTAACATTCTTAGGTTGTCAAGCTTGGGAATGGTCACATTTTATTCATGGAACAGATGCTGGTTCTAGGCTTTTAGATGGTTCTATAATATATGGTGCAAATCTTGAACTTAATCAGTATGGACCACCAGATTTTGCTGCATTTTTCTTTTTTATTACTGGATTTCATGGGTTTCATGTATTTAGTGGTGTAGCACTTAATTTTCTGATATTTTATCAGGCAACAGTTGGAATTCTTGAGAGAAGAGGTCATTATGAAATGGTTGAAAAGGTTGGTCTTTATTGGCACTTTGTAGACCTAGTTTGGGTTTTTGTTTTTACATTTTTTTATTTAGTTTAATATTATGATAGAACCAGAAGTTTCAACTATTAAGCCTCAACCTGCTGACAAGAACAAAATCTGGAAAATTTGGTGGGTTGCTATAATATTAGGAGTAGTTACCGCCGCAGAATTTTTCGTTGCTTTGCAATTTCCTGAATCATGGAAGGATTTTAAAATATTTTTATTTATTGGAATGACCTTTATTAAAGCAGGTTACATAGTTATGGAGTTCATGCATTTAGGCCATGAACAAAAGTCATTAATGTGGACTATACTATTACCTACTGCCTTTGTTGTTTGGCTTTTAGGAGCCTTATTTATTCAAGCTGACGCTATTTACCTTGCCATATACGGATAATGTATCATTTTCGTAAAGGATTTATTCTCCTATTTGCTCTTCTTTTTCCAGTTTTAGTTTTTTTGTTTTTAAAGTTTTTTGGTAAAAATGAATATGAGCTTTTAGTTTATGAGTCATCTTGTACTGATATAACCGATGAATTAAGCCTTAAAGGCTATCAAAATTCTGATAAAATAAAAATAATAGATATTAGATTAGATAATGATAATCTTCTGATTGATAATTATATAAATAAACTAGGTGTTGATGAAGAAATTGAAGTTATAACTTTATCAGATGAACTACGTAATTTAAAATGGTTGAACATAAAAGTAGACAAATCATTAATAAATAATTTAGCTACTTGTGTCGAGGGGATTACTTTTGAAAAGTCCTTTATTTTATTAATGGATGATGAAAATAATGTTCGTGGACACTTTTATTCAAAAGATAGAGGAGATATTGAGAGATTAGATATTGAAATTGATATTTTAAAATTAGAAAAATGAATAATAATCTGGTAAAATTAATTACGGTAGTTTCTGTCCTTATTCCTATTGCTGTTGCTATTCTACTTTTTATGCCGAGTAAAATAGATTTATTTGGTGATTGGACATATAAACTTCCTCATTTTAATGCTATTATTAATTCATTAACTTCTTTGTTTCTGATTCTATCTTTTTATATGATTAAATATAAAAAGAATATTAAAGCACATCAGAATTTAAACACAGCATCTTTCATTTTAGGTTCTATATTTTTAGTATCATATATCATATATCATTCCTCAGTTGAAAGTACTCCATATCAAGGAGATCAAAGAGTTATTTACTTTTCTTTCTTAATCTCACATATACTTCTATCGATAGTAGTAGTGCCTTTTGTATTATTCGCTTTTTACTATGCATTAACAAAACAGATAGATAAGCACAAGAAAGTGGTTAAGTACACTTTCCCTATTTGGCTTTATGTTTCAGTATCAGGTGTTATAGTTTACTTTATGATCAGTCCTTTTTATACTCAATGATTAAAAAAATATTACTAGTTCTTATTTTATTTCTATTTTCAATAGAAACTTATTCTCAAGGTTGTTCTATGTGTAGAGGAATTGTTGAAAGTGATGCTAATTCGGGAGGAACCGGAATTTCGTCTAGTATAAATTCTGGAATAGTTTATTTATTTACTTCGACTTATATTTTGATATTAATTGGCGCAGGATTTTGGTACTATAGAAGTAAAAAAAATATTAAAGAGATTGAAAAGAAAAATAAAATTAAGAAAAGGGTAGCTTCTTTAATTGATTAATTCTACTTAATCTTTTTCATTAACTTATTAGAGAAAATAAAACTATTAAGTTCTTTTATTTTTGTTTTGAGTATCTTCTTATTATCACCCTCCCAAAGTTTTTTTCCATTATGTAAAAACATAATATATTCACCTATTTCTATAACAGAATTCATGTCATGTGTTACTACAATAGTTGTTGTATTAAGTTTTTGAGTTAACTCAAGTATAAGATCATCTATTTTAATTGCAGTGAGAGGATCTAATCCTGAATTGGGTTCATCACAAAATAAATATTTTGAATCATTTACAATCGCTCTAGCAATTCCAACTCTTTTTTTCATTCCACCACTTAACTCTGATGGCATCTTTTTATTAATTCTATCAAGTCCAACA
>CACPJB010000026.1 GCA_902634135.1 uncultured Marinoscillum sp. | reverse complement strand
AGAAAATGATATAAAAGGAAATATTATAATTAACAAAAAATAAGAAAAGTATTTCATATATATTATTTTAAATCTTTAATTTTTATTTCTTTAAATTCAACAGGATGACCTTCTGATTGTAGTGATATAAACCCATCTTTTAATGGTTCATTTATTTTAGTTAAATAATTTTCAGGAATTTCATCTCCACCAACCCTGATGTTTCTATAGGTCAAAACAGTGTCTTTTTGAACAATATGATGTATCAATGAATCAGAATAAACTATTACTTCAACATTAACCCAATCATCTTCATTGTATGTTGAAGAGCTTGAATTAATACAATGATATTTAGCTTTTTCTCCATTAATATCTACATCAGTACCTGGGGTACAAATATTTGCTGTTGGTCTATCTCCTTCATTTATTCCTCCAAGAAGTTGCATCTCTGCGCTTACGGGAAATTCTTGATCAATTAACATAGAGTTAGGATCTTGACAGTGTAACATTATACCACTATTCTTTAATGACCAACCAGGGGCTCCATTTAAATGTTTACCACTGAACTTATATTCAAGAGATAAGTGATAATTTTTGAATTTTTTTTTGGTGTAAAATATATGACCAAACTTATCATCGAATGATTCATAATCTTCATAAGATACTTTTAGCGAACCATTTTCAACTTTAAATGTATTTTTATAATTATCTCCAATTTGATGATTTCTTATTTTTATTTCCCATCCATCGAGGTTATTTCCATTAAAAAGGTAAGTCCAATCATTATCATTTGAGCAGCTAAATAAAAAACTGATGAAAATCAAAAATGCAAAACTTAATAACATAAAAGTTTATTAATTATAAAAAATAAAGATATAAAAGTTACTAATTTAATTATCTGAATAATGATAATATTCTTGAAATAAGATAAACAATAATACCGTAAATCGTACATATTAAAGCAACTCTAAGACCACCAGCTAAAATTGCAGGAGATACATCTCCAGCTTGTTGAATAAATTCAAATGCAGAATACAAGCCAATAAATGATCCTAATATTCCAGATGTTAAGCCTAAATTACCATACGTTTTAAGTTTGTCACTATGCGTATAGAAAGATATAGCAGTCATAACTAGAAAAAATGAGATTATTGACATAAAAATAACTCCACCTTCATAAAAAAGATTTATCATAATAAATTAGTTTAATTATCCTTAAGTAAAAGTATTAATAATTTTTCATTACAAACCATTTCCATAATAGCTTATAAGTTATTTTTGAACCTGATGTTAAAATTCCTACTCTATAAATTCTTCCTGCAAACCATAAAGCAAAAATGACAAAAAGTATAAGTAAGGAGATGGATAGTATTAGTTGCCAATCTGGAACACCGAATGGTAGTCGAGCCATCATTAAAATAGGAGAAGTAAAAGGAAAAAGACTTAAAAATAATGATGCGTTACTTTCAGGGTTCTCTAAAATCACACCCATAAACATTAAGCTAGCAATGATAGGAAGAGATATAGGTAATGTAAATTGACTTGCATCTTGTAAATTATCAACAGCAGATCCTATAGCAGCAAAAAATGCTCCATAGAGAAAAAACCCTCCAGTAAAGTAAATTAAAAAGACAACTATCAATTTAAATACATCAACAGATGAGAAAAGCTCATAAAATCCAGCAACCATTTCCTTTGATTGATCAATTTGCTCCTGAGTGTTAACAATTTGAGTAGTCTCAACATTATCTATCCCAAAATAAAGAGAAGTTAGTGTTGAAATAGAGAATACAAGAACTATCCATATTGAAATTTGAGTAAATGCTACAGCTCCAACGCCTAATACTTTTCCCATCATTAACTGAATTGGTTTCACAGAAGATACAATTACTTCAACAACCTTACTTGTTTTTTCATCTAAAACACTTTGAAGAATAAAACTCCCATAAATAAATACAAACATATAAATCAAAAATCCATTAAAATACCCTAAACCAAATGCTAAACCAGAACTAGATTTATTCGCATCAAGTTCACCTCCATCTGATACAGTACTTTCTTCTACACTATAAGTATCCATCAAAATATTGGTTTTTAATTTATCAAGAGAAGATTTATTAAGTTGTAATTCACTAATTTTTCTATTTCTTATTCTCTCTTCAAATATTCTTTCTATATCGCTAACAAAATCATTACTTGGAATATTTTTGGAGTAAAATTTAATGGGCTTAGGATCATAAATATCCATTTCTGGAATTATTAGTGCTCCGTATATATCTCCATTAAGAATTTGTGTTTGTAGAGAATTAATATCTAGTTTACTTTTCAATAAATTATTTTTTCCTATTGATAATGAATCCTCCAATAAATTAGATTTATCAATAACAGCTATCTTTCTAACTTCTTGTTCATCAGAATCGATTAATAAGACAGTAATAAAAATAAAGAAAGGAAAAATCAAAGGGGTTAATAAAGTAGATAGAATAAATGATTTCTTTTTTACTCTTTGTAAATACTCTCTTTCAAATATTATCCAAATCTTATTCACTATTTGCTCCTTCCTTTACTTTCATTATAAAAATATCATTCATGTTAGGTATTTTTTCTTTAAAAGATATAATTCTTGTATTACTAGATATAGAATTAAATAATTCTTTATAAGATTTCTTTTCTTTAAGGCTCACTTCAGATTCGTAAATCCCATCAGCTAAATTTTCAGTTTTTACTAAAGAATAGTTATTATCTACCTTCTTCAATTTCATATCATGAACTATAATATAATTGTCAGATTTATATTTCATTTTTATTTTTTCAGTATTTCCATCTAAAATTTTTTTTGAATTATTAATCATAGCAACATGATCGCATAGTTCATCTACAGACTCCATTCTGTGAGTTGAAAAAATAATAGTTCTTCCTTCTTCTTTAAGTCTTAATAGATTTGATTTAACTAGATTCTTATCATGCTGAATCAAGTTCCTGGCTAGATGCTCAATTAGCAGATTGTGAATTTATTTCTGATTATGCTAGAGACTATCCTATTCGAGAAGATATTGCTGAAAGTTATCTTCCTTACTTAGCAATTAGATATAGATCAGATAGAATTTCTGACGATCTTAGGAAAAAAATTGAGGATGCTATTCCTAATAGGATTAAGTATTTTGATGATCAAAACTTTAATATGTATCCAATTCAATGATTAAATGAAAAAATTTATTTTATTCTTATTTATTCCATTTATATCTTATTCACAGGATGATATCCTTTCAGAAAGGCCATCTTTTAATGCTAACTATTTAGAAAAAGCTCCTGAAGTTGATGGAAATATAATTCATGATGAGATATGGAAACCTATTTTATCTATTGGCACATTTATTCAAACAAAACCATTATTAGGAAAACCCTCATCAGAAAAAACAGATGTAAAAATAGCATTCACAAAAGACGTTATGTATGTGGGTGTTGTTTGTTATGATTCTAGACCCAATACTTTAGTAGTTTCAGATTCTAGGAGGGATGCTAATCTTGATAATGATGATAGCTTTCTTTTTATAATTGATACTTATAATGATCAACAGAATGGTTTTCTATTTGGTACCAATTCTTCGGGTATGGAATATGATGCTCAAATTGACAATGAGGGTGTAGGTAATAGAACTGCTCAAAGACAACAAGGGGGTGTAATTGGTGGTACAAATTTAAATTGGGATGCATCATGGATAGTAAAGACTGAAGTTGGAGAATATGGATGGAGCGCAGAATTTGCAATACCACTAAAATCATTAAGATTTAGTCCAGGAGAAAATAAAACTTGGGGGATAAACTTTCAAAGAAATATTAGTAAAACTAATGAAATAACATATTGGGCACCATTACCTCTTGGCTTTAATTTTGGGATCAAAAGAGTTTCTTTAGCTGGTAAGATGAATGGAATATCTTTAAAGAAACCAGGGAATTTAAAATTCCTTCCATACGCATTAACACAGTTCACAAATAATAAAATAAAAAATAAAATCTATACAGATTTTGAATATGGAGCAGATTTAAAATATAGTATAACCCCTTCTCTTACTTTAGATCTTACATATAACACAGACTTTGCTCAGGCAGAAGTTGATAAACAACAAGTTAATCTTGATAGATTTAATTTATTTTATCCAGAAAAAAGAGCATTTTTTCTGGAAAATGCTGGGCAATTTTCTGTAGGAAGTCCAGGTGAGATAGATCTTTTTTTTAGTAGAAGAATTGGAATATCGCCTAATGGCTCAGTTGTTCCTATAATTGGAGGTGGAAGACTATCTGGAAAGATTGGTAGTACTAATGTTGGGATATTATCAATGGTTACAGATGATATAGAAAAAGATGGACTTCAAAAAGAAAATTATTATGTGGCAAGGGTAAATCACAATTTTAATAATTCTCGATCATCTATTGGGGCTGCATTAATTGGCAAAGACGAGATAAATGGTGGCTATAATAATAATGTATTTGCTATTGATGGGATTTGGGGTATTGGGAAAAAAGGAAAAATTTCAGGTTTTATAGCTAAAAGTTCAACTCCAGGTATAAGTTTAGATGATCATGCTTTTAAATTTTCAGCAAATTATGATTGGAATAGTTGGAACATTTACGCACAATACTCTGAAGTGGGAGAGGGTTTTAACCCAGAAGTGGGGTATTTAGAGAGAGCTTCATTTAAAAAACCAGGATATTTAATTTTTAAAACAATAAGAGTAGGCGAGGACAGTAAATTATTAGAATATCGACCACATATATCTGGAAGGTATTATTTTGATTTTGAAGGTAACATAGTAACTACTTATACACATATTGATGTTCATTGGGCATGGAAAAATGGATTTGAGTTTCATACTGGGTATAATGTAAGAAAAGAATGGGTATCTGAACCTTTTTCTATTTCAAATCTTAATATAACTCCTGGGGAATATAATAATAGCGAGGCACAAATTGTTTTTTGGACTAATAAAAATAAAGATATCTCATTTAGCACAAGAAGTAATATAGGAGGGTATTTTGGAGGATCTAAATTTTTAAATAGTGCGTCTCTTGATTTGAGATCTGGAGATAAGTTCAGTTCTACATTATCAATTAATACAAATAATATAAAAATAGGAGATGATAAGTTAAACGCCATAATTAGTGGCTTAAGAATAACTTATTCATTTAATCCGAGAATGTTTATTCAAAGTTTAGTTCAATACAATAATGTTTCAAATTTATTATCAGTTAATTCAAGATTTGGTTTATTAAATGATGCAAATACAGGTTTATTTATTGTATTTAATATTTTAAAAGACAGAGATTTAGTTGATGATTTAAATACTCAACAAATAACATTAAAATATACTTACTCATTTGATTTGATTAAATAATTTAATTTGAAAAAGAAGGTTTTTATAATATTAATATCATTACATTTTTCTTGTGACCAATTAGAAAATTTTTCTTTACAAACAATAATATTTCCAGAAGTTGGTGGTTCATTAAATATTTATGGAGGAATTTTTTCTGAAGGTGAAGAAGTTATGCTAGTTGCCACACCAAATGAATTTTTTGAATTCATAAGTTGGAGTGGCAGTGAGGTAGGAACCGATTCAACATTAACATTTGTAATGAATGAAAATAAAATTATTTATGCTGAATTTAAGAAAAAAGATACAGATGGGGATGGTTATTCAGATGATATAGATTTGTGTAATGATACTCCTCCAGGAATTATAGTAAATAATAAAGGTTGTTCATCGATGCAAGTAGATTATGATAATGATGGGATAATTAATGAAAATGATATATGTCCCAATACTCAAGCTTATACATCAGTTTCTTCAAATGGTTGTCCACTTATTTATTATGATGAAAATGGTGTAACTCTCAAAGCTACTGATGAGGCAATAGACTCTATTGGTAAAATAATATTTTTTGAAGGAGATCAAATTTTAATTGTAAAAGATTGGAATGATATTAGAAGTTTAGATGCACCAAATTATATTGGTGATTTAAAAGTTGTAACAACCTTTTTAGATAGAATAGAGTTTTTTTGTTCTAGACCATGTACTATTAGTTATGATTTTGATATATCTTCTTGGGATATGAGTAATGTTAAATCCATGTATTTTACTTTTTGGAATACAGATGGATTTGATCAGGATATATCAAAGTGGGACGTTAGTAATGTTGAGGATATGGAAGGCCTATTTTTCTATACTAATAATTTAAATGTTGATCTGTCATCATGGAATGTATCAAAAGTAAAAAACATGAAAATGATGTTTAGAGATGCATTTTATGCAAATCCTGATGTTTCAATGTGGGATGTTAGTAACGTAATTAATATGAAAGAAATGTTTTATGGTACGGATATCAATCAAAATTTGGAACGCTGGGATGTTGAAAAGGTATTAAATATGGAGATGATGTTTTATAATGCTAAATATTTTAATCAAGACTTATCAATATGGAATGTTGAAAATGTTGAAAATTGTTCAAATTTCTTTCATGGTACAAATAAATGGGACTTACCAAAACCTAATTTTATAAATTGCGACCCCAACTAAAATTTAATTAAATTGTAGATATGAAAAAAGCAATAATCATTGGTGCCTCCTCAGGAATAGGAAAAGGAATATCTTTAGAATTATTATCACAAAACTATAAGCTAGCAATATCAGCAAGAAGAAAAGATAGACTTGATGAAATAAAAAAAATAAACCCTAAAAATGTTTTAGTTTATGAATTTGATTCTGCTACAGAACAAAACAATACATTACTAGATTCAATGATTAATGATCTTAATGGAGTAGATATGATAATTTATTGTTCTGGAATAGGAATTATAAATAAAGAATTAGATTATTTAAAAGATAAAAAGGTTAATAATTTAAATATTGCTGGTTTCACACAGGTAGTAACCTATGCATTTAATTATTTTATTAAAAAAGGTGGTGGTCATATTGTTAATATCAGTTCAGTTGCATCTGAAATTGGGAATGGCTTAGCCACTTCATATAATGCTTCAAAAGCTTATCAGGCAAATTATTTGCAAGGATTAAGATTCAAAGCTTTTAGAATGAAGGTGCCAATTTTTTTAACTGATGTTAGACCAGGTTTTGTTGATACTGATATTTTGATGGGTAATAAAGATAAATTATTTTGGGTTGCACCATTAGATAAAGCCTGTAAACAAATTATAATTGCAATTGAGAGAAAAAGAAAAATAATATACATTACAAAGAGGTGGAAACTTATTTCTCTATTAATTAAAATCCTACCAGAAAGAATAATAAGATTGTTTTTTTAGTTATTACTGCTTTATTCTTTTATAATTGCGTCCGTTATGTTATCTGTCAAAAATATCAGTAAATCTTATGTAAACCATAAAGCTTTAGATAATATATCTATAGATGTCAATCAGTCTAGTATTTTTGGTCTTTTAGGTCCCAATGGAGCTGGAAAAACATCATTAATTAGAATTATTAATCAAATTATTAATCAAGATAAAGGAGATATATTTTTAGATGGTAGGCCAATTAACTATGATGATGTTAGAAAAATTGGTTATATGCCAGAGGAAAGAGGTCTATATAAGAAGATGAAGGTTGGAGATTTCCTTCTTTTTATGGGTAAACTTAAGGGTTTGAATAGAAATCAATGTATTGATTCAGCAAAGCTTTGGTTTGATAATTTAGAGGTTTCAAATTGGTGGAATAAAAATATTGAAGATTTATCTAAGGGAATGAGTCAGAAGGTTCAATTTATTTCAACAGTCCTGCATAATCCTAATCTTATAATTTTGGATGAACCTTTTTCAGGATTTGATCCAGTAAATGCTAATCTAGTTAAATCAAATCTATTAAGACTTAAAGAAGAAGGAAGAACTATTATTTTTTCAACTCACAGAATGGAGTCTGTAGATGAACTATGCGATCATGTTGCTATGATTAATAATTCAAAAAAAATTTTAGATGGAAATACTGAAAAAATAAAAATGAAATATAAATCTGACAATTATATTATAGTTCATGATATGAAATTGAAGAAGGTAGATAATAACTATTCTTTAGTAAAAACTGAAAATTTAGCTGATGGGATTTACGAATCTGAAGTGAGCCTTAAAGAAAAGAAATCTTATAAAGAATTATTTAATTCTATATCTAGTAATACAAGAATTATATCTTTTAAAGAAAAAATACCTAACATGAATGATATTTTTATAATGAAAGTAAAGGAAGGAGCAAATAGTGAATAAGATTTGGATAATATTTGAAAGAGAGTATTTACAAAGAGTAAAAAAGAAATCATTTATTCTATCTACTTTATTAACCCCTTTGATTTTTCCTTTCTTTATTTTTATTACTGTCTTATTAATCGATTCTGATGAACAAGAAGTTAGAAAGATAGCTGTTATTGATAAATCTAATTTATTGGAGGATTCATTATCAATAGGAAAAAATAATTTATTGAAAAGTAAACTAGATATTAATTCTCTACAAACACAAATTCTTAATGGAGATATATACGGAGCACTAATAATTCCAGAAATGGATATTTATGATCCTAAGCCCATTAAATTTTACTCCAAAAATATTCCAAGTAATGATTTTGTTAGCGATATAGAAAGAATATTTGAAGAGAGAATAAGAAATAGAAAAATTAGTGAATTACAACTTAATAAATCTTCTCTTGATAAATTAAAAACCAATATTTTGATGGATACTTATAGTGTAGAAGAAAGTACTGTATCAGATGGAGGTGAACTTGATGCGAATAAATCTAGTTCTGGTTTAGCATTTGGTTTAGGGTATTTTAATGGATTTTTGATTTATATGTTTGTATTTATTTATGGGAGTTTTATTCTTCAAAGTGTTTTAGATGAAAAAACAAGTAAGGTTGTTGAAGTAATTGTATCTTCTGTGAAACCAATTCAGTTAATGATGGGAAAAGTATTAGGCGTTGGAGCTGTAGCATTTACTCAAATTTCAATATGGATAGTTCTTGTATTCTCTATTTCAACACTAACTTCTCTTTATTTTGGGATAGATAATGTTGAGACTACTCAAATTGTTAACACTCAGGAGCAAATTGATCAATCAAAGGAAATGGTTGCTGGATTTTATGAGCTTTTCTCATCTGTTGATGTATTTAAATTGATAGTTGTCTTTTTAATTTACTTTACTGGAGGGTTTTTTCTCTATGGAGCATTTTTTGCTGCTATAGGATCTGCTGTTGATAATTTACAAGATGCAAGTCAATTTACATTACCTATATCTCTTCCTATCATTGCTAGCTTAATGTTTATGGGTGTGATTTTAGAGAACCCTGAAAGTAACGCATCATTATTTTTAAGTCTTTTTCCTTTTACTTCTCCTATTTTAATGATGGCTCGACTACCATTCGGTGTTCCAGATTGGCAACTAATACTATCCATCTCCTTACTTATACTTTTTGTCATTTTTGCTTTATGGTTTGCAGGAAGAATTTATAGAGTAGGAATTTTAACATCAGGTTCAAAAATAACTTATAAGCTATTATGGAAATGGTTTGTAATGAAAAATTATTAATACTTTTACTTAAGGATAATTAAACTAATTTATTATGATAAATCTTTTTTATGAAGGTGGAGTTATTTTTATGTCAATAATCTCATTTTTTCTAGTTATGACTGCTATATCTTTCTATACGCATAGTGACAAACTTAAAACGTATGGTAATTTAGGCTTAACATCTGGAATATTAGGATCATTTATTGGCTTGTATTCTGCATTTGAATTTATTCAACAAGCTGGAGATGTATCTCCTGCAATTTTAGCTGGTGGTCTTAGAGTTGCTTTAATATGTACGATTTACGGTATTATTGTTTATCTTATTTCAAGAATATTATCATTATTCAGATAATTAAATTAGTAACTTTTATATCTTTATTTTTTATAATTAATAAACTTTTATGTTATTAAGTTTTGCATTTTTGATTTTCATCAGTTTTTTATTTAGCTGCTCAAATGATAATGATTGGACTTACCTTTTTAATGGAAATAACCTCGATGGATGGGAAATAAAAATAAGAAATCATCAAATTGGAGATAATTATAAAAATACATTTAAAGTTGAAAATGGTTCGCTAAAAGTATCTTATGAAGATTATGAATCATTCGATGATAAGTTTGGTCATATATTTTACACCAAAAAAAAATTCAAAAATTATCACTTATCTCTTGAATATAAGTTCAGTGGTAAACATTTAAATGGAGCCCCTGGTTGGTCATTAAAGAATAGTGGTATAATGTTACACTGTCAAGATCCTAACTCTATGTTAATTGATCAAGAATTTCCCGTAAGCGCAGAGATGCAACTTCTTGGAGGAATAAATGAAGGAGATAGACCAACAGCAAATATTTGTACCCCAGGTACTGATGTAGATATTAATGGAGAAAAAGCTAAATATCATTGTATTAATTCAAGCTCTTCAACATACAATGAAGATGATTGGGTTAATGTTGAAGTAATAGTTTATTCTGATTCATTGATACATCATATTGTTCAAAAAGACACTGTTTTGACCTATAGAAACATCAGGGTTGGTGGAGATGAAATTCCTGAAAATTATTTAACTAAAATAAATGAACCATTAAAAGATGGGTTTATATCACTACAATCAGAAGGTCATCCTGTTGAATTTAAAGAAATAAAAATTAAAGATTTAAAATAATATATATGAAATACTTTTCTTATTTTTTGTTAATTATAATATTTCCTTTTATATCATTTTCT
>CACPJB010000025.1 GCA_902634135.1 uncultured Marinoscillum sp. | reverse complement strand
TGGCATGGGCATAATTATGAGATTGAGGTTACTGTCAAAGGAAAAATAAACCCTGACTCAGGTATGTTAGTCAATTTAAAAGATTTATCTAGAATAATCAAAGAAGAAATTATTGATAAAGTTGATCATAAGAATTTAAATTTAGACGTTTCTTTTTTAGATGGAATTATAACAACAACCGAAAATATTACTATAAAATTTTGGGAAATTTTATATAAAAAGATTAAATCCTTAGATAATTCTAATTGTGTTCTTCATAAAATTAGGGTTTATGAAACACCCAGAAATTTCGTAGAATATTATGGCGAAAAATAAATCAGATGTTTTTATCATTTGCGGTGAAAGGTCTGGGGATTTACATGGTTCATTCATTGTAAAAAAATTATTAGCTAAGAACCCAAATTTAAAAATTCATTGTTGGGGTGGGGAGTTAATGAAAAAAGCAGGAGCTGTAGTTTTAGAAAATTATAAAAACTACAGTATTATGGGTTTTATTGAAGTATTTTTAAATCTTAATCATCTAAATAAAAAAATTAAGCTTTGTAAAAAACAGATAGTCTATTATAATCCAAAATTGGTATTACTTATTGATTTTCCAGGATTTAATTTAAGAATAGCTAAATTCTCAAAAATAAAAGGATTTAATGTTCATTATTTTATTCCTCCAAAAGCTTGGGCTTGGAATAGAAAAAGAGCTAAAAGTTTATCAAAATATGTTGATAAAATTTATTCCATTCTTCCATTTGAAGTAGATTTTTTTAGAAAATATAATTGTAACATATCTTATGTTGGAAATCCCCTTATGAATCAGATAAATCTTAATTTGAAAAAAACGAATAATGTAATAAAAAAAATTTCTTTGTTGCCAGGTAGTAGAGAGTCAGAATTAAAATATTCATTGCCAGTATTTAAAAGAATTGTATCTGAATTAAAAGATTTTGATTTTCTTGTATGTGGTGTTAGTAATTTAAAAAAAGAACTTTATTCAGATATAAATGAATTTAAGAATGTTACTTTATTTTTTGATAAAACTTATGATGTAGTTTCTTCTTCTGATGTTTCAATTGTAATGTCAGGTACAGCTAGCCTTGAAGTTTCATTATTAAATATTCCTCAAATTGTTGTTTACAGAGCTTCTTGGATATCTT
This sequence comes from uncultured Marinoscillum sp., assembly GCA_902634135.1. Classification (GTDB taxonomy): domain Bacteria; phylum Bacteroidota; class Bacteroidia; order Cytophagales; family MED-G16; genus MED-G16. The sequence continues at coordinate 10,012 of CACPJB010000025.1, read as the reverse complement.
ATCTAATAGCGAAATTAATTGTTAAAATAAAATTCATATCTCTAGTAAATTTAATTTTAGAAAAAAAAGTAGTTACTGAATTAATCCAAAATGACTTTAATCATTATAAAGTAATATTAGAAATTAATAAATTAGATGATAAAGAACATAAATTAAAAATGCTAAAAGAGTATAATCAATTAAGAAAAAAAATTGGTAATAAGGTAGCTGAAAATGAAATTTGTAAAGTATTATTAAGTGAATTATGATTTTTTTGTTAATACTTCATCAATAATTCCATATTCCTTAGCTTCTTCTGATCTCATCCACTTATCACGATCAGAATCTTTTTCAATTTGAGTATATGACTTTCCAGTATGATGAGACAATATATTATATAGGTCTTTTCTTAATTCTTGCATCTGTTTAAGTGTAATTTCCATATCAGTCGATTGTCCTTGCATGCCACCACTTGGTTGGTGAATCATAACTCTTGAATGCTTTAATGCTGATCTTTTTCCTTTAGTCCCTCCAGACAATAAAACTGCACCCATTGAGGCTGCCACTCCAGTACAAATAGTAGCTACATCTGGAGAAACATATTGCATAGTATCATAAATACCAAGCCCTGCATATACTGAACCTCCAGGACTATTTATATATAGCAAAATATCTTTTTTTGAGTCAACTGACTCTAAGAATAAAAGTTGAGCTGTAATAATATTTGAAATATTTTCCTCAATTCCCATACCTAGGAATATAATTCTATCCATGATAAGTCTAGAAAAAACATCAATTTCTCTAAAATTTGTAGGTCTTTCTTCGATAACAGCTCTGGTCATATTTTCAACCCTTTCAACATATTTATCGAAAGTAAGGCCATTAATTTTTTTATCTTTTACTAAATATTTTCTTAATTCCTTTTTATCCATAATTAGATTTTTTTTGCCAATAGCTTAAATTTATCAAATGTTATTGATTTTTTTATAATTGTAACATTTTCTTTAATATGATTAAATACTTTGTTAGATTTTAATTCATTAAAAATTTTAAGATAATTTTCACCATTATTATGTCTTAAATAATTTTCAACAAATTTATCGATGTTTTTATTCATATTTTGCATTCCTGATGATAATAACTGATGTTGTATTTGATTTTTCGCCATTTGCTCAATCTCAGAGTTTTCAATCTTAATTTTATTCTCATCTATAATATCATCAACAATATATGACCATCTAATCTGATTACAATATTGATTAAAATCTTCATTTAATAATTTTTTTGATTTCTCCTCATCATTATTTGATTTAATCCAATCTTTAACATAAAATTCAGGAACTTCAATTTTAATCTTAGATAGAAAGTGATTTTCAATTTCTCTATTTAGGTAAAATTCAGTTTCTTTTAAATAATTAAATTCTATTGATTTTTCTACCTCTTTTTCAAATTCTTTTTTTGTCTTTATTTTCCCAACACCAAATATTTTATCAAAAAAAGTAGGGTTTAATTTTGCAGTAGATCTTTCAATAATATTTTCTATTTTTAATTTTACTGTATCTGGAAAAGTTTTTAAATCAACAGTATCACCAATGATTTGGGAAATTATATCTGATTTCTTCTTAGCTAACTTTTTTAAGTTGATAACCAATAATTCATCAACTTTTTTTCCTATTATCTTTTTACTCTCCTGTTTATCTAGTTGTTCAAAGCTTATAAGACCTTTTTTTTTATTATTATTATATTCAATCTCACAATAAACTGAGGATTTATCTGTTACTTCTTTAAGGTTATTGACATCTGCATATTGATTCCTGAGATTTGATATAGTTTCATTCAAAACTTTTTTTTCAATTTTTATATTATAAAGTATAAATTTTTGAGATTTTTTAAATGGCTTTACTTCAAAATTACTTAGATGTCCAACTTTAAAGTTAAATTCAAAATCATTAATTTTATTAATATCAATCTTATCAAGATCATTACTTTCAGGCTTAGGATCACCAATAATTTTAATCTTTTTTTCTTTTATAAAATTATTTATTTTTTCACTTACTATTTTATTAATTTCTTCTAGTAGGATACCTTTACCATACATGTTTTTTAGAATTTGAATAGGTACCATGCCAGGTCTGAAACCTTTTAAATTTGCTTTCTTCTTAAGGTCTTTTAATTTATCTTCAAATTGATCTAAATAATCTATTTTTTCAAGGACTAAATTAATATTTGACTCTGTATCTGAAATTTTTCTTTTTTTAACTTTCAATTTTATAATTTTTGAGTTGTGCGGATGGAGGGACTCGAACCCCCATGCCTTGCGGCGCTAGATCCTAAATCTAGTGCGTCTACCAATTTCGCCACATCCGCATAAATAGTTTGCAAATCTAGAGATAAATTATTTATATGGAAAAATTTAATTTAAATTATCTTTATATAAATAAATGAAAACTAAAATTTACGAAGAACAGAAAGAAAATCAACTTATTGTAAAGGCATACTCAAAGCTTTTAAGACAATCTCGTTCTATAATGTCAAAAGATGATTCAAAAAGTATTAAGAAAGCTTTTAGAATCTCCTTAGAAGCTCACAAAAATATGCGAAGAAAATCGGGGGAGCCATATATTTTACACCCAATAAGTGTAGCTCAAATTTGTGTGAATGAGATTGGATTAGGAACTACTGCAATAATTGCGGCATTACTTCATGATGTAGTTGAAGATACAGATATTACTCTTCAATTTATTGAAAAGGAATTTGGTGTAAGAGTTGCTAAAATTTGTGATGGACTAACTAAAATCTCTGGAGTCTTATCTCCTGGGTCATCTATTCAATCAGAAAATTTTAGAAAAATGTTATTAACATTAGTAGATGACGTAAGAGTTATTTTAATAAAGTTGGCAGATAGACTGCATAATATGAGGACATTAGATAGTATGTCAAGGAGTGCACAACTTAAAAACTCCTCTGAAACAATTTTTATCTATTCACCATTAGCTCATAGGTTAGGTTTATATTCAATTAAATCTGAATTAGATGACTTATATTTAAAATATACAGATAAGCAGAGCTATAAAATAGTTTCAAAAAAATTAAGTGAAACTAAAGATGCAAGAGATAAATTTATAAGATCATTCATTAGGCCAATTAGACAGAAACTTAAAGAATTTGGTTTGAGCTATAAAATTATAGGTAGACCTAAATCAATTTTTTCAATTAATAGTAAAATGAAAAAACAAAATAAATCTTTTGAGGAAATTTATGATCTTTTTGCGATTCGAATTATTTTAAATTCAGAAATTGGGGATGAAAAAACACATTGTTGGCAAGCATATTCATGTGTGACAGATTGCTATCAACCAAATCCAGATAGACTAAAAGATTGGGTTTCAACACCTAAAACAAATGGATATGAATCACTTCATACAACAGTGATGAGCAATACTGGGAAATGGGTTGAAGTCCAAATAAGGAGTAAAAGAATGGATGAAATTGCTGAAAAAGGATTTGCTGCTCATTGGAAGTACAAAGAGCAGATAAAAGGGGGAACTCAATTTGAAGATTGGATAAGTTCAATAAGAGATTTAATTAGTCAAAAAAATTATTCTCCACAAGAGTTTTTAGATGACTTTAAAGGAAATCTATATAATGAAGAGATATTCGTTTTTACTCCAAATGGAGATTTAAAAACACTACCATTAAACTCAACAGTTCTTGATTTTGCATTTTCTATTCATTCTGAATTAGGGGCTAAATGCACAGGAGCCAAAATTGATGATAAACTTGTACCAATAAATCATAACTTGAAAAGTGGTGATCAGGTTAATATCATTACCTCATCAAATCAAAAACCTTCTGAAGACTGGTTAAAAAAAGTTGAAACCTCAAAAGCTAAAACTGCAATAAAAAATAATATTAATAGGCAAAGAAAAAATTTATCAAGTCAAGGTAAAGAACTATTAAAAAGAAAATTCAAAGTATTAAAATTAGAATTTGATGAAAATGTATCTAAAGTTTCAAGTTATTTTCAATATAAAAGTATTATAGAATTTTACTATGATATAGCGAAAGGAGCATTTAATTTAAAAAGAATTAAAGAATATCTAGATCACGTTAATAATATCAAGAATAAATCAAAAAGTAAGATTATAGAAATTGAAATACATAAATCTAATTTTAATAAAGATAAAGATTTTGATAGTATAAATGGTAAATTAATTGAATTTGAAGGAAAAAAAGATGAAATAGATTATTCATTATCAAAATGTTGTAGACCTATTCCTGGAGATGATATTTTTGGATTTATTACTGTTAATGAAGGAATAAAAGTTCATAGAACAAATTGTAAAAATTCACCGGAATTATTGTCAAAATATGCATATAGAATTTTGAGAGCTAAGTGGTATTCAGAATCTAATATAGAACTTATAAGCTCTTTATCTATTGAAGGTACTGATAGAGTAGGTGTTATTGATGATATTACAAAAATTATATCATCACAACTAAAGGTTAATATGAAATCAATTAATGTTGATCTAAAAGATGGAATTTTTAAAGGAAATATAGAGTTATTTGTATCCGATACCTTGCAATTAACTAAATTGATTAAGAAATTACAGAAAGTATCAAATGTTAATAATGTTATTAGATTAGATTTATAGAGATGGAGAAAAAATTAATTTTTGAAGAAGTAAAAAAAATACTTGATAAACATTTAGAGTTAAAAGGTCTTAGAAAAACACCGGAGAGATATGCTATAATTGCTGAGATATACTCATTCAATCATCATTTTGATGCAGATGAATTATACTCTCAGATGATAAAAAAGAAATACAGGGTTAGTAGAGCTACTATATATAATACTTTAGATTTACTTGTAAGTATAGAATTAGTAACTAGACATATATTCAAAGATAATTTAGCTAAATATGAAAAATCATTTGGTTTTATGCAACATGATCATATAATCTTGGATAATGATGAAATAATAGAATTTTGTGACCCTAGAATACAATCAATTAAGAACACAGTTGAGAAAATGTTTGATATTAAAATTAAAAATCATTCACTATACTTTTTTGGTGAGAAAAACAAGAAATAAATGGCTGTAGATGTTCTGTTAGGATTACAGTGGGGAGATGAGGGTAAAGGAAAAATAGTAGATTATTTAGCTCCTAAATACGATTATATAGCCAGATTCCAAGGTGGTCCAAATGCAGGACATACTCTTGAATTTGATGGCATTAAACATGTTTTACATCAGATACCTTCTGGTATTTTTAGAGATAATAAACATAATATTATTGGTAATGGAGTTGTATTAGATCCTGTTATATTTATGGATGAGATACTTCAAATTGAAAAAAAATTTAGTATTGAACTTACTAATATTTTATCAATATCGACAAGGGCTCAATTAATTTCTCCAGTCCACAGATTGTTGGATAAAGTTTTAGAAAAAAATAAAGGAGATAACAAAATAGGTTCGACTTTAAAAGGTATAGGCCCAACTTATCAAGATAAAATTGGAAGACATGGTTTAAGGGTTGGTGAGGTTTTATCTGAAAACTTTAATGAGAAATATAAAAAACAGAAATCTTATCATGATAATTTTTTAGATAAGCATTACGATCAGTCTTTTTTTAATGAAGAAAGAAAGTTTTTTGAATCAATTGAAAAATTAAAAAAATTTAAAATTATTGATACTGAATACTTGATGAATAAAAATATAAATAAAGGCAAAAATATATTAGCTGAAGGTGCTCAAGGAACTCTTTTGGATATTGATTTTGGTAGTTATCCATATGTTACTTCATCAAATACAACTACAGCAGGCGCGTGCATAGGTTTAGGTATTTCTCCAAAAAAAATTGGCAATGTTTTTGGTGTTTTTAAAGCTTATTGTACTAGGGTCGGAGCAGGGCCATTTCCAACTGAACTTTTTAATGATACTGGAAAAAAAATTGCTTCAAATGGAAATGAATTTGGTTCAACCACAGGTAGAGCAAGAAGATGTGGTTGGTTAGATATACCAGCCTTAAAATATTCAATAATGTTAAATGGTGTTACAGAACTGTATATGATGAAAGCAGATGTATTATCTGATTTTGAAGAAATTAAAGTTTGTATTGGATATAACTATAATGGTAATGATATCAACTATTTTCCTTCATCAATAGAATCTGAAAATATTGTTCCAATTTATAGGTCTTTTAATGGCTGGACCTCAAAGTCTAATAAAGCAAAAAAATTTGAAGAATTGGAGGAAAATTTTAAATCTTATGTTCGGTTTATTGAAGATGAAGTAGGCGTAAAAATTAATTTAATTTCACTTGGACCAGTAAGAGAACAGACAATTTATATTAATTAAACTCTTTTTCTTGATTATACTTTAGATTTATCTAAATTTGCACTTAATGTCTTTACTGCTTAATTCTTTAGTTGTATCAGATCCTTTATCAAAATATTATAATTCATGTGTAAATATTCTTATTTCATCTGACGGAAAGATTGATAAGATTTCTAAAAAGAAAATCAATACTAAAGCAAGAAAAATTTTACAATTTAATTCTAATAAAGTTTCTATTGGATGGATTGATTTTAGTGCAAATTTTTGTGATCCTGGTTTTGAGAACAAAGAAGATTTAGAATCTGGAATTAAACTTGCTGCTAATTCAGGATTTACAGATGTAATTATAAAGCATAATACTAATCCTGTTATTCAAACCAAAAATGATATTTCATATATTAAAAATAAGTCTCTAAATAATTTTTGTAAAATTCATCCTATAGCTTCAACTACTATAAATTCAAATGGAGAGCAAATGAATGAGCTAATGGATCTTCATAATGCTGGGGCAATTGCATTTTCTGATTCTAATTTACAAAACACTGAACTAATCTTAAATATTCTTTTGTATTTAAAACAGTTTAATGGATTATATATATCTAAACCAAAGGATATTTATTTATCTAACGGTTTAGTAAATGATGGGATAAATAGTAATATTCTTGGGCTAAAGTCTATTCCTAATATATCTGAAAGTATTACAATTGAGAGAGATTTATCTCTCTTAAAATATTCTGGAGGAAGAATTCATTTCTCAGGAATATCAACAAAAGAATCAGTTAATTTGATTAGAAATGCTAAAAAGAATGGTCTTAATGTCACATGTGATGTGCCAATATATAATTTGATTTTGGATGATAATAAAATTTTAGATTTTGATACTAATTTCAAAGTTTTTCCTCCACTAAGATCTGAATCAGATATTGATGAATTAATAAAAGGACTACAGGATGGAACTATTGACGTAATATCTTCAAATCATGAACCTCAAGATATTGATTCAAAAAATTGTGAATTTGAAAAAGCAAGTTTTGGTATAATTTCTCAACAAACCTTTTTTCCTAATTTGGTAGAAGTATCTAGAAAATTACCTTTTGAAAAATTATTAGAAAAAATCACAGTTAATCCAAGAAATATTTTGGGAATTTCAAATCCTTTAATTAAAGAAGGAAGTTATGCTTCCTTAACAATTTTTGATGAGAAAGGATCCTGGGACTATAATGAAAAAACAAACTTGTCAAAATCAATGAACTCTCCTTGGATGAATTGGTCTTTAAGAGGGAAAATTATTGGTGTTATATCAGGTAATAAAACAAATATATCTTAGATGAAATTATCAATTATTATTCCTGCCTTCGACGAAGAAGATTCAATTTCCTTATTAAATGATCAAATACATCAAAATTTAAAAGATAAAAAAATAACATATGAAGTTATCTTTATAGATGATGGTAGTAATGATAACACATGGCAGGAAATTATTAAAATTTCAAAAAGATCAAAAAATATAGTTCCTATTAAATTTTCTAAAAATTATGGAAAATCGGATGCTTTAGATGCTGGTTTTAAATACGCCAAAGGTGATTATATCTTAACTATGGATGCAGATCTTCAAGATGATCCTTCTGAAATATATCCTCTTTTAGAAATGATTAAAGAAAAAAAATTTGATTTAATTTCTGGATGGAAAAAGAAGAGAAATGATCCTATGTCTAAAACAATTCCTTCTAAATTTTTTAATCTTATTACTAGAAAATTCTCAGGAATCGAATTAAATGATTTTAATTGTGGAATTAAAATCTATAGAAGAGAGGTAATTGATTCGATTAATTTATATGGTGAAATGCATAGATATATTCCTCTTATTGCAAAGTGGAATGGATATAACAGGATTGGAGAGAAGGAAGTTAATCATAATAAGCGTAAATTTGGTGTAACAAAGTTTGGAATGGAAAGATATATTAGAGGTTTTTTAGATTTATTGTCAGTAAGTTTTGTATATAAATTTAGAAAAAGACCTATGCACTTTTTTGGTTCAATTGGTGTTGTTTTTTTCTTATTGGGATTTATATCAGCTGGATTGATTATTTACGAAAAAATTTCTAAAATTTCACAAAATATTCCTTTAGAACTTATCAGGCCAGTTACGGATCAACCTTTATTTTATATTGCTCTTCTTTCTATAATTATTGGTGTTCAGTTATTTCTTGCAGGTTTCCTTTCTGAATTAATCATTCAAATTAATTCTGATAATAAAGGTTATTCAATTGAAAAAACTGGTAATAATGACAAAGATTAAATATTCAATTGTTATTGCAGTTTTTAATAGGCCCGATGAGATGGCTGAACTTCTTAGTAGTATAGCTTCTCAAAATTTTAAAAATTTTGAAATTATTGTTGTGGATGATGGTTCTGTAAAGTCATCTAGGGAGATTGTTAGTTTATATAATAAAAATCTTGATATATCTTATTATTTCATTGAAAATCGAGGACCTGCTTTAGCTAGAAATTTTGGTGTTTCTAAATCTAATGGAGAATGGATCTTATTTTTTGATTCAGATTGTACTATTCCCAAAAATTATTTTTTTGAGGTTGAAAAATTTTTGAAAAAAAATTCCATTAATTTTTTTGGTGGTCCTGATATGATGGATAAAAGTTTTTCATATCTTCAAAAATCGATTAATTTTTCTATGACTTCTTTATTAACTACTGGAGGCATTCGAGGAAATAAAAAAGCTATTGACAAATTTCTTCCTAGATCATTTAATATGGGAATAAAGAAAGAAGATTTTGATGAAGTTAATGGCTTCTCAAATATTAGACAGTATGGAGAAGATCTAGATCTATCATATAAATTAATTTTTTCAGGTAAAAAATCAGCTTTGATAGCAAAAGCAAAAGTTTACCATAAAAGAAGAACTAATTTATTTAATTTTTTGAATCAAATGTTTAAGTCAGGTAAGGGAAGACATTATCTTAATATGAAGTATAAAAATACCTTTAAATTATTTCATTTATTTCCCACTTTATTTCTTTTAGGAATTGTTTTGAGTTTAATATTTTATATTTTTAAAAAACTTGAATATTCATATTTTATTCTTAGTTTTTATTTAATTTATAGTTTTCTTATCTTCGTTTTATCTACAATCAATAATAAAAATCCAATAATTGGATTCTTTTCGGTTATTACTACATTCTGTCAATTTTTTGGTTATGGTGCTGGTTATATCAATGCTTTATTGAAAAAATAAATTTATTTGGTGACTTGGTAAAGGTCTTCTTTTTCATCAATTCCATACCTATTAATTTCATCTTCTTCTAAAAAGTTATTAGACTGAATTTTATCAACTTTTAGACCAACTGAAGAAAGTCTCTTTTTATAATCCTTCCCATATTTTCTTACATGATCAGATTGACCATATAGTTTTTCCCTTTCTACTCCTTTTTTAACATTTTTATCCTCAATTGTAATTTCAGGAATTGGAAAATAAAATGGCACTTGTAGAATTCCTTTTCCACCTTTTTTTAAAACTCTTTTTATTTCATTTAAGGCTTTTATGTCATCCTCAACATGTTCTAAAACATGATTACAAATAACAACATCAAATAAATTCTCATCAAAAGGCATATTATGAATATCCATTTTAATATCTGCTAATGGTGAATTTAAATCAGCAGTTACATAAT
>CACPJB010000024.1 GCA_902634135.1 uncultured Marinoscillum sp. | reverse complement strand
GCTATTACACAACTACCACATCCGGTACAAGCATTTAGGTCAATTGACATTACCCAATGATGATTTGGATAATTGTGTCCATCCCAAAGGGTAACTTCTTCTGGTTTTTTCTTACCTTCACTAGTAGCTACCTTGAATTGATATTTCCCAGCATAAACATCCTTTTTATACTCATCCAATGTAGTTTCTTGAATTACACTTTCTCTTGCCATTATAGTATGATGAGTTTGTGTCTGAGCAATTCTGTATTCTTTTTCAGAGTTTGAAAGAGAAACATTATTAATTACTAAATTTTGATATTTATTAGATGAATCAATTAAACTAAATGCATTAACCCCTACATTATCTCCAACAGGACCAGCCAGTTCTCTTCCGTATCCAAGAGCAAGTCCAATGGTTCCCTCAGCTTGACCAGGTTGAATAATTGCAGGAATTTCATAATCAAATCCATTCAATGAAAGAACCAATAAATTTGTAGTCATAGTTCCACTATCTGTCTTGACATTTAATTTATTAGCATCTTTAGGGTTCACTGATAAATAATTATCCCAACAAACTTTCGAGATTGGGTCTGGCATTTCTTGTAACCAAGGGTTATTAGCCTGAATACCGTCTGATACTGTAAGATTTTGATAAAGATTTAATTCAAAACCTGAACTATTATTCTCATCAATCATTGAGTTTATATCAGAACTTATCTTAGATAAAAACTTAGAAGAGTTAGTAGTAAGTAAAGTAATAGATTTATTATCATCTATAAATTCAGCAACACCATCGTGTAATAACTTATCCCAAAAAATTTGAAATGGCTCATCTGAATTTGTTAATATTTGCTTCTTTCTCCAATTACTTTTAATAAAAGAGAAATAATTAGTTTTTTCACCTGTCCATTTCAAAAATGAATCTTGATGTTGTCTTGTATCAAATATGTTACTGATTGTGGGTTGAGCAAAACTAAATGAATTTTCTAGTGGCTCATGATCATTCCATGATTCAAGAAAATGAGAATCTGGAGCAACAACATCACATATAACAGATGTTTCATCAATTCTATCAGAGGTAGAAATTTTAAGAGGTACACGTTTCAGATTTTCTTTTAATTGAGAAAATTTAAAATTATCGTAAACTGGATTACAGTTTAGAAAAATTAGAGAATACACATTATCATTAGATAAATCATTAACAAGTAAATCAAATTGTTTATCATCGCCTTTTCTTATATTATAGGATCTATTTATATCAATAGTTTTACCATAATTATTAAGAAGTTCATTAATTAAATTAACAAGAAGCTGAACAGACTTATTATTTGAATCAGAAATTATAATTGATTTTCCTCTGTTATTAATAAGTTCATCAGAAATATGATTTAAAATATCAGTTTTTATTTCTTTGTCAGTACCATTAAAACCTACAAAAGTTTTCTTATTTAGTTTTTTAGATAATAAATTATAAAGCTCTGCAATATAAAGTGGGGAGTTATATGATTTAATGGGCACTCTATGATCCGCATTAGCACCTGTTAGAGATAAATTAGACTCAAAAGAATAAAGCCTAGACATTTCTCTATTATCTTTATTTACTACCCTCCTATCAGTAAACTGCTTATTAAATAAATTATGATTAAATGAGCTTCCTAAAAAGTCATATCCAAATGAAACAATTGTTTTTGCTTTGGAAAAATCATAAAAAGGTAGTTTTCTTTTTCCATAGTGTTCAAGATTTGCATCTAACATACCGTTATAAGATATATTATCATACTGTATATGTTGAGCATTGTGTTTTTTACAAAATTTATTGATAACCTCTAAAGTAGATGGACTATTAATTGAATGACTAACTACATATTTCTTTTTATTTGAGTTAGATATTTTCTCAATAACAAATTTATCAACTTCAGACCATGATGACTCTCTTTTATTTAGTAACGGAGCAGTTAATCTTTGCTTATCATACAAAGACAATACAGAAGATTCAACTTGAGAAGAAGTACAACCTGCACTTACTTTAGAAAATTTATTACCATCAATCTTTATTGGTCTACCTTCTCTAGTTTTAACAACAACACTACAATAATCACTACCCATTGTATAAGTTGAAGCATAATAATTTGCTAAGGATGGGTCCAGATCTTGTGGTTTTTCAACATGAGGGATCGCATATTTTACTGGAGCTTCACAGGCAACAGTGGAAACTGCAGCTATTCCAAAACCCATCATCTTCAAAAAGTCTCTTCTTGAATTATTAGATGAACCTTGAATAGGTAAATATTCAGGAAATTCATTATGAGCATTTTTTACAAATGAAGGATCATTTTTAAGTTGCTCTATTCCTTTCCAATATGTTTTATTTTCCTTACTCATATTTAATAATGACATTTTGAACATTCAAGCCCTCCAATGTCTTCAACTTTCATTGGTTTTTTAGAAGAGCTATTATGTAATTCTACAAGTTTTTTATAATAATCATTTCCCTTAGCATTAACTTCTGTTTCTATATGACAATTTATACACCAACCCATTGTAAGTTCTGAATATTGATAAACTACATCCATCTCTTCAATCGGCCCATGACATGTTGCACAATCAAGTCCACCAACTGCTACATGCTGTTTGTGATTAAAGTAAGCAAGATCAGGTAGATTATGTACTCTTACCCACTCTATAGGTCTATTTTCCTCATATGCAGCAAGTATTTTTTGAATTTCTGGTTTATCTGTTTCTATAGCATTATGACAATTCATACAAATATTTACAGAAGGAATATTGGCAGACTTTGAAATATTCACACCTGTGTGACAATAATTACAATCTATTTCATACTGACCAGCATGAATTTTATGTGAAAATGCAATCGGTTGTGTTGGTTGGTAATTTTGTTGAATCCCAACTGTGTATAGACCATCAATACAAGACTTTACAAAAATTCCAATGAATAAAAATGATGTAATCCCAACTATCCTATTACTCTTAATAAATTCTTTTATGTTGAATCCACTATCAACAATTTCTTTATCATCTTCATCTAACAATTTTCCTTTGGACTGGTTGTCTTGTAAAAGAACATATTTTTTTGAAAGATTAGTGAACCTGAATAGAATGAAAATTATGACTAATAATAAGAATAAATTAAGTCCTAGTGATAAGTAAAAATTATTACTGGAAACAGATGGGTCAATTGCTTGACCTGAAGCATCAGTAACATCAGCAACTACTACCTGTACTTCTTTTGTTGATTCATCTTTAATATAAGTTAAAATTGCATTTAATTCCTGGTCTGAGAAATCAAATGAAGTCATCAGTGTTTTACTATATTCATTATATAAATTAACGGCATACTCATCTCCACTTTTAATTACTTTTTGTGAATTTTTTATAAATGCATAAATCCATTCCTCAGATTGTCTTTCATGAACATCCCTAAGTGCGGGACCAATCACTACTTCATCTATTGCATGACAAACAGTGCAATTCCCTTTAAATAGTGATTCTCCATTTTTTACAATTGAGGGATCAAATGAATTTTCTTCTTCATTTTGTGCATGTAAAAGTGATGAACTAAAGAGGAAAAGAGACAGAGAAGTTATACCAAAAAATTGGAAAATAGAATGACCAAAAAAAGCCAATAGTTTAGTTGTTCTAGTTTGCATTTAAGCACTAAGTTTTAAAACTCTGACAAATGTAACATCCGAAAAATTAAGTTCAAAAAAACTATTTTAATATGTTTTAATTTAGAACTATTCTAAATAACAGATCAGTAAGAATTAGATTCTAAATCTTTTTCTTTTATAATTCTTCTTAAAATTTTACCCACATTGGATTTTGGTAATTCATCTGTAAAACCAACATGCTTAGGACATTTATAATTAGTCAATTTTTCTTTACAAAAAGACTTAATTTCTTCCTCAGTTAATGAGTCATCTTTTTTTACAATAACAGCTTTTACTGCCTCAGTAGTTTTTTTATCAGGAACACCTATAACTCCCACCTCTAAAACTTTTGGATGAGAAGAAATTACATGTTCAACTTCATTAGGAAATACATTAAATCCAGACACTAATACCATCTCCTTTTTTCTATCAACAATTTTAATAAATCCATCATCATCAATAACACCAATATCTCCAGTATATAACCAACCATCTTTAATAATTTCATCTGTCTCTTTTTTCCTTTCCCAGTATCCTTCCATTACCTGAGGACCTTTAACACAAATTTCTCCTCTTTCACCTTTAGGAACTTCTTTATTTTTATCATCAATAAACTTTATATCAGTTTCTGGAATAGGTAAACCAATAGTTCCAATTTTATTAGTTCCATCTAATGGATTAATTGTTACCACTGGAGAAGTTTCAGTTAATCCATACCCTTCAACCAGAGGGCAACCTGTAACATCTTTCCATTGGTTTGCCACTACATCTTGAACAGCCATTCCTCCACCAAAAGCAACTTTTAGTTCTGAAAAATCTAAATCATGAAATTTTTTATTATTTAGAAGACCATTAAATAGAGTATTAACACCTGTGATAATTGAGAATTTATAATTGGATAACTCTTTGACAAATCCATCCATATCTCTAGGGTTTGTAATTAAAATATTTCTAGCTCCATATTTAAACATTACTAAAGCATTACATACCAATGCAAAAATATGATATAAAGGAAGAGCTGTAATTACAATTTCTTTTCTTTCTTCTAATAAAATATCCATCCATGCAGAAACCTGAATCACATTAGATATTACATTTTTGTGAGATAACATTGCACCCTTTGAAACACCAGTGGTTCCACCTGTATACTGAAGAAATGCAATATCATTTGGCTGTATTTCAACCTGATTATAGGTATGTTTTTTTCCAATTGATATCGCTTTTTTGAAAGAATAAAATGAATCAATTGAATAATTTGGAACCATTTTTTTCACATACTTTACGACAAAATTAATTAAGGCGCCTTTCACTGTACCTAACATATCCCCCATATCAGATATTATTACATGCTCAATAGCTGTATCCTCAATAATTTTTTCAAGATTATATGCAAAATTTGAAAGTATTAAAATTGCTTTGCAACCTGAATCCTTAAATTGATGTCTCATTTCATCAGGAGTGTAGAGAGGGTTTGTATTCACAACAATAATTCCTGATCTAATAGCACCAAAAAGAGCTACTGGATATTGAAGCACATTAGGAGATTGAATAGCTATTCTATCTCCTTTCTTCAAATTAAGTTCATGTGTTAAAAAGTTAGAAAAAGATTTAGTTAATTCATCTAGCTCTTTGAATGTTATGGACTTACCCATATTTTCAAAAGCAATATCATTAGGATATTTTTTAAAACCTTCATTAAATAAATCTACAAATGAATTGTATTGATTTAAATTTAAACTATTGTTTACACCTGACGGGTAGTTTTTTGTCCAGAATTTTCTCATTATATAAGATTGATTAAATAGTTACCTTACTTAAATATATAAAAATTCTAAAAAAGAAAGGGGACATCAATAGATATCCCCAGTAAACAACATTAACCCAAAAATGAAGTTTGAATTTATACATTTATAATAGTAAAATGGGATTTAATGAGGTAATTTTTAAGAAATTTGATGAAATTTTAAAATAATTTAAATTAAATTATAAAAAATTGAATTATTGATAAAAACATACACCAAAAATGAAAGCAAATTATCAAATTGACAATATTGATCTAAAAATACTGAACATTTTGTCTAAAAATGCCAAAATGCCATATACTGAGGTAGCAAAAAAAGTTTACGTTTCAGGTGGAACAGTACACGTTAGAATGAGAAAACTTGAAAAACTGGGTATTGTTAGAGGAACAAAACTTGATATAGATTATAGTAAATTAGGTTATACAATATCTTGTTATATGGGTATTTATCTTGAAAAAAGTTTCTTGTACAAAGATGCAGTTAAAGCATTAAAAAAAATAACTGAAGTTGTAGAAATACATGCAATCACAGGTCAGTATACAATCTTTATTAAAATCTTGTGTAAAGATACTCCTCACTTTAGAGAAATTTTAGACTCTAAAATCCATAAAGTTAAAGGTATAACAAGAACTGAATCTTTCCTTTCAATTGAAGAAACATTGAAAGATGGTTTGTCGTTAAACTGAGCGTTTTAAGCATTTATTTTCGTTTAAATAGAAAATGTATGTAAATTTGCGCTAGAATTAAATATGAGTAAAGACGACAAAATTTTAAAGGAATTTACATCAAAGGAATATGAGCACGGATGGTCAGTAGATTTTGATGTTGATCAAGCCCCTAAAGGACTAAATGAAGATATTGTTAAACTAATATCAAAAAAGAAAAATGAACCAAAATGGCTACTTGACTGGAGATTAGAGGCGTTTTCAAATTTCAAGAAAATAAAAGAACCTAATTGGTCAAATTTAAAGATACCTAAAATAGATTATCAAGATATCTCCTACTATTCTGCACCTAAAAAAAAGAAAATGCTTAAGTCTATGGATGAAGTAGATCCTGAGCTTATTAAAACATTTGAAAAATTAGGAATATCTCTACAAGAACAAAAAAGACTCAGTGGAGTCGCAGTAGATGCAGTAATTGATTCAGTATCAATTGGAACTACATTTAAAGATAAGTTGAGTGAACTGGGTATTATATTCTGTTCTTTTTCAGAAGCTGTAAATGAACACCCCGATCTTATAAGAAAACATTTAGGAAAAGTTGTGCCAACTAAAGATAATTATTTTGCATGCTTAAATTCTGCTGTATTCTCTGATGGTTCTTTCTGTTATATACCAAAGGGTGTTAGGTGCCCTATGGAATTATCAACCTATTTTAGAATTAACGCATCAAATACAGGACAATTTGAGAGGACTTTAATTGTTGCTGATGAAGGTTCATATGTAAGCTATTTAGAAGGTTGTACAGCACCAATGAGAGATGAAAATCAGCTTCATGCTGCAGTTGTAGAAATTCATGCTGAAAAAGATGCTGAAGTGAAATATTCAACAGTTCAAAATTGGTATCCAGGTGATAAAAATGGGAAAGGTGGAATTTATAATTTCGTAACAAAAAGAGGAATATGCAATGGAAATAATTCCAAAATTAGTTGGACTCAAGTTGAAACTGGGTCAGCAATAACTTGGAAATATCCATCATGTATACTTAAAGGTGATAATTCAGTTGGTGAATTTTATTCTGTTGCTGTAACTAATAATTATCAACAAGCAGATACTGGCACTAAAATGATTCACATTGGAAAAAATACTAGATCTAAAATTATTTCTAAAGGTATTTCAGCTGGGCATTCACACAACAGTTACAGGGGACATGTTAAAGTGATGAGAAGAGCCAATAATTCAAGAAATTTTTCTCAGTGTGATTCATTGCTACTTGGTAATAAATGTGGTGCTCACACTTTTCCTTATATTGATATTGAGAATAAATCTTCAATGGTAGAACATGAAGCTACAACATCGAAAATTGGAGAGGATCAGATATTTTATTGCCTCCAAAGGGGGATAGATGAGGAAAATGCAATCGCACTCATAGTTAACGGTTACGCAAAAGAGGTGTTAAAACAGTTACCAATGGAGTTTTCGGTTGAAGCACAAAAACTTTTATCACTTACATTAGAAGGAAGTGTTGGTTAAATAAAATTAGAAATATGTTAGAAATTAAAAATCTTCACGCATCAATTGATAATACTAAAATATTAAATGGACTTGACCTATCTGTAAATGCTGGAGAAGTTCATGCCATCATGGGTCCAAATGGATCTGGAAAAAGTACTTTAGCATCAGTTATAGCTGGCAGGGAAGATTATGATGTTACTGATGGTGAAATTAACTTTCAGGGCAATGAACTCTCAGATATTGGGCCAGATGAAAGAGCAAGAGAAGGCATTTTTCTTGCATTTCAGTATCCAGTTGAAATTCCTGGTGTTTCAACAACCAATTTCATGAAAACTGCTGTAAATCAAATAAGAGAATCTAAAGGTGAAAAGCCATTGGATGCAGTTGAATTTCTTAAGCTTATGAAGGAAAAAATGAAACTAGTTAACATTAAACAAGAACTATTAAGTAGATCTATTAATGAGGGTTTTTCTGGTGGTGAAAAGAAAAGAAATGAAATTTTTCAAATGGCTATGCTAAACCCTAAACTTTCAATTCTTGACGAAACAGATTCAGGATTAGATATTGACGCCTTAAAAATAGTTTCTAAAGGTGTAAATGCCTTAAAAAGCAAAGAAAATGCCACAGTTGTAGTTACTCATTACCAAAGACTTTTAGAGTATATTGTTCCAGATTTTGTTCATGTTTTAATGGATGGTAAAATAGTTAAATCTGGAGATAAAAACCTTGCACTTGAACTAGAAGAAAAAGGTTATGACTGGATTAAAGTGAAAAATTAGATATGATTGATACAGTAGATCTAAGAAAATCAATTTCAATTGAGGATGATAATATTATAAAGGACATCAAATCTAAATCAATTGATAAACTTAAATTATCTTATAAAAAATATAAAGAAGAATACAAATATACTCCGCTCCTTAGAAACATCGAAAAAAAGTTTGGTAGTTTCAACTCATCAAAAAATATAAAAAAAGTTGATAGTTATAAAGATTTGATATCAACTAATGATAAATACTATATTGTAACCTTGAATGGTACTTTTATCGAAAATTTATCAAAAATTCCTAATGGTATTGATATTAAAAATTTAAAAGATCTATCTAAAAATGAGCAAAATATTTTCATTCATTCTTACTCAAAAATAGACGATTCAATTGATGATATTTTTAGTTCAATAAATTCTATCCTTCATAGTAATTGTCTTACTTTTAGGATAAAAAAATCTACTATTTTGAAAGAGAAGATATCAATAATCAATATTGTTGATTCTTCTAAACCTACCTATTTTAGAAAATGTTTTATAATCGATAAAAACTCTGAAGTTTCATTTTCTGAAGAGTTTATAAATATTACTAAAGATGGTAATTTTTCTAATTCAGTAAATGAAATATATATGGATGAAAACGCCGTTCTTAATTATTTTTCAACACAGAATATCAATAAAAATTACCATTACAATAGTATTAATGTTTTTCAAAAAAGAAATAGCACATCTAACTTTCATACCTACAGTTTCTCAGGATCAATTATACGAAACAATCTTAACATCAAACTTTTAGATAAAAGTTGTTTTGCAAATATGTATGGTTTTTATGCAATTAAAAATGGTTCTCATATTGATAATCATACTTCTGTAGATCATTTAGATGAAAACTCAATAAGCAATGAACACTATAAAGGCATCGTTGATAATGGCTCAAATGGTGTATTTAATGGTAAAATTTTTGTTAGACAAAAAGCCCAAAAAACAAATGCTTTTCAATCAAACAACAACATATTATTATCAGATAATGCAAAAGTTAATACTAAACCGCAACTTGAAATCTGGGCTGATGATGTAAAATGTTCGCATGGTTGTACGGTTGGACAACTAGATGATGATGCTTTATTTTATCTTATGTCTAGAGGAATTTCAAGAAAAGACGCCATTTCTCTCCTTTTATCTGCATTCAGCACAGATATAACTGAAAAAATTGAAGACAAAGAAATAAGAGAAGAATATCAATTAATGATACTAAAAGAACTTGAAGGTCTCAACTATGAATAAATTTCCCTTAAATAAAATAAGGGATGATTTCCCTATATTAAGTTCTAAAATTAATAATCATCATTTAGTATATTTCGATAATGCTGCAACAACACAAAAACCAAAATGTGTAATAGATAGCATTTCTAATTATTACAAGAACTATAATGCAAATATTCATAGAGGAATTCATACACTTGCTGAGAGAGCTACTGAAGAATTCGAACAAACAAGATCTCTTATCAAAAATTTTGTAGGAGCATCATCTACAAAAGAAATAATATTTACTAGAGGAACTACTGAAGGTCTAAACTTGATATCATCATCATTAGCAAAATTTCATTTAAAAGAAGGAGATGAAATTATAATTAGTGAAATGGAGCATCATTCAAATATTGTTCCATGGCAGATGATAGCCAATTCAAATAAATTAAATTTAAAAGTTATTAAAGTATCTGAAGAGGGAGAAATTAACATAAATCATTTTAAAAGTTTAATAACTCATAAAACCAAACTAGTATCTCTAGTTTATATATCAAATACTTTAGGCACCATTAATCCAGTTCAAAATATTATTAAAATATGTTCACAAAATAATATTATGACTGTAATTGATGGAGCTCAATCATCAGCTCATAAAAAAATAAATGTTAAAAGCTTGAACTGTGATTTTTATGTATTTTCTGCTCATAAAATGTATGGACCAACAGGTGTAGGTGTAGTATACGGCAAAGAAGAAATACTTGAAAAAATGCCTCCATATATGGGCGGAGGAGAAATGATAAAAGATGTAAGTTTTACTAAGACATCTTACAATGATTTACCTTATAAATTTGAGGCTGGAACTCCAAATATTGGAGATGTTATAGGCTTTAAAGAGGCTATTAAATATATTGAAGATATTGGATTAGAAAATATAGAATCTCACGAAATAAGTTTAAAAAAATACGCAGAGAAAGCTCTTAATAAAATTGACGGAATTAAGATTGTGGGGACAGCTAAAAATAAAATTGGCATTTTTTCATTTATTACAAAAAATATTCATTACTATGATCTTGGATTACTATTAGATGCAAAGGGGATTGCACTAAGAACAGGACATCATTGTACTCAACCACTAATGGATAAATTTAATTTAGATGGCACTGCTCGTCTATCATTAGCTATATATAATTCAACAGATGAAATTGATTATTTTGTTGATTCACTTATTAAATTGATGAACAGATGAGTACAAATCCAATTCAAAATGAAATTATTGATAACTTCAAAGTTTTAGAAGAAGATTTTGAAATGACATTAAATTATTTGATGGAAATAGGTGAAAAAATGGATGATTATGATGAAGAACTTAAATCAGATGATAACTTAGTTAAAGGATGTCAATCAAAGGTATGGTTATCTCATAAACTCAAAGATGACAAAATTTTTTTTAGTGGAGATAGTAATACATCAATAACTAAAGGTTTATTGAGTCTTCTAATTAAAGTTTTTTCTGGACAGAAACCAGAAGATATTTTAAATACCAAACTGTATTTTATAAATAAAACTGGGTTATGTAGATTCATTGGAACACAAAGATCAAATGGCCTTGAGGCTATGGAAAATAAATTTAAAATAATAGCTTTATCTAATAAATAATGTCAGAAAAAAAAGAATCAGAACTTAAGGATAAAATTGTAAGAGCAATTAAAA
This sequence comes from uncultured Marinoscillum sp., assembly GCA_902634135.1. Classification (GTDB taxonomy): domain Bacteria; phylum Bacteroidota; class Bacteroidia; order Cytophagales; family MED-G16; genus MED-G16. Next base: position 37 of record CACPJB010000024.1, on the reverse strand, counting down.
CTGTTTTTGATCCAGAAATTCCTGTAGATGTTTATGA
>CACPJB010000023.1 GCA_902634135.1 uncultured Marinoscillum sp. | reverse complement strand
TATCTCTGTTGTTTATTTACTTATGGGTGTCTTTTAAGACCTCATCAGGAAATACGATTACTTAAATGGGAGGACTTTACAAGTGATTTATCGCATATAAGACTATCAGGAAATCAAGTAAAATCTAAACGCAACAGGATAGTTCCAGTAAGCCCTAAAATAAGAGAAACTCTTAAAAGAAAAGAAGGGCATTTAAACATCTTTACTGGCCTTAAACAGCCTTATAGCAGAAGCTATTTTATACAGCTTTGGAGACGTTTTAAGAGACTTAATCCAGAGGTTGATAAAGAGATTACCTTGTACTCTTTCAGACACTCAGGGGCTATAGAAATCTTTAAAAGAACAGGCTCAATTACTAAGCTACAGAAGGCTATGGGACATTCGTCTATGACAGTAAGTTTAACCTACTTACGAGGATTAGAAGTTGCTGAATTAAAAGAAGAAGATATGCCTATGGTTTGAATTTTTCTTAGATAGTTGTAGGTTTGAAATATGAAAAAATTTAAGATTTTTCTTATTTCTGTACTTTTATTTTATATTTCAAATATTCTTATTTGGTTTATATATACTAAAAATAACCTTCTTGAATTGATGTCCACATCAACATTTATTGAGGCAATAGCCTCATCTAATGAAAGAATAACTTCAGTGGATGAAAACATATTTAATCTTTGGTTTAATATAGGATTTGGCTTTGGTAGTAAACAACAATTAATACCAATATTAATAATTTTTAGTGTTTACATTTTTACCTTATTAAATATGAGTAAACTTCATTGGAAATGGGTTGATAAAAACATTTTGGATATGTTTTTTTTAAAGATTGTTTTTTTCTTTTTTGTTTGGGGAATAGGTTTCTTGATTTGGTCATTTGTTGATATGGTAATACTTGATGACGCATCTATTCATTTTAAAGTAACAATGACTTTTGTCTTTTTCCCTTTGTTTACCCCTATAGCTGCTTATAAAATGTCTTTTTCTGAATGGGCAAATGAAAATATTTGGAAATGGGTTGATGAAAATATTTTGAAATGGGTTGATGAAAACATTATGAATATATTCTCAAATAATAATTCAATAAGCACAAGTGAAAGAAATGAAGCAATAGGTTACCTTAAGCAGGGGAACAATGAATATAGAAAGGGAAAATTTAATGAAGCAATTAAATACTACACAAAAGCAATTGAAATTGATTCAAATTTTAAAGAAGCATACAATAATATAGATATAACAAGAAAGAAAATGAAGGAATAAAGTGAAGGGTTATTGAGGTTATATAAATCTCTTATCAATCTGAATCTTTAGTTAATCTATCTATGATTTCTACTGTGAAGTTTTGTTCTTCTTGTTCTTCTATTATTTGAGATTTAGGAATGATGTATTGAAGTCCTATTTGTATGAGTTTTATCTTTTGATTAGAGTTCATTACTGAGATATCTAAACTATCTATTGTTTCATCTATGATTTGAGATAACTTCTCCTTAACCTGACTGGATATCTTATTTGGTGTACCTTTCTTTCTACCTCCTGTTTTAACTCTCATTATATCTATTTAAATCTATTTTAGACTACCTCTATATTTGCTTTTGTTAGATTTTTGTTTGAAGTCAAGACACACTTCCCCCATAGGAGGAAGGTGTTTTGCTTCCGTTGAGTTCTCGCCAGTTAGCAAGACATAGAGCTACAATCATATAACATTGCTCTAATCTGAGAGTATTTGGGTACCTATATGATTTGTACCCCCCGCAAGGCATCTCTCTTGCACTTACCTTGTCCCTATATGCTACTTTCTTGGGACTTTAAAACATAGACCGAAAGGTATTTAGCCGAAAAATCTATGAGTACATAGCTTTTTTTTATTATATAACTCCATAGAAATCCGATTTTGCATTTTGGTATAAAAATTTTAGATTGTAAGTATGAGAATTCTATTAATCCTCTTATTTATATCATTCAACTCGTTTGGTCAATTATCATATTCTGATATTATGTCAATTAATTCTGTAAAACAGTTTAAAAAGATTATGATAGAAAACTATTTTGAGTTTGCTACTGAAGAAGATGGATACATAATTTATGGTTATCAAATTCAAAGAGACAGTGTAGAAGGAGATAAATCTTCAATGTGGGGGAGTTATAAAACTGATGGCACATTTAGTTTTCAAATAAGTAGAGGAAATGCATTTGCTGAATTATTTGGTTGGGACGATTTAGGTTTTAATACTGATGCACTACAGGAAGGTAAGTATGTTTATGATGAGATTCTTGAAGATGTCAAAAAGAATTGCAACTATTATGATATTGTAACTTATGAAAGAGAAGATGGTGAAAAAAATGATTATGTATGTTATAGTTGTAGTGTATCTAAATACAAAGGTAAACTCGGATTTATGATAATAGATGGGACTGGATATATTAGACATTTCCCTAACGAGTAATGGTAAAAGGAGTATCTATGTCAGAAGGTCTTGCACATCTAAAGACCAAAGAAATCCTATTAAGAACAAAAAAGATAGCATTGCCTTTATTTGATGAGAATAAGAGGTTTGTCTTTAAGTTTGATGAAATAGTCTTTGAAGAAAAAATAGGCACTTATAAGGCTGATTGTGTTGCAATTAAGGGAAATGAAAAGCTGATTATAGAAATAGTTGATAAAGGAAAGGTTAGTGATAAAAAGAGGCAATATTATTGTGATAATAAGATTAATTCAATGGAGATATTATATCATTTACCAAAGAATTTAAAAGAAGGAACAGATTACATAGATGACTTTTTAGATAACAAACTTGAAGATTATATACATACATTAAGAGATTATGATGATGTTAAATATGAAGATGAAGTCCCTTATGATGAATGGTATTATGGAAATGTAGGTGGAGAAAATGTATATCCTATAATGGATAAAAGGTGGATAGTAAATAATAAGTATAAGATATATAATAAGCCACGACTAAAACCTAAAAGTGAAAGGGCAGTTAAGGATGGATGGAGATGGACTGGGGCATCTTGGACACCTGATTTAAGAACTAAAGCTGGTAAAGAGATTGTCAAACAACAAGAAGAACATTTAGCTGAAATGAAAAAGAAATGGGGAATAGCTACAGGATGGAATAAAGGTTATAAACTATAAAATAAAAAAAGACCTCATATTTCTACAAGGTCAAACATAACCCTTTTGAATCATCACCCAACCTTAGTGGTGTAACTATATCAACAATTTTACTATCGTTTTTCACTCTTGGGACTATCTTAGCAGTAATTTTCTAAACCTTATTAATCTACTCCCTTTTTAGAGGACTCTATGTTTGCTGAATTAAAAGAAGAAGATATGTCTATGGTTTAGTTACCTAATAAAATTTTCTTTAAGGAAGCAGCCTTATCATCATATTCTTGCTGTGTGATTATCCCTAAATCAAGATATTCTTTTAATTCTATTAGTTGTTTTTTTGCATCATCTTTATTTAAAACTAACACACCATCTTTATCGAAAACTTTAAATGTTAGGAAAACCTTACCTAAAATCCCTCCTTCTCCAATAAACTTTTCAGATGAAATTAATTTATGCGTATATTCATTCAGTTCTAAAAATTTATTTAAATTTTCCATAGCTCTTTCTTCTGTTTTTTTAAAGTTTCTATCTGTTGCTGCTGAAAAGCCGTTTCTTTTTGTAGATTCCGAAATAATAAAAACACCATCACCTTTATAGACTATTCCCATCCCAAATTTCCCATCTCCATTTTCTGAATAATTAATATTAACATTGTTTTTTACTTGGCTCAAGGAAACAAGTGGAATAAAGAATAATAGCAGGAGTAGTTTTTTCATAAAACAAATATAATAAATCACCCAACCTTAAAGGCCTTAAAAGATTGATTAATCAATAACTGTCAAATAACACTAACCCCACTTCCCCTTTTGAATTTTTCTTGGATAGTTGTAGATTTAAGAGATGAGAACATTCATAATCCTCTTATTTATTTCTTTTAATTCATTATTTATTTCTTTTAATTCATTAGGACAGGGTTTCGCATTTGTTAAAGTAGAGGATAAACCATCTAAATTTTATCTCGGTATTGGTGGAGGAGTTGCATTTAGAGGTGGGGCTATAAACTTAGGTTACTATAATACTGGTATTAATCTTTCTCTTTTAAATATGGGTTATAGAATCAATGAAAGATTTGGAGTAAGCTTTAATTTGAATTCTTCAGGACATTCATTTCATTCTTCAATTTCAAGAGTAGGTATTGGTTATATGAGTATTGGTGGAATCATATCTGTACCAATTAAACAATTTACTTGGGATATAAAACCTCAATATGCTCCATTAGTTGTAGGTCAGTATTTTGGTAATGTACTTCTTTATACATATACTGATGAAATATTTATGATGGGAAATGGTTTTGTGTTAGGTAATTCTCTTGTTAGAAGTACAAAGAAAGGACTTACTTATTCTCTTGAATTAGACTTTCTATCATCTTTTTTTAATCAATCAAGAATTGATGGGATAATGTATGATGACATTTCTTCTTTTAATAGTTGGTTCGTAATACCTTCAACTTATAGAAGTTTCAGAATAGGACTGGGAATTAGATATAACTTCAAAACCAAGTAAATAAAACCTTTACCTTAAAGGCCTTAAAAGATTGATTAATCAAAGGTGCCAAATAAGTGCCAAGATTTTATATCTTTATAACTAAGAGAAGTGCAAGCATTGTAAGAAAAAAGGGTGGAAGACCGGACTCGAACCGGCGACCTCCTGAACCACAATCAGGCGTTCTAACCAACTGAACTACAACCACCATTTTGAATCAGCAAATCTAGAATAATGTTATTACTAAGACAAATTTTCTAATCTCTATTGAATTTCATTCTTAAGCCTGAAGGCTTTCCTTGGATTTCTCCATTTTTTAAAATGTGATTTCCTGAAACTATAGTATGAATAATCTTTGAATTAAAGCTTGATTTTTCAAATGGACTCCACTTACATTTTGATAGAATATTATTTTCATTTACTTCTGTTTTTGATTCTAAATCAAACAATACTATATCTGCAAAATAACCTTCTCTTATATACCCTCTTTCTTTTATCTGAAATAGATCAGCAACATTATGTGATGTTTTTTCAACTATTTTTTCAATAGATATTTTGTTTTCTCTATTCATTTCAAGTAGTACTGGAAGAGAATATTGAATTAGTGGACCACCTGATGGCGCATTTACATAATTGCCTGATTTTTCTTCTTTTGTATGTGGAGCATGGTCAGTTGCAATTACATCAATTACTCCTTCATTTACAGCCTTAATTATAGCCTCTCTATCATCAGAGGTTTTTATTGCAGGATTCCACTTGATAAGACTCCCTAAATTATCATAATCTGTATTTGAAAACCACATGTGATGAAGGCATGCTTCACATGTTATTTTTTTATCCTTTAAAGGAATATTTTTAAATAAGTCTAATTCTTCTTTTGTTGAAATATGTAAGACATGAAGTTTAGCATTATGTTCTTGTGCTAGTGATATTGCATTTGAAGACGATTTATAACATGCCTCTCTTGATCTAATAATATGGTGTTGGTTAAAAGGGATATTCTCTCCATATTTTTCTTGAGCATTCTTTAAGTTTTTATGAATAGTAAGTTCATCTTCACAGTGAGTTGTAATAATTACTTCTGAAAATTTGAATATGTCATTTAAAGCTTTCTCTCTATCAACTAACATATTTCCAGTTGATGACCCCATGAAAATTTTTACTCCACAAATATTTTTTTTATCAATCCTTTTAACCTCCTCAATATTATTGTTAGATGCTCCTAGGTAAAAAGAATAATTTCCAAATGAATTTTTTTGACCTATTTTATACTTTTTTTCTAACTCTTCAATTGTAATTGCATTTGGGACAGTATTTGGCATTTCCATAAAAGAAGTTACTCCTCCAGCTACAGCGGCCATCGACTCAGTAAAAATATTACCTTTATGAGTTAGCCCTGGCTCCCTAAAATGGACTTGATCATCAATTAATCCAGGAATAAGGTAGAGTCCTTCAGCATCTATCTCCTCGTATCTATGATTTAGATTAATATTTTGATCTATTCTTTCTATCCTATTTTCATTAATTAGAACGTCATTTATTTCACGTTTATTTTCGTTAATTATGGTAGCATTTTTTATAAGAATAGTAGTCATCTTGACAATTAATTTAATTACAAATTTAAATTAATACTCTTAATAGATATTCTTTAAAACAATCAATTTTATTTTTCAACTTTGTGTATACATTTGCGTATATGTTTTTTTAACTATTGACATGTCAAATATTACTTTTAATTCAGACGAATTTTCTTCTAGGCACAACTCAATTTCTTCTCATGATGAGGCATCAATGTTAAAAAAAATTGGTGTTAGCTCACTAGACGAATTAATAAAACTTACTATTCCTGACTCTATTAGATTAGAAAATGATCTTAGTCTGGAAAAACCTAAAACTGAGAGTGAGTATTTATCTCATTTTAAAACATTGGCTCTTAAAAATAAAAAATTCAAATCTTATATTGGAACAGGGTATTATGATTGCTTAACTCCTAATGTTATAAAAAGAAATATTTTAGAAAACCCAGGATGGTATACTGCTTATACACCTTATCAAGCAGAAATTGCTCAAGGAAGGATGGAAGCTCTTATCAATTATCAAACAATGGTTACTGACCTTACTGGAATGGAAATATCAAATGCTTCCCTATTAGATGAAGGTACAGCTGCATCTGAAGCCATGACAATGTTTTTCAGGGTTAGGAAAGGACCAAAAAAAAATGCATTCAAATTTTTTGTTTCTAGTAAAATTTTTCCTCAGACTATTGAACTTTTAAAAACACGATCTGAACCACTTGGTATAGAACTGGTAATCGATGAATTAGATAAATTTAATTTTAGTGATGATTACTTTGGAGCTCTTTTTCAATACCCTGATAATGATGGTAACATCTTGGATCTTTCATCTTATTTAGATAAAGCTAAGAATAATTCAATATTCACATGTGTTGCTTCTGACTTAATGAGTTTAGTACTTTTAAAATCTCCTGGAGAAATGGGTGCAGATGCGGTTATTGGAAATTCTCAAAGATTTGGAGTCCCAATGGGATATGGGGGACCGCATGCAGCTTTTTATGCAACTAAAGAGGAGTTTAAGAGACATATTCCAGGAAGAATTATTGGTGTAAGTGTTGATTCAGCAGGTAATAATGCATATAGAATGGCATTACAGACTAGAGAGCAGCACATCAAGAGAGATAGAGCCACATCAAATATTTGTACAGCTCAGGTCCTTCTATCAGTTATGGCAGGGATGTATGCTGTATATCATGGAAAAGAGGGGTTAAAAAAGATTGCTGCTAAAATTGCTACTCTGACTCAGTTACTTGAAAAAGGGCTTTCTAGTTTAGGTTTTAATCAAGAAAATGAAAACTTTTTTGATACTTTAAAAATTACGGTCATATCTGAAGATAAGGATAAGATTAGAGAAGTAGCTGAAAAGAATCATCTTAATTTCAGATATTTTAGCACTGACCATATTGGGATTTCTTTAGATGAAACTACTAATATTTCTGATGTTATAGATATTCTCAATGTTTTTTCAGAAGTATCAGAAAGTGCTTTAGAAATTAACTTAAATAATATTGATGATATTGATTATAAAATTTCATCATCATTAATAAGAAATTCTAAGTTTTTATCTCATGATGTTTTTAACAAGTATCATACCGAACATGAAATTTTAAGGTACATGAAGAGATTAGAAAATAAAGATTTATCTCTAGTCCATTCAATGATATCATTAGGTTCTTGTACAATGAAGCTAAATGCGACAACTGAAATGATTCCTGTAACGTGGGAAGAAATGAATCTTCATCCTTTCGTTCCATCGGATCAAGCTCAGGGTTATTCTGAAATGATAAATACTTTAAACACATGGTTATGTGAAATTACTGGTTTTTCAACCATATCCTTTCAACCTAATTCTGGTGCACAAGGTGAGTACACAGGGTTAATGGTTATTAGAGCATACCATCTTGATAATGGAAATGATAATAGAAATGTTGCATTAATACCATCTTCTGCTCATGGCACAAATCCTGCTTCTGCTATTATGGCAGGGATGAAGGTCATAGTAATATCATGTGATAAACATGGTAATATAGATTTTGATGATTTAAAAGAAAAGTGTCAGGAGCATTCTGAGAACTTAAGCTGTCTAATGATAACATATCCATCAACTCACGGAGTTTTCGAAGATAAAATTTTAGAAGTATGTAATCTTATTCATGAAAATGGAGGATTAGTCTATATGGATGGAGCTAACATGAATGCTCAGGTAGGTTTAACTAATCCAAAAAATATTGGCGCTGACGTTTGTCATTTAAATCTCCACAAAACATTTTGTATACCTCACGGTGGAGGGGGTCCTGGAATGGGGCCAATTGGTGTAGTTGAAAAATTAGTAAAATATCTTCCAAGAAATATTTTTTCAGATTTTGAAAAATCAAATATTACCCCGGTTTCAAGTGCACCATATGGTAGTGCGAGTATTCTTGCCATATCATATGCTTATATTTCAATGATGGGGTCTGTAGCATTGAAAAGAGCAACAGAACTATCAATATTAAATGCAAATTATATTAGGTCTAGACTTCAAGATCATTACCAAATACTTTACAAAGGTATAAATGGGACAAGTGCCCATGAATTTATTATTGATTGTAGAGAATTTAAGTCAGATACGGATATTGAAGTAGAAGACATTGCCAAAAGACTTATGGACTATGGTTATCATGCGCCAACAGTTTCCTTCCCTGTGCCTGGAACGATGATGATTGAACCTACAGAAAGTGAGACTAAAGATGAGCTTGACAAGTTTTGTGATGTAATGATTGAGATAAGAAAAGAAATTGAAGAGGTTAGAAATGGCACATACGATAAAGATAATAATGTTCTTAAAAATTCTCCACATACTGCATCAGTTGTCACATCTTCTTCTTGGGTATTGCCTTATACAAGAGAAAAGGCAGCATATCCATTAGATTTTATTACTTCCAATAAATTTTGGCCATCAGTTGGAAGGGTTGACAATGCTCATGGGGATAGAAATCTATTTTGTAGTTGTATACCTCTTGAGGAGTATTCATCATAGTTAGTACTAAATATTTAATTATTTTTGATAAATGGATTTAATTATACTTTTAATAGGCATCCTCACTTTGTCTTGCTTGGGATATGTTATTTATAAATTTAATGCTGATCAAGAAAGCACTGATAATCCTCAAAAAAGACAGGAAGAAATAAACCAAATGAGAGAGATGTTAACTCTTGAATTTAAAAACTTGGCTAATGAAATTTTTGATGAGAAAACAAAAAAAATTACAGAGGTTAATAAAGAAAACTTATCGAATATTTTAGATCCATTAAAGGAAAATATTCAAAGGTTTGAGAAGAAGGTTGAATCCTCAAATAAAGATGCTTTAGAATTTAATGCTATTCTTAAATCAGAAATAAACCACCTTAAAAACGAAACACTAAAGATGAGAGATGATGCAAATAATTTAGCAAATGCTTTAAGAGGAGAGAGTAAAACTCAAGGGGATTGGGGGGAACAACAGATGGAAACTATACTAAATGCTGCAGGTCTTGAAAAAAATATTCATTACGAAAAAGAAAAAAATTTAAAAAATGAAAATGAAGATAATCAAAGGTTAGATTATATTGTAAAATTACCTGGGGACAAGTGTATAATCATTGACTCTAAAGTATCCTTAGTAGCATATGTAAACTACTATAACTCTGAAGATAAGGAAGAGAAAAAACATTATCTTAAAGAACACTTGAAAAGCATTAATACCCATATAACAACCTTGTCCAATAAAAATTATCAAGACCTAGACATTAATCAACCTGATTATATTTTAATGTTTATGGCTAATGAACCAGCCTTTAAATTAGCAGTTTTAGAAGATGTAAGCATCTACAATAAAGCTATAGATAAAAATATTGTAATGGTTACGAATTCTACTTTGTTTGCTACCCTAAAAACTGTTGCATACATGTGGAAACAAGATAAAGCAAATAAAAATGCAATTGAAATTGCAAGACAAGCTGGATCTCTTTATGATAAATTTCAATCTTTCTCTGAAGATTTAATTAAAGTGGGTAATAATTTAAATACTACAAAAAATACGTATGAAGATGCTATGAAAAAACTGACAGAGGGTAAAGATAACCTTGTTAGAAAAACTGAAAGATTAAGAGAACTTGGCGCTAAAACTAGCAAGAAAATTAATCCTAAACTAATTGAGAGATCAGAGTAAAATTATGGCAAAAAATAACACATTAGATAAAATAAACGTAGTTGGAGATAGAGTTTTGGTTAAACCTAGAAAGGAATCAGAGAGAACAGACAGTGGTTTGTATCTTCCTCCTGGAGTTAGGGAGAAAGAAAAAGTTCAATACGGTTATGTTGTAAAGATTGGTCCTGGATATCCTATTCCCTTACCAGTTGATAATGATGAGCCCTGGAAATCTGATGAGGAGAAAGTTAAATATGTTCCTTTACAAGTTAAAGAAGGAGACTTAGCTGTATTTCTTCAAGGAGGAGCATATGAAGTTATGTATCAAAAAGAGAAGTACTTTATTGTTCCTCAATCATCTATTTTAATGATTGAGAGAGACGATAGTCTATTTCACTAGGCGATTAGTGATCAACTATACTTTTTTCAATAATATCACATGACTTATGAATTTCCTCTTCATTTATGACAAGAGGCGGAGCAAATCTTATAATATTTCCGTGCGTTGGCTTTGCAATTAGACCATTATTTTTCATTGATATGCAAATATCCCAGGCTGTAGAACTATCTTCATTATCATTTATCACCATTGCATTTAGAAGCCCTTTCCCTCTTATAAGTTTTACAAGTTTAGATTTACTTTTTAATTTTTCTAATCTCTCTCTGAATATTTTCCCCATTTCATAAGCATTTTGTTCAAGATTTTCATCTTTTACTACCTCTAAGGCTGCTTTTGCTACAACACAAGATAAAGGATTGCCACCATACGTGGAACCGTGTTCACCTGGTTTTATACACATCATAATCTCATCATCAGCCAGAACTGCTGAAACTGGTAGAACACCACCAGAAAGAGCTTTTCCTAAAATTAGAATGTCAGGTTTAGCATCCTCATGATCAGTAGCTAGCATTTTTCCAGTTCTTGCTATACCTGTTTGAACTTCATCAGCAATGAAAAGGACATTGTATTTATCACAAAGTTTTCTTACACCACTTAAATATCCTTCATCGGGGACAACAACACCTGCTTCACCTTGAATTGGCTCTACCATAAACGCACAAACATTTTTATCTTTTAATTTTTCTTCTAAAGCTTCTAAATCATTATAGGGTATTAAATCATAACCTGGCATGTATGGTCCAAAACCTTTATAAGATAATGGATCGTCAGAGGTCGAAATTGCTGCCAGAGTTCTACCCCAAAAATTTCCATGAGCAAATATAATTTTTGCTTTATTTTCCTCAATACCTTTCTTTTCATAACCCCACTTCCTTGCTAATTTATTTGCAGTTTCTCCTCCTTCTACACCTGTATTCATTGGTAATACCTTATCATAACCAAAATATTCAGTTATATATTTTTCATAGCTCCCTAAAACATCATTGTAAAAAGCTCTAGATGTAAGAGTTAATTTTCTTCCTTGTTCTTCAAGAGCCTTAATAATTTTTGGATGGCAATGTCCTTGGTTTACTGCAGAATATGCAGATAAGTAGTCAAAATATTTGTTCCCTTCAACATCCCAAACATAAATGCCTTTTCCTTTTGATAAAACTACTGGTAGAGGATGATAATTATGAGCTCCATATTTATCTTCTAAGTTTATAGCTTCTTGACTTGTTTTTATCATAATCTATTTTATTTGTTACCAAAAATAGCAGATATAGAAAAAATAAAAAACATTGTACAGATTTGTTATTTTTTTCAGTTTTACGATATTTGCGTGCTAATAAAAAAAAGATAATGTCAAAAGTTTGTCAAATTACTGGTAAAAGAGCTAGAGTTGGTAATAATGTATCAAAAGCTAACAATAAGACAAAAAGGATGTTTTATCCTAACTTGCATGTCAAGAAATTTTATATTCCTGAAGAAGATAAATGGATTAAAATTAAGGTCTGTTCTTCAGCCTTAAAATCTATTAATAAGTATGGAATATCAGCTGTTTTAAAAAAAGCTAAAGAAAAAGGAACATTAAGTATTTAATATTATGGCAAAAAAAGGGAATAGAATTCAAGTTATTTTAGAATGTACTGAACATAAAGCTTCGGGTAAACCTGGTACGTCAAGATATGTTACCACAAAAAATAAAAAAAATACTCCAGATAGAATTGAACTTAAAAAGTACAATCCAATTCTTAGGAAATATACATTACATAAAGAAATAAAATAATGGCAAAAAAAGTAGTTGCTTCGTTAAGAGATACATCTGGTGTTAAATACGCCAAACTTATTAAATCAGTAAAGTCTGATAAAAAAGGTTCTTACAGTTTCAAAGAAGAAATTGTTATTGAAGATTATGTAAAAGATATTTTAGCAGGTAAGAGTCAACAAGATATTATTAATGAAATAAGAGCT
>CACPJB010000022.1 GCA_902634135.1 uncultured Marinoscillum sp. | reverse complement strand
ATGTGCCAATTAAATTAGTTTTTTCCATTATGACTATAAATACAATTGAAAGCATATTAAAACATGCAACAACCAGAATAATTATAAAAAATATAATTACATTTTTATCAAGTAATGATAACCAATCAAAAATTTGTATATATTTTAAATTAGTTGATTGAACATACTCATTAAATGAAGTTTTTTTATTTAATAAATCAATTACAATATCATCTTCATCAAAATCATTTAAAAATACGTGTATACCTGATGCTTTATTATTATCCCATTGATATATTTTTCTAGATAAACCAATTTCACCATAAATAATTGATTTATCAATTTCTTCTAATCCGGTTGAAAAGATTGCTTTAATTTTTAATTTTCTAAATATGGGTGGGTCATTTGGAAAAAATATAGTAACTGTATCATCAATATCTAATTTTAATTTTTTAGAGAGGTAATTGCTTATTAAAACTGATGATTTGAAATCCTTTGTATCATTAAAATTATCAAAATGTGACTTTATATTATCTAAATATTTTATTTCAATACCTTTGAAAATAACACCTTCAATTGATTCATTTTTGCCTTGTACTAGAGCAGAATTTAAGATATAAGGAAATACATCTTCAATAATATTTAAGTCAGAATAATTACTATAAAAACCTTCATTTAATTCTAAGGGAGAATTTTTAAATGTAATCCCATTACTATAACTCGACACATCATAGTGACCTGAAAAATCATAAATTTTATTTTTGATTTCTTTTTTAAAACCATTTAAAACAAAAGAAGAAATAAGAATAGAAAAAAGACCAATAGATATGCTCAATAAAGAAATTTTTCTAACTAGCTTAGAAAAATATGATGAACTTTTATTATTTAATTCATAAATTCTCCTAAATAAATTCATTTGCTAAATTTGTTTGATTCAAACTTAAATAAACTATGAGGATTGATATAATTTTTTATTTATTATTTATTGCATCAATTATTTCATGTAATAGTATAGACGAAAACTCTAATTTATTAGATGAAAATAATTATAGTGATTCAATCAATAAAAATAATGAAGATTGTAAAACCTGTATTTATTCCTATGATTTTGAAATTGTTACTTTAGGTGTTGGTCCTGAAGGAGAAATAGTAGATGACCCAAAAGTTCCTGCAGCTTTGAAAATTAAAAGAAAAGATTCAATTTATTATGAGGGAATAATAGGTATTGAAATTAGAGGAGAATCATCCCAACATTTTGAAAAAAAATCATATGGTTTTGAAACTTGGAATGAACAGTATAATGATATTGATGTACCTCTCCTTGGATTTCCGGAAGAAGAGGATTGGATTTTATATGGTCCTTTTAGTGATAAATCTTTAATTAGAAATAAATTAATTTATGATCTTTCTAATCAGATCGGGAGATATGCCTCAAAAACAGAATTTGTTGAATTAACAATAAATTATGAGTATAAGGGTTTATACATTTTCATGGAAAAATTAAAAAGAGATAAAAATAGAATCAATATACAGAAACTTAACCAAAATGATATAGATGAAAACCTCATATCTGGTGGATATATAATTAAAATTGATAAAAGTGATATGGAAGACGGTAGTTATACTGATTATAATTCATTTCAATCAAATTTTGATGTATTTGGAAACTTAAATGGTGATAAAAAAATTAATTTTAATTATGAATATCCAAAACCTGGAGAAATCCATGCTAACCAAAAAAACTATATTAAAAATTATTTTCATGATTTCGAATCAGCTTTAGCATCAGAAAATTTTACTGACTATGATAATGGATATAATAAATATATAGATGTGGGCTCTTTTATTGATTTTTTTATATTAAATGAATTATCTAATAATGTAGATGGGTATAGACTAAGCACTTATCTTCATAAAGACAGAAATAAAAAAATAGTAATAGGACCAATATGGGATTTTAATTTATCATTTGGTAATGCTGACTATTGTGGAGGTGATAGGTATGATTTATGGTTACACAAATTTAATGAAAGGTGTCTGGGTGATTTTTGGAATGTTCCATTCTGGTGGAAAAGATTATTAGAAGATGAAAATTTTATTAATAAATTAAAAGAAAGGTGGAATGATTTACGGCTAAATATTCTATCTGATGATAGTCTAATGGATTTAATTAATTCTTATTACTCTTTTCTCAATAATGAAACAGATATAGTTAAAAGAAACTTTGATAAATGGAAAATTTTTGGAATTTACATTTGGCCAAATAGCTTTATAGGAAATAGTTATTATGAAGAAGTAGATTTTTTAAAAAACTGGATCAAAAATAGAACATCATGGTTAGATGAATCAATAAATAATTTATGAAAGCTACGAAGTTTTTAAAATTTTTAGTAATTACAATTTTCGTTTTCTTAATTATAATATTTTCTGTTGTATCATATAATATAGATTATAAAATGTATGATCTTAAAGCAGATCAAAACCTTTATAGTCAAAATTTATGGGAAATAAATACTGATAGTCTATCTGAAAAGCTATTATCAATGATGACATTGGAAGAAAAAATCGACCAAATGTATGGAGAGAAAATGTATAAATCAATTCCTAAATTTTTTGGAAACTTTATTCTAAAACAAAAATTTCCTCATATATATGCTGGAAGAAATAAAAGATTAAATATTCCTCCATGGGTATTATCTGATGGACCAAGGGGAGCAAGAGTATTAAATAAAAATATTAGTTCTGTAACAACTTTTCCAGTGGCAATGGCAAGAGCTGCTTCATGGAATACATTACTTGAATATAAAGTTCATGATGTTATTTCAAAAGAAATGAGAGCCAATAAAACAAATTATGCTGCTACACCCTGTATTAACCTTTTAAGACACCCTGGTTGGGGAAGAGCTCAAGAGACATATGGTGAAGATCCATGGTTGCTGGGTGAGTTTGGAATTGCAGCTGTTAAAGGAATTGAAAAAAATAATGTAATGGCATGTCCAAAACATTTTGCATTAAATAGCATTGAAAATTCAAGATGGGTCATTGATGTTTCAATTAATGAAAGAGCTTTAAGAGAAGTTTATCTACCTCACTTCAAAAAAGTAATTCAAAAAGGTAAACCAGCATCAATTATGTCAGCATATAATAAAGTAAGAGGTAAATATAGTGGCAGTAATCACGAATTATTAACGAAGATTTTAAGAAATGATTGGGGGTTTAAAGGATTTGTTTCAACAGATTGGATGTATGGAATTTATGATGGAATTGAAGCAATAAATGCTGGGCTAAATGTTGAAATGCCTTGGCAGGATGAATATAGTTACAACATCATTAAAAAGGGAATTAATGATAATCATATAAATCTTAATCAAATTGATAGCTTAGTTTTAACAACATTGAAAACAAGATTGAAATTTGCATATTCATATGATAGCATAAAATATGATGAAAAATTAATTTTAAATGCATCTCATATTGATTTAGCTAGAACTGTAGCTGAAGAAAGCATGGTCCTTATAAAAAATGAAGATATTTTACCATTTGAAATATCTAAAAATATAAAAGTTGGAGTAATTGGAGATTTAGCAAATTTAGAAAATACAGGAGATATGGGAAGTAGTAATTCAAGTTCTCCGTATGTAATAACTCCATTTCAAGGAATTAAAAATTTATTTGATAATATAAATACTGATGTCTTTTTAGATGATGGTAATAATTTAGATGAAACAATTAAACTTGCTAAAAAATTAGATCAAATAATTTTGGTTGTTGGTTATACATATGAGGATGAAGGAGAATATGTAATGAGTAGAGGACAAATGCTTAAATCTGCAGAGGCTAAAGAGTTGGTAGGAATAAAGGGTATAGGTGGAGATAGAGAAAGTCTTAAACTTAATAAGAAAGATGAAAAATTAATTAAAGCTATATCCAAAGTAAATAAAAATATTGTAGTTGTTTATGTAGGAGGAAGTGCAATAAATATGAATAATTGGATTGATGATGTTCCAGCTGTTCTATTTTCATGGTATTCCGGAATGGAAGGGGGAAATGCACTTGCAAGCATTATTTATGGACTAGTAAATCCAAGTGGAAAATTACCTTTTACAATTGCAAAAAATGATAGTGACTATCCATATTTCAATCCGTATACAGATAAAATAAACTATGGATATTATCATGGATATACATTGTTTGAGAAGTTTAATAAAAAAATAGCATATCCCTTTGGTTATGGATTAAGCTATAGTAGTTTTAAAATAGATAACTTTAGATTATCAGAAGATAATACAGATAAAAATATAATTAAATTCAAAGTAGATATAAAAAATATTTCTAAAGTTTATGGAAAAGAAGTTGTTCAATTATATGTTGGATTTGAAAACTCACAAATAGACAGACCATTAAAGTTGTTGAGAGATTTTAAAAAAGTAAGTCTTAACCCTGGTGAAGAAAAAACATTATTATTTAAAATAGAGAAAAATGATTTATCTTATTATAATGAAATAGAAAAAAAATGGATGACAGAAAATATAAAATATAATTTTTATGTTGGAAATTCATCTGAAAATAATTCTCTAATTAAATACAAAGAAGGAATAGATATTTAAGATTAAAAATTAATCTCTTTCTGCATAAACCGCATAATATCTTTTTGTGAAAAATCTAAGAATTGGTCTAAAACCAATTTTATTGCTTGGATTTCTCCAGTATTCTCTCTTTTTAATTGTCCATCCTGACTTCTTTAATAACCAATCAAATTGCCAATCTTCAAACTCATGATAATGACAATCTCTAATATCATTTTTATTTCTGTAAGCTTTAGAAAACCAAAGCTTTAGAGGTACTGTTACAAAAAGCTTTTTTGCTTGAAGATTTTTTAATAACGGATAAGGTGAAACTAGATGTTCTAATATTTCAAAGCCAGTAACTAAATTAACATTTTTTGGTAATTGAATTTTATAATCTATATCCAAATCTTTTCCCAAAGTATTATATACTTTGTATCCATTCTCTTTCATTAAAATTGATAATGGGTTTTCAACACCTAAATCATAAATAATACTATTACAAGGCAAAATTGACTTAAGCATTAAAAGTGTTTTATTATATCTTCTTTTGTTTATCAATATATTTTTATTTTAAAAAATTAAATTTATACATCATTCTTGATTAACTATTAATTTTAAATGAAAATCTAAAAAATGATAAAAGTTTTTTCTTATATATTTTTAATATTTTTCTATTCTGATTTACTTAAAAGAAACGAAAAAATTGTAGTTGGTGCTGAAAGAATAAATTCCTATAAAAATATAATTGAGAATAAATCTATTGGATTACTTGTAAACCATACGTCTACTATTGGAGATATTCATTTAATTGATACACTATTATCTTTAAATTATGATATTAAAAAAATTTTTACTCCAGAACATGGATTTTCAGGAACTATTGAGAGAGGAAAAATAGTTAAAGAAGATACAATATCTATAAATGAAATAGAAATACCAATAATATCTATGTATGGTAAAAATAGAATACCGTCTAAAGAAAATATGCAAGGAATTGATATTGTAGTTTTTGATATTCAAGATGTGGGTGCTAGATTTTATACCTATATCTCTGCTATGCATAATATGATGAAAATATGTGCAGAATTAAATATTGAATTTTTAGTTCTTGACAGACCAAATCCAAATGGAGGATATATTGATGGTCCGGTTCTTGAGGAAGAATATAAATCTTATATTGGAATGCATGAAATTCCGATTGTCCATGGATTAACAGTTGGAGAATTATCAAAAATGATAATAGGTGAGAAATGGATAGAAAATAGTGATAAACTTATACTTAATGTTATTAGGGCTGAAAATTGGGATCATAAAAAAGAATATACTGTACCTATTAGACCCTCCCCTAACCTTCCAAATCAACAATCAATTTTATTATATCCATCTCTATGTCTATTCGAGCAAACAATTGTAAGTATTGGAAGAGGGACAGGTTTTCCTTTTCAGGTAATAGGACATCCTGACTATAAAAAAAATGAATTTAATTTTATACCTAAAAGCGTTAACGAAGAAAGTAAACCTAAACTAGAAGGAATAAAATCATATGGGTATGACCTTAGAAATAAAAAAGTAAAAAAGGAACTAAACATAAATTATTTAATTGAGTTTTATAATGATTTAAAAGAAACCCATGAAAATTTTTTTGGCAAATATTTTTATAGAATTGCTGGCAATAAGAAATTAGAAAATCAAATAATAAATGGTTTATCAGAAAAAGAAATAAGATCTTCATGGAATGATAAATTAATAGAATATAAATCAATAAGAAAGAAATATTTATTATATCAAGACTTTGAATAAATGAAAAATAAATCAATAATATTTATGGGAACACCTGAATTTGCAGTAGCATCTCTAAAGTATCTAATTAATGAAAACTATAATGTTATAGGTGTTATTACAGGAATAGATAAAAAAAGAGGTCGAGGAAGAAAAATTCAATTTTCACCTATAAAAAAATTTGCTTTAAAAAATAAATTAAAAGTTTATCAACCAAATAATTTAAAAGACATTAACTTTTTAAATACAATTAAATCACTAAATCCAGACTTATTTGTAGTTGTAGCCTTTAGAATGCTACCAGAAGTATTAATTAATATACCAAAATATGGATGTATAAACCTTCATTCTTCAATATTACCAAATTACAGAGGAGCAGCTCCTATAAATTGGGTAATTATTAATGGAGAAAAGCAGACCGGTGTTACAACTTTTTTTATTAATAAAAAAATAGATGAGGGAGACATAATTGATTCAGAAAAGGTATTAATTAGTTCATATGAAACTGCTGGAACACTTCATAATAAACTAATGAAAATTGGAGCTGATCTAGTCACTAAAACTGTAAAAAATGTTTTTAACGAAAATTATTCTAGAAAAAAACAAATAATTTCTAATAATCATAAAATTGCACCAAAAATTGATAGAAATTTATGTGAAATAGATCTTGATTTAAAAGCAAATGAAATAGTTCAATTGGTTAGAGGATTAAGTCCTTATCCCGGATCTAGGTTAAGATTTAATGACAAAATTTATAAAATTATAAACTGTAAATTGGCTAATAAAAACATTAATTCTGAAAGCACCATGTTTGTTGATAATAATAAATTATATTTCAATAATAATAGAGGACATAGTTTAGAAATTACAGAGATTCAAGCAGAAGGAAAAAAAATAATGAAATCATCTGAATATTTAAGAGGAAATAAATTATGAAAAACATATCACTTATAGTTGCAGTTTCTCAAAATAGTGTAATTGGAAAAGATAATAAATTAGCTTGGCACCTTCCTGATGACATGAAATATTTTAGTAATATGACTAATGGTCATCCTGTAATTATGGGAAGAAAAAATTGGGAATCAATTCCTATAAAATATAGACCACTTCCAAATAGAAAAAATATAGTAATAACTAGAAATAAAAATTTCAAGGATAATGGAGCTATTATTGTCAATTCTATTGAAGAAGCTATTAATATATCAAGGTCTTCTACAGATGAAGAAATCTTCATAATTGGTGGAGGAGAAATTTATAAATTAGGACTAGAATTTGTAGATAAGTTATATATCACAGAAATATATGGTAATGTTGAAGGGAATACTTACTTTCCAAAATGGAATAAAAAAGATTGGATAGAAATTAGTAGAATTTCACATTCAAAAGATAATAATCATGATTTCAGTTTTGATTATATAATTTATAAAAAAAATGTCTGAAGTTTCCTGTCATATAATAACTATTGGAGATGAAATACTTTATGGTCATATTTTAGATAGTAACTCTAAATGGTTAAGTGAAGAAATTAGTTTATTAGGTTTAATAATATCAAGAAAGTCTACTATAAGTGATAAATATAATGACATAAAAAATTCAATTGATAAATCAACATCAAAATATAATTTAACAATACTAACTGGTGGACTTGGACCAACTAATGATGACATAACAAAAAAATGCTTAAATGATTATTTTAAAGGTAAACTTATACGTGATAACAAAACATTTAATCACATAGAAAAGGTTTTTAAAAAAAGAAATTTTGATTTTACTACAAAAAACAAAAACCAAGCATTAGTTCCTGATAACTGTATTGTTCTGCATAATCAATTCGGAACCGCTCCTGGTATGTTATTTAAAAAAAATAATAATATTCTAATATCTCTTCCTGGTGTACCATTTGAGATGAAGAGTTTGTTTGAAGATAAATGTGTAAAAATCATAAAAGATAAATTCAAATTACCAGTAATCTTTCATAGAATAATTAAAACTGTTGGAATTGGAGAATCATGGTTATCAGATTTAATATCAGACTGGGAACAAAACTTAGATAGTAATATTAGTCTTGCATACTTACCAAGTTTGGGAATGGTAAAATTAAGATTAACTGGCCATGGAAAAAATTTAAAAGAAATTAAGTCTAAGGTAAATATTGCAGAAAAATCACTTATTCCTTTAATTGAAAAATATGTTTTTGGTTATGATTCTGATGAACTTGAGAATATAATAGGAAAACTATTGAATAGATTTAAAAAAAATATTTCAGTCGCTGAAAGCTGTACAGGAGGATATGTTTCAAAATTATTAACTTCCGTACCTGGATCTTCAAAATATTTTAAGGGAAGCATCATTGCTTATAGTAACGAAATAAAAATAAAATCATTAGGAATATCAAAGGATAAAATATCAAATTTTGGAGCGGTTTCGAAAGAAGTAGTTGAAGAAATGGCCAAAAATATTAAAGATAAGTTTAATACATCTATTGGAATAGCTTCTTCAGGAATTGCTGGACCTAAAGGAGGTACTAAGGATAAACCTATTGGAACTGTATGGATAGCTATAGCAGATAAGGACAGAATAATTAGCAAAAAATTAAAATTGACTGAGAGAAGAGACTTAAATATAATTTTATCTTCTATTAACCTTTTAAACTTAGTAAGAATTTTTTTAAAAAAATACTGAGAAAGACAAAGTCATTCTTTTAAAAGAACCGTCTCTTCTTATAATATCATCTGATAAGTTTTGTTCTGGTAAAAGCATATCAATTGGACCCCAAAAACCCCACCAATTATTATGTTCAGAAAAATAATTTTGAAACAAATATCCTAGTTTGAGTGATATGTGTGTCTTACCTACAGATTTTTTAATACCTAATGATGGATTCCAATAGAACCCACCCTCCGTTTTAATATAATCTTCAATTCCTAAATCTTTACCAATAGAAAAACCAATATTATTCTCAGCAAACAATTTAAATGTAGCTTTTCTATTTGTAGGATAAAAATCATAAAAATTTTTCAAATAAATTGGAATGAAATTAATTCTATCTATAGTGTATATACCTGAACCAATTCCAAAATTATATAACTTTTTATTTACTAAACCTTTAGAAATGAATATTCCCCTTCCACTTAATTCAATATTATTCCAGGTTTTTTTTGTGAAATGATAATATTCGGAAAATTTATTAATTTTCAATTTAAAATTTCTATCAATATCAATTTTAAGAGTGTCATTAAACTTATTAATAAGAAAAGATAATTGACCAGAATCTTTATCTCTAATATCGAATTTAGAATAATTTATTAATTTTCCTTTATATCTTACACCATCTAGTATCAATAAATCTATTTTCTGAGCATCTAATAAAAATGGAAATAAAAGAAAATATATAAATATTATTTTCTTCATATTCTAAAGACTATTTATAGGAATTGTACTTATATATTCAATTTCTCCTAGATCACAATCATAATTGTACTGATGAAACCCATCTGAACCTATAACCATTAAAATATCCATGAAGGGAATTACATCAATAGAATTAATATCTTCAAAATGTTTAATTAATTCTATATTATCTAAATTGGATATATCAAACATTTTTAAACCATATTCACCTTCTGTTATAAACAAACAATTTTCATCTATACCTAGGCCATGAGGATTAATCATAGAGTATGTTTTGAATAATAGAGGATTAGTCAAATCAGAAATATCAATAATATCTAATTGATTATTAAAACCTTGACACTCATTACCACCTCTTAGTGTTACAAAAGCAAAATCACCTTGAACTACTACTGGATCACAACTTGTCATATGCTCATAAGTAGATACCCATTCAGGTCTTTCTTTATTATTTAAGTTATAAATATGCATACCACTCTGAGCTCCTATAAATAAATTGCCATTATATGGAAAAATTGTTTCTATACCCCAACCTAAATCAATATCTTCTTTATAAATAGGATTTATTTGGTCAGAAATATCATAGGATTTAAGTGTCCAAGAATCAATTGTATATAAATAATCATCCACAATAGTAAATCTAGCCATTGATCCTCCAATTCCTGTGTTTGAATCACCTCCTGATGAAGACTCAGAATTAAATACGTTAGAGGCGCTAGTATTAATAGAATCATTTGAAGATTCACAGCTAATTAATACTAATAAAATAAATATTAAATGTTTTTTCATTTTTAATCAAAAGCTAAATCACAATTATGATTTTCAATAAATTCTTCTTTAATTTCTTCATTATATCCAGTTATTATTCCTTGATCAACATCATATAAGCCTTGGTTTAAATAATAATTTTCAAAATTATTTTCTAATCTATTTACTTCTTTAATGGAGTTAATATTAGATATGTCAAATACAACTAGGTCTAAGTAACTATCAGCATATAAATAGTCTCCTTTTGTAGCTAAATCAAAATTTCCTGGTAATACTATAAACCCTATATTAATTGGATTATTAATATTTCTATTGTCTACTATGTGAATACCTTTATTTGTTTCACTAATAAATAAATAACCATCTTTATAATTTAGCTTACCAGGATTATTTATTTCTCTTGAATCGGTAAACTTAACTGAGTCTCTTATTGATTCCATTGAATTATAAATTGGGTCGTAAACTGTATAAGTCCTATAATAATCACATGTATCTTGACAGGAAAAAAGAAAAAAAGAAAAGAGAAAAAATATGTAACTTGTTACTTTCATTTATAACTTTGAACGCCCAGCACAAAGTTATATTATTATATTTTAATAAAATATTAATAAATGAATAAGATAGAAATGATAATGCCCAAAATGGGAGAAAGTATAATGGAAGGAACTATACTTAAGTGGTTGAAAAAAGAGGGGGATATTATTGATGAGGATGAATCAATACTAGAGGTTGCTACTGATAAAGTAGACACTGAAATTCCATCTACTTGTTCTGGAAAAATTTCACAAATATTAGTTAAAGAGGGAGATGTTGTAAAGGTTGGAAATCCAATTGCTATAATAGAAAAAAATGAATCTAAAAATGAAGAAAATTTTGAAAAAGTTATTGTAGATACCTTAGAAAATAATTTTGATGAAATTAGGGAAGATATTAAACCAACTCAATTAATTGAAAAAAAATCTTATGAAAATTTAAAATCTGATAAGTTTTTTTCTCCTCTTGTATTAAATATTGCAAGTAGAGAAAATATAAGTTTATCTGATTTAGAGAAAATTGTAGGAACAGGAGATAATAATAGAGTTACAAAATATGACTTATTAAAATATTTAGAAGATAAAAATCAAATAATTATTGAAAATAATAAGCAAATAGATTCTGATGAAGAAATCATTTTAAACGATGGTGAAGAAATCATTTTAAACGATGGTGAAGAAATCATTGAAACTGATAGAGTTAGAAAAATTATTGCAAATAGAATGGTTGAGTCTAAAAGAATATCTCCACATGTCACATCTTTTGTTGAAGCAGATATAACTGGTGTATTCAATGCTAGAAAAAAAATTAAAGATAAGTTTTTAGAAAAAAATGGATTTCCCCTAACATTCAACCCTATTTTTATCATTTGTGTGTGCAGAGCACTAAAGGAATATCCAATGATGAATATTTCTTACAAGAACAATAAAATTATTAAAAAAAATTATATAAATATAGGTATTGCAGTAGCTCTTGAAGATGATAATTTGATTGTTCCAGTCTTAAAAAATTGTGATAATCTTAGTTTTATGGAAATAGTTGAAGAATCAAATAAACTAATTAATAATACAAGAGAAAACAAATTAAAGCCAGATGACCTAGATGGAGGCACATTTACTATTTCAAATGTAGGATCATTTGGAAATATAATGGGCACACCAATTATTTTACAACCCCAAGTAGGCATCTTAGCAATAGGCTCAATTCGTAAGATTCCGTCTGTTATAGAAACTTCTAAAGGAGATGAAATAGCTATTAAAAATAAGCTATACTTATCACATTCATATGATCATAGAATAATCGATGGTGCACTTGGAGGAAAATTCGCTCAAAAAGTTGCATATAATATTGAAAATTTCGATTTATTTTCTAATATTAACATCTAATATAAAAGATGTCTATAAAAAAAACGTTTCAAAGAAGTTTCTATAAGACTCTAACTTGGAGAGTTATTGCTTCGCTAGATACAGCCCTGTTAACATGGTTATTTTCTGGTGAATTAATAACAGGATTGAAAGTTGGAGGAATGGAAATTGTAACTAAATTGATAATCTATTTTCTACATGAAAGGGCATGGAGAATTGGATGGAAAAAACAAACTAATAAATTTCATCATTCTAAGAAAAGAAGCTTATATAAAGCTATGACATATAGAACTATTGGGACTTTAGATACTTTTATTTTAGC
>CACPJB010000021.1 GCA_902634135.1 uncultured Marinoscillum sp. | reverse complement strand
AATTATGGGACTAATCAATGAATAAGTTGATTGGAATAATTTATGATTAAAACTGTCATCTTTTTTAACAATAAAAGATTCCTTATTTGAATTTAATTTTTTTAAAAACCCTGATCTAGTATTAAAAATTTGTTTTTTAATTTTTTCTTCATCGAGATTAAAAACTGAAACAGGATCAAAAATATTAGAAATATCATTTTTTAGAAGAAGAAGTCCTTTTGATGAATTAATTATTGAAGAGGACAATGATAAAACACTAAAAAATAGTTCACCTAGATCCTCTAGTGAATTAATTGTATTTGTTAAATCTAGAAGAGTTTCTAACTCTAGATATTTTTCGTTTAAATCCTTATTCTTTTCTAATAGCTGTTTTTCTAAATCTTCTACTGATTTTTTTGAAGATATTTTAGCCATGAAGTATTAAGATAAATTATCAACACCAGAATCAACTGAATCATAAATCTCACAATATTTTGTTAGACCCATAATATTAAAAGTTTTTTCAACTATACCAGCTAGATTTGTGAAAGCTAATTTACCATCAACAGTTTGTAGTTTTTCTATTACTTCGATCAATATAGAGACCCCAATACTATTAACAACTTTTGAATCTTCCATGTCTATAAGGAAGTTAGTTTTTCCTTCCTCCATTTTCTGATTAAAAACTTCTAGGACAGCATCTCCAGCTACATTATTAAAATAACCACTTGTGGTAATCACAACTACTTCACTTATTTCTTCAACATTTTTTATAGAATCACTCATTATCTTCTCTTTTTTTTGTCATTGTAACAGTTGTACCAGTCTCATCACTATCATACTCTACAGTATCCATAAGTTCAGATACAAGCTGAAGGCCCCAGCCTCTCTTTCTTTCATCTGAATTAAGCTTATTTTCAATATTAGGAATTTCAACTTTGGATTTATCAAAGCCAATACCTCTATCCTTGACCTTAATTGTTAATTTGTCAGTTTCAACTATAAAGTGTATAAAAATTTCTTTTGTTTTTGAATGCTCAAATGCATTAATACACGACTCTATAATTGCCATACTTATCTCACCAGTTTTTTCTTCTGACAGATTCATATGTCTAGATATGACTTCAGCTGTTTTAGTAGCAGACAACTCAATATCTGGAATAACTGGTAATTTTAATTCAACTACAGGATTATTATCACTCATATTTAAATTTAGTTAGATAAATACATATTAACAATTAAAATAAGCTACTTTTTGATATATTTATAACTTAAAATTTAAAGAAGAAATTCAATGAGAAAAAATTCTATAATTTCTAATTATTGGGATCTTATAAATTACAATGTTCATCATATTCAACACTCAGAACTTAAAGCTTCCTTGATCTTGACCGCATATGGATTAGTCTTTGGACTAGCTTATGATGTTAGTGGAAACATACCTATACCAGAAAATTATAAATATTTATTATATGTAATTATTACCATATCTATAGGGTGTACTCTAACCTCAATATTTTTTGCATTTAAAACATATATCCCAAGAATTAATCAGAAACTTAAAAAGTCAGTTTTTTTCTTTCATGATATAAACTTCTTTTATAAAGATGCCGAAGTATATTCAAAAGAATTGATTAGTGTCATGGATAATGAAAAAAAAACTTAAGGAATTATTAGCTGAACAAGCCTTTATTAATGGAGTTATAGCATCAGATAAATATATGAATGTCACAAAAGCTATTAAATTTATGATTTACTCTTTCTTCTCTCTAATCTTAATCCTTATTATAAAGTTTATATTAATGTGATTCTATCACCTTCTTAGCATAAATAATATTTTTAATCTTCTGCTCTCTGCCTTTTTCTTGCATATATGCAGTATAAAAGTTATGAGAAAGTAAAAATTCATATTGAGTTTTATAAAACTGAGTCTCATTATCAACTACACCACATTCAAGCCATTCCTTTTTTAAATATTCAGAAATTTTTTCAAAATCATCAGAACCAATATATTCTAGATCAGCATCTCTAATAATAGATTCTAGAAGATTACTTGGCTTTTCAGCGACTTTTGTAATTAAAATTAGGGAAGATATTGTTTCAATATGATCATCAGAAAAATAATATCCTGGTAATATTTCTTTTGATATTTTAGATCCTATTTCCTCATGCTCAAGATGTGATTTAATAAAACCATAATCATGCAATAAGCAAGCAGTTAATAGATCCCTCCAATCATCACGACTTAAATTGTAATGATTACCAATTTCTTCTGCCGAATTGATTACTCTTTTAGTATGATGCAGATTGTGATAATGGTATTTTGAGTCTAGCTTATGAGATAAATCATTATATACTAGATCAATTAATGCTTTAGGTACGTAGTTATTGAGCTCCAAAATAATTTTAATTGAAAATTATTTTTAATAATAAAGAAAAATTATTAAATAAATTTAATTTTGCTCAGTAAAAAAATCATTTCAAATGAACAAAAAACTTATAATTCTAATTTCATTTTACTTATTTTTTCTCGGTTTTACTTCCAATTCTCAAACTGTCATAAATACTGAATCAAACCTTAACAAAATCGATTCAACATTTCATTTATTTATAGATGGAATGGGAGATTATAAAAAAGGAAACCTAGATTTTTTCATGATAAAATCTAATTTGACTGTTGGATCAAGAGTTAAAGATAAAAATCTTCTTAGGTTAACCTTTTCAAATAACTACCAAAAGTTTAATGGAAACCCTTTTAAAAATTCCATTTCGGGTCAAATGAGATATAATTATTTTTATAATATAGAGAAACATCATTCTATATTTTCATTTATTCAAATTGGAAAGAGCATGAGGTCTTTAATTAATAGAAGGTTTTTAGTTGGAGGTGGTGTTAGAAAAAGAGTAACTCCTTCAAAAAATACTGGATATTTTGATGTTGCTTTAGGAGCATTCTATGAAAATGAGTCATACCCAAGTTATAAATTTCAAGAAGTTGAATTTGATCCAAAGACTTATAATAACTTAAGGTTGACACTTAATGTTTTTACAAGATTAAAGTTCAACACCCATTGGAATTTAGTTACTGTTATGTACAGTCAGTGGAAATCAAATAAGCTGAAAAACTATAGAATATTTTTTGATACAACATTAAACTATATAATTAGCAAAAAGGCAACAATATTCCTTAAATTTAATGCTCGAATTCAGTCTGAACCATATATTCCTTTGATTGCAAATGAAACTGATACCCTTCTCGGTTTTAGAGTAAGTATATAAAAAAAGCTCCCTAAAATAGAGAGCTTTTTGTGTTATGAAATAATTGAATTATTTGCTTGCAGCTGGTCCTTCATAGAAAACAACTTCATATATTACAGTAGTAGTAAATTTACCATTAGGTAATAAATCATTTATCTCTTGAAGTCCCTCTGGCCATTCAGCTCCATTTGGAAATGCATTTAATGCTCCACTTAGCGTGGTAAAGTGATCAATAGTTACAACACTATAACCTGCACCGTTACCTGTTGGAGACATTACTGTTGCTACTTCCCAACCAGCCCAAGGAGAATTTTCATCATTAACAAAATTCTTTATGAATGGTTTCCATACATCATTTTGAAGTCTAACAAATTCACTAACATTTGTAGGATTTGCAGTATTTACAACAATATAATTTCCTGGCTTTGGTGTTTCAGCAAAAACTTGAATAGATGGAGAAGTGTAAATTGCACCAAGAACACCTGATGAACCAACAGGCCTTAATCCAAAATTAGATCCTGAACCCCAAGGTGAGCTATCTAAATCAGACAGTTCAGCAAAACCATTATAAAAAAAGTAGTTATGATTACTAGAAGTGTTTCCAGTCAATTTTCTGGCTAACCCCCAATGAACCATATTACCCTCAGCTATATGATTCTTTACAATTTCCCTGTATACATTATCTTCGTTATGAAGAAAATTTGCTACATCACCCTCACTTATCTGTCTGAACTGCCAATACCCAACTTTATGATCTGTAGGATCCCAATTTTCTTGAGCATAAGTCGCTAAAGAAAATAATGTTATAAAAAATGTATTTAATATAATTTTCATAATTAATTATTTAGTTAGCATTATAAAATTGAACTGGAGACCCAGTTAAAACATGTAAAACATCTGAATAAGGTCTTGTTGAAGAAATAAATTCTTGAAAAGCCTTAGTAGAAACAAATTCATTTCTAGCCTCCAACCAATCTGCCATACTTTTACTTCTTACAATTACCTCATGTGTAACTCCAGGCTCACCACCAGCTAGTATTTCATGAAGCTCTAGAACTCCATCTCTTTCAGTTGCATCAAAAGCTTTTTTCATCTTTGTAAATTCAGCCCCATAACTTGCAGGGTCCTCTACTTTAATTAAGTAAACAACAGCAAATTTTAAATCAAATCCAGCTGGATCAGCTATAAGAGATTGACCTAAAACTGTTGCTTCCTCTTTTACATTTTCATTCCAAGTTTCAAAAATCCCTGAAATGTTCATCATCTTACTATTTCTAAATTTTTCCCAATTAGCTTGTATATCGGCTGCATTCTCAGAGAACCAGCAAACCTGATGGGTTGCAGAAAATTCAGAACTTGTATGATCAAATTGGAAAATTGCATTGGGAGATAATGTTCTTCCAAAATCTGAATCCATAAAATCATTCCAAACACTCATAAAGGCGGATGGATTATCAACAATTACATTTGTACATTGCCAAGTAACTTGTTGTGAATAAGAATGAAAGGATAAAAATAATCCTATCATCATAATTATAATTTTTTTCATATATATAAATTTTTATTTTAAAAATTAAGTTTGCTAAGATATAATAAAAATAAAAAAATAGAAAAGATTATTTAGAATAGTCTACAAATAAGATTTAATATGAATATTTAAAAATCAAATTTAATTCCCTGAGCTAAAGGCAAATCATCGGAATAGTTAATAGTGTTTGTCTGACGTCTCATGTAAGCCTTCCAGGAATCTGAACCTGATTCTCTTCCCCCACCTGTTTCTTTCTCACCTCCAAAAGCACCTCCAATTTCAGCACCTGAAGTCCCAATATTAACGTTGGCTATACCGCAATCAGAACCTGAAGCAGCTAAAAATTCCTCTGCCTCAGAAATTTTAGATGTCATAATTGAAGATGATAGACCTTGAGGCACAGCATTCTGAATATCAATAGCCTCAGAAAGTTTGTTGTACTTAATCAAATATAGTATTGGAGCAAAAGTTTCTGTCTGCACAGTTTTAAATTTATTTTTAACCTCATAGATCGCAGGAGAAACATAACACCCTGAATTATATTCATTACCTCTTAAGACTTCTCCATCGATAACTACCTTTCCCCCTTCCTCCTTTATTTTTTTAATTGCTTCTTGATACATTTTTACGGCATTCTTATCAATTAAAGGCCCCATATGATTATCTTCATTTAAAGGATTACCTATTTTAATTTGTCCATATGCTTTAACTAATAGTAATTTAAATTTATCATAAACTGAATCATGAATTATTAACCTTCTAGTTGTTGTACATCTCTGACCAGCAGTACCAACAGCACCGAAAACTGCAGCTCTAATAGCGATATTGAGGTTGGCATTTTCAGATATTATCATCGCATTATTACCTCCAAGCTCTAACAAAGATTTTCCGAGTCTTTTACCAACAACTTCCGCTACAGATTTCCCCATCCTTGTTGAACCAGTTGCACTGACCAAAGATATTCTAGAGTCTGAAGCAATTTTCTTTCCAAGGATCTGATTTGAACAATCAGTAACTAAATTAAGAACCCCCTCAACATTATTTTTCTTCAAAACCTTACCAATAATATTTTGGGTAGCTACTGCAGATAAAGGAGTTTTCTCTGATGGTTTCCAAATACAAACATTACCACAGACCATAGCTATCATCGCATTCCAACTCCATACAGCAACAGGAAAATTAAATGCTGAAATAATCCCAACTATTCCAAGCGGATGCCATTGTTCATACATCCTATGATTTGGTCTTTCCGAGTGCATAGTCAAGCCATATAGTTGCCTTGATAATCCTACTGCAAAATCGCATATGTCAATCATTTCCTGGACCTCACCTAGACCTTCTTGTAAAGACTTACCCATTTCATAAGAAACCAAACGACCTAATTGATCTTTGTTTTTACGCAATGCATTTCCTATTTGCCTAACAATTTCACCCCTATTTGGAGCTGTAATTTTTCTCCATTCTATGAAAGATTTAGAAGATATTTTTAAAATTTTTTCGTAAGCTTCCTCATCTGTTTCTATCACAGACGCAATCTTTTTTCCGTCTACGGGTGAAAAAACTTCATTACAGTTTCCTTTAGATAATATCCAGTTACTACCTGAACTTGTCCCTTCATTAACTTCTTTTATTCCTAAATCAGATAAAAAAATTGAATTATCAATCATACTTAGTCTTCAATAATGAAGTCAGAATCTGAAACTTGAGGATTAACAGATATATTTATAACGTTAAAATCAAGACTCTGAGGTCCTATTGGTGTTTTAACTAGATATGGAAATAACACACCGTTTACTTCTCTATAATCTTCAAAATAAGTTGATTGTGGCATATTTGATCCATCTGGCATTGTAGCCATATCCGTTTGCTTATATTTCAATCCTGTTTCAGCATCATACGCAACAAAAGAATTTTTTGATACCTCTAATACATAAAGAGTTTTACCATCCTCCTCATCTACAGAACTAAATGTAACATTATCATCATTTAACCAACCTAATTCTTCAAAAGGTAATGTTGATTGAACAAGTTTTTCCACTTCGCTTTCTGGTAAAGGATTAGTCATTCCCTGTTGAGAAACAGAACCATTCTCTCCATCAAATACCATTTTCATCATTGTATTTCCCATCATCATCATCATTTGAACCATCTTATTTGGTTTTGCCTGAATACTTACCATTTGGAGTTTCATTCCTTGAACTTCTGCCTCAGCTAACATGCTTATAGCATTAACTTCTTCAACTTTATCAATTCCACCGATCGCATCAATATATTTATTTAATACTGACTCTACTGTAATCCCCGTTGGAGTAGAGAAGTCTGGTTTATCAGAAGAAATACCATCCTTATCAAAATACATTATGTCATATGGCATTTTCTCTAAAGAAGCAAGAATATCTTGACCTTTACCAACAACCATGATTCTAAGTTTTTCACTTAGAATATAATTATTGAGAACTCTCTTAACATCATCAACCGTAACACTTTGGAAATTTTCTAAATACTTTTCGTAAAAATCTTCAGGAAGATTAAACTTATCGATGTTAGTTGCAAAATTTGCAATTGTTGATGGCCGCTCAGTTGACATAATAAAGCTTCCAACATACTTCTCCTTTGCAGCATTTAATTCTTCCTCAGACACTCCATTAGCTGTAATTGATTTTATTTCTTTTATAATTTCAGTTATAGCACTATCAGTAACTTCATTCCTAACACTTGCAGAAGCAGTAAAGGAACCAATATATCTACTAGTTGAAGCAGAAGAATAAGACCCATATGTAAAACCTTTATCTTCTCTTAAATTCATGAATAATCTTGCAGTTGAACTACCTCCTAAAATTTGATTACCTAATTTCAATGCGAAGTAATCAGGATTAGTCATTGAAATATCCATAAGGTTTCCTACATATATTTCTGATTGAACAGCATTAGGCATATCAACAAAGTTAATTTCTATATCTTCTAAATTATTAGTAGTAGGCAATTGATATTTTAACTCTTTACCTTTTTTCCAATTTCCAAATAAGGATTCAACAAGGGGTTTTATTTCATCAAATTTCACGTCTCCAACTATTGTCAGAAATGAGTTATTTGGTATAGCATATCTTTTGTAATAATTCTGAACATCTTTAAGTGAAATGTTATTTATAGATTCAGCAGTCTCAAACTCACCATAAGGATGGTTGCTTCCAAACCTAAGCTTACTATGAACTCTATTAGCAATAGTTTGAACATCTTTCTCAATTGACTTAACACCTTCAAGGGCTACATTTTTTTCTTTTTGAAAATCATCTTTTGTAAATAAAGGGTTAATTAATCCATCGGCCATCATTTCTAATACTCTTGGAAAATATCTTTTTAAAGAAGATACATATCCTCCACTTGCAGAAAGAAAAAGAGTAGCTCCCATATAATCAACCTCCTCATTATAACTGTCTTTTGATTGATTTTTTGTTCCATTACCCATCATTGCTCCTAGTAAACTCGAAACACCTTTTATTTCACCCTCATAATCAGGATAATTATCAATATCAAGATTTGCAAAAGCCCTAGGCAACTTATTATTTTCAACAACAATTACTTTTAATCCATTGTCCATTACAAAAGATTTTGGATTACCTAAATTAATTGAAGGTGCAGGCCCAGCTTTTGGGGGTTGTGTTCTATCTATCTGTGAAAATGCAATATTTACAGATAAAAAAATTAGAGATAAGATTTTTATGTATTTCATATAATTATTGTTTAGAACTTTCAGGTAAATAATCAATTATTGCTCTAGAATCTTTATTAAGATATTTATTGGCAACATCTCTTATTTCTTGCTTTGTAATTGATTTATAAATATCTAATCTCTCATTAATTAAGTTAACATTGTCATGAAGTAAATAGTAAGAAGCAAGAGAGTTTGCAATTCCAGATATACTAGAATTCGTATTTATAAAATTATTTTCAAATTCATTAAGTAATTTTTCATACTCTCTATCAGAAATTAATTCAGTCTTAAGTTTTTCAATTTCTTCATCAATGTTATCATATAATGTTTGTAGTGTATTATCACCGATAGGTAAAGACAAAATAATATAAGCCCCATAATCCTCAAATGATAAATTAACAGCTTGAACCTCAACAGAAACCTTTTTAGTATCTACCATTTTTTTATATAATCTTGAACTTTTGCCACCACTTAGAATTGAAGAAATCATATCTAAGACATACGAATCTCTATCTTTAAATGAAGGAATTCTATAGCAAACTAAACCCATAGGTAATTGAATATTTGGGTCATAAAAATCTTTTCTAATTTCAGCAGTAATTGGATCCTCCTTAATATTAATCCTTGGCACATCTTCACCTCTAGGAATAGGACCAAAGTATCCCTCTATTTTTTTCTTTACATCCTCAATTTCAAAATTTCCAGCAACAACTAAAACAGCATTATTTGGAACATAAAATTTTTTATTATAAGCAATAAACTCTTCTAATGTAGCAGCATCAAGATGATCCATAGATCCAATCGGAAGCCACCTATAGGGATGCTTTTTAAATAAACTTGAAGTTATTTGCGGTAAAAGTTGTCCATAAGGTCTATTATCATAACTAAGTCTTTTTTCTTCTTTCACTACCTCATTCTGTGTTTCAACTCCAATCTCATCAATTACAGGATGAAGCATCCTCTCAGACTCAAGCCAAAGACCTAATTCTAACTTATTAGATGGGAAAAATTCGAAATAATATGTTTCATCATTTGAGGTATAGGCATTTAAAGATCCTCCATTACTCTCAACAATCTTCATAAACTGACCTCTATCAATATTTTCAGATCCCTCAAAAAGAAGGTGCTCAAAGAAATGAGCAAAACCAGTTCTTTCAGGACTATCATCTTTTGATCCTACATGATACATTACTGATGTTACTGCTAATGGGACTGATTTATCTTGATGCAAAATTACATGCAACCCATTATCTAAATCATATTCAATAAAGTCAACATTTTGAGATAATAAACTTGTATTAATGAATACAAATAAAATTATTGATAATATTTTTTTCATATATTTTTTTTTAATGAAGTACGAAGATAAGAAAACTAACATAATTATAACACTATCTACTATATAATGGTAAATTATCTAAACCTATAAATGATATTTGTCATTGAGATAAATAAATAAGAAATATTATTAAGTAAACTATAAGATATACTCTATACTGATTCCTAATTTTTATGTATAAATCATTATCAGGATAAAGATTTGAAAAAAGAGCAATTATTTCCTTTTTAAAAAAAGGTTTAATATTAATTTTCCAGTCATTAGTTTTATAAACAATTTTTCTAAATTTGTTCCTAAAATATGTACTAGGTATACCCCAGACCATTAAAACTATGAATAAAAAATTTTTATCAAACATTATCAATCAAAAATATATAATAGCTATACTCCTTTTTGGCCTTCTAAGTTGTAATAATGGTAAAAATGATAAAGATAATTGTGCAGTGCCAAATCCAAGAGGTTGTGATTCTTTTATAATTGAAAAAATATCAAAAGAAGGAAACAACTTACCTGGGGATGGATTAATATATCTTGAAGACAGAACATTTTTTCTTACTTATTTTGATTATAACATTAATAAAATCACAGAAAAATATCTTAAAATTGATTGTAATTGCCAGATTATATATTTTGATGAAACTAACCCAATAATTAAAAACTCGATAAACTAAAAACCAATATATAATTCAATCGTATGAGGAAATATGTTTGGATTATTTAAATCAAAAAAAGAAAAGCTTTTAAACAAATACAATAAATTGTTAAAACAATCTTATGAACTATCGAACATTAGTAGAAAAGATAGTGATTCTAAATTAGCAGAGGCAAATAAGATTCTTGCCGAAATTGAAAAATTAAATTAATGGACTTTTCTCCTAATCTTACTCCAAAAGAGATAATTCAACTTGGATCTTTTGGTGGAATCTATTTTAATGATTGTAATGGGAAAATCGATATAAATAGTAATGAATTTCCTGAAGATTGGTTTGAGGGATTAGATGAGTATCAATATAAATCTGACAAATACAATCGAAAAGTAAATTATTTTAATATAAAATCTGGTTTAACTCAAGAAGAATGGGAAGAGAAAGGTTGGATAAATGAACAAGATCCAAGGGGTTGGTTTCAGTGGTACTGTAGGTACTTCCTAGGAAGAAGATCCGAAGATGATAAAAGACAAATACAGAGATGGAACAATTTTTGTGGTGAAAAAGGTAGATGGAGAAATTATATATATTCAAAAATACATAAGAAATCTACGACAGTAGATGATCTAACATTTTCCCTAGCAGTTAGACAATCACTACTTCATTGGGCATATATGATAAATAAAGATGATTTTGAAATGTGGAAATTAAAAAATGGGTCTTAAAAGCTATATTTAATTTGTAAATAATACCCTTTCAAAATATTTTTAAAATCACCTAAATTATCTAAGTAAAAAAACTGACTTATTATTGAAGCATCAAATCTAGAGCTTATATCATAAGATATGCTAGGAGAAAAATATAATAATTTTATTCCATGACCATATAAAATACTAAGAGAGGTATTAATTGGAGGAGTAATAGACTTATTTACCTGAAATAGATAAGAATGTTTTGAAGGCATTAAATTTTTTGGAGATAAAACATTTGCATTAATATTTACTAAGCTTAGAAAATTTGGCTCATTGAATCCATTAGAATTATAAAGGTAGGAACCTAAAAAATAAAAACCACTTTTTGTTGAGTAATCAAATGAAGAAGATAAACTTAAAGAATTTTTAAATTTATTTTTATCAATAAAATAAGATAATTCTCCTTTAAATCCAGCATCTTTAATATTTCCTGCCCATCCTCCACCAATCACTATATCATCAAAATAATTTGCTGCTAATATCTGGAAATCATATCCAAATGAATTTATTTTGTATAATCCTGCTAACGCATAACCCTTTCTTTCATTAGGCATATAAACTATTTCTAAGCTTGAGAGATTATCTCCAGAATAGATAAACCTAATAACATCAGAACCTGGTCTTTCTATGTAATCAAAATCTATAAAGTTATATGCATTAAACAAATCATTATTATTCCAAATTGTATTGACACCCCAATTAACTCGCTGCCTTCCGATACTAAACTCAATCTTATCAATTTGATATTTTACCCATAACCTATCAATCATTGAATTTAAAATAAAGTTATCTTCTCTCACTATATAATAAGACATATTTATTAGTCCATTATCACCCTCAATAGTTGGGATATCTCCAAAAAATATTCGATTTCTAATTTCGAGTCCAAGAGATAAATTATTACCAAAATACCCTCTCATATTTAATCTATTATGAATTAAGTTATTATTTTCTGATTCAAAAAAACTATAATCCATAAATGCTGGTAAATATTTAGCATATCCATTTAATGTAAATGATGGTTTTAATTTTTGTGCAGACATATTAAATGGTATTAATAATAAAAATGTAAGTGAAACAAACTTATTTTTTAATATCATTGACAATTTTTCCATCTTCTAAAGTTACAACTCTTCTAGCTCTATCTATTACTCTTTGATCATGTGTTGAAAATATAAATGTGATTTTTTCATTCTCATTTAATTTATTCATTATATCTAATAAATTAGAAGTAGATGATGTATCAAGATTTGCAGTAGGCTCATCTGCCAAAATAAATTTAGGTTTAGAAGCTAATGCTCTTGCAACAGCAATCCTTTGCTGTTGACCTCCAGATAATTGAGCAGGTCTTCTATTTCTCATTTCATAAAGACCAACTTGATTTAATAATTCGTCTGTTCTTAATTTTCTAGTTTTCTCATCTTTTCCCTGGAGAAGCATTATCATTTCAATATTTTCTTTTGCTGAAAGAACAGGTATTAAATTATAAGCTTGAAAAACAAATCCAATGTTTTCTAATCTATATTTTATAATGTCTCCTCCAGAAAGTTTTGTTATGTTATCTCCCAATATAGTCACATCACCTGATGATGGTGTGTCTAACCCACCAACACAATTTAAAAATGTAGTCTTTCCAGAACCTGATGGACCTACAACAGAAGTAAACTCACCCTCTTTAAACATGGTGGAAACATTATCAACGGCTTTCACTTCAAATTTTCCAGGATTATAAATTTTAGATAATTTTTTTGTCTCAATCATAATTCAAATTTATATTGTTTTAGTTGCTTCAACTGGATTAATCTTTAATGCTCTTATTGATGGGAATATTGAAGAAAAAATTGAGATAAAAAATACCATTAAAGAAACATAAAAATATTCTTCATTTGGCACTATAAAATAAAGTCTTGT
>CACPJB010000020.1 GCA_902634135.1 uncultured Marinoscillum sp. | reverse complement strand
AGCATATGGATTTGATACTTGTCCCATGGAAGGATTTGATTCTTCTAGATTAAAGAAAACTTTAAAACTTCCTAAAAAAGCTCAAATATGTATGGTGATAGGTGCTGGTAAAAGAGATCCTAATGCAGTTTATGGAAAGCAGTTTAGATTTGATAATAAATTATTTATAAAAGAGGTATAATATGTCTAAAATAACTGTAAAGTTTCCTGATTCCTCAACTAAAGAATTTAAATCTGGTATTACATGTTTAGAGATTGTCAAGTCAATTAGTAATAGTCTAGCTAAAAAAGTATTAGTAGTATCTTTTGATGATAATTTAATTGATCTTTCTACAGTATTAACGAAAAGTGGAGAAATAAAATTTTTAACATGGGATGATGATTCTGGAAAATCTACTTTCTGGCATTCATCTGCTCATATTTTAGCTGAAGCTGTTGAAAGTATATATCCAGGAGTAAAATTTGGTATTGGTCCTCCTATTTCCAATGGTTTTTATTATGATATCGATTTTGTTGATTATGATGTTTCAAAAATTGATGTTTCAAAAATTGAAAAGAAATTTTTAGAGTTAACCTCTTCAAACCTTATTTTTACTAGATCAGAGATATCTAAAAAAGATGCATTAAAATATTTTAATGACAAAAAAGATCAATATAAAATTGAACTTATTAATGATTTAAATGATGGGGAAATCTCCTTTTATAAGCAAGGTAGTTTTACTGATTTATGTAAGGGTCCTCATATTCCTTCTTCGAAATTCATTAAATCTTTTAAAATTTTAAATATTGCTGGAGCTTATTGGCGAGGTGATGAAAATAATAAACAATTAACAAGACTATATGCTATCTCTTTTCCAAATAATAATCTTTTAGAGGATTATTTAGAAAAATTAGAGGAAGCAAAAAAAAGAGATCATAGAAAATTAGGTAAAGAACTTGAATTGTTTTTTTTCAGTGAAAGTGTTGGTTCAGGCCTTCCAATTTGGTTGCCAAATGGACATATAGTTAGAGAAAATCTCATTGAATTTATGCGAAAAGAACAAATTAAGCAAGGATATATGCACGTAACAACTCCTCATATTGGTTCAAAAGAATTATATATCACATCTGGACATTATGATAAGTATGGAGAATCGTCGTTTCAACCAATCCAAGTTCCATCAGAAAATGAAGAATATCTATTAAAACCTATGAATTGCCCCCATCACTGTGAGATATTTAAATTTAAACCACATTCTTATAAAGAACTTCCGTTTAGAATTGCTGAGTTTGGTACAGTTTATAGATATGAACAAAGTGGTGAGTTACATGGAATGACTAGAGTTAGGGGATTTACACAGGATGATGCTCATATTTTTTGTTCAATTGATCAAGTAAGAGATGAAGTATTGGGTGTTATGGACTTAATTCTAAAAGTATTTAAATCACTTTCATTTAAAGATTATAAGGTTCAAATCTCATTGAGAGATAAAGAGGATTCTTCAAAATATATTGGCGATTCATTATTATGGGATAAAGCTGAAAATGATTTAATTGATGCTGTTAAACAAACAGATATAAATGCTGAGATAGTACACGGAGAAGCTGCATTCTATGGTCCAAAAATAGATTTTATGGTTAATGATTCTCTTGATAGAGAATGGCAACTAGGAACTATTCAAGTTGATTATCAACTACCAAAAAGATTTAATTTAGAGTATATAGATAAGGATAATTCAAAAAAAACTCCTGTTATAATACATAGAGCTCCTTTTGGTTCGATGGAAAGGTTTATTGCTATAATCACTGAACATTGCGAAGGTAATTTTCCATTGTGGTTAGCACCAAATCAATTAATAGTTTTACCAATTAATGAAAAAGTAAATAATTATGCTTCCTCTGTGAAAGATTCATTAGAAAAATTAAATTTTAGAACTTCTATTGATACTAGATTCGAGAAAATATCAAAGAAAATAAGAGATGCAGAAATTAAGAAAATTCCTTATATGATTATTATAGGTGACAATGAAATGTCTTCATCAACACTTTCAGTAAGAAAAAAGTATGAGGGAGATATTGGCAAAATGTCAATAGAAAATCTTACTAAGATGCTAAAAGAAGAATTAAATACTAATTGAAATTAATCTAAAAATTCTTTTATTTTTTTAAATATTTGAGATATTTGCACAAAATTTTAAAACAAAGGAGGGTAAAATTAACAGAATAAGAAAAAGAAGAAACTGGAGGAAACCAGAAGAGAAACATAAAATTAATGACAGGATAACATCCAGTATGGTTAGAGTTGTTGGAGAGAACGTCAAAGTTAATATTTACCCTATACATAAAGCTCAAGAAATGGCAAAACAACAAGGATTAGATTTAGTTGAGATTTCCCCGAATTCCGATCCACCAGTATGTAAAATTATTGATTATTCTAAGTTTAAGTACATTCAGAAAAAGAAACAAAAATCAATAAGGTCTAACGCACAAAAAACTATTTTAAAAGAAATAAGGTTTGGCCCAAATACTGATGAACATGATTTTAATTTTAAATTGAAACATGCTATTAAGTTTCTCGAGAATGGTGCTAAGGTTAAAGCTTATGTTCATTTTTATGGTAGAACTATTGTTTTTAAAGAAAGAGGTGAAATACTTTTACTTAAATTAGCACAAGCTTTAGAAGAATATGCTAATGTTGAAGAATTGCCTAAACTTGAAGGGAAAAGAATGTTTTTAATGTTATCACCTAAAAAATAAAATTATGCCTAAAGTAAAAACTAAATCAGGAGCTAAGAAAAGATTCAAACTTACAGGAACAGGTAAGATTAAGAGAAAAAATGCTTTTAAAAATCATATATTGACAAAAAAAGAAACAAAACAAAAGAGAAATTTGACAAAAACATCAATTGTTAATAAGTCTGATGAAAAGAATATTAAAAGAATGATTTAAATTTGTAATTATGCCTAGATCAAGAAATAATGTAGCTTCTAAAGCTAAGAAAAAAAAGATTTTTAAATTAGCTAAAGGATATTTTGGTAGAAGAAAGAATGTTTGGACTGTAGCAAAAAATGCTGTTGAAAAAGCACTCCAATATTCATATATTCATAGAAAAACAAAGAAAAGAGAGATTAGAAGTCTTTGGATACAAAGAATAAATGCTGCTGTTAGAGAAGGTGGTATGTCATATTCTGAGTTTGTAGGAAAACTTAAAAAATCTAAAATAAATTTAAATAGAAAAGTATTGGCTGATATTGCTATGAATGACCCTGTTTCTTTCAAGCAAATTGTCAAATCTGTTTCGTAATTTCTTTTGATGTTTACTTCTCAATTAGTAAAGAGATTTAGTAAACTTTCAACACCTTTTTATTATTATGATATCTCGGTACTTGAGAAAAACCTTGACTCATTATCTCATTTACTTAAACCTTTTAATAAAGTTTTTTTTTCTGTTAAATCTAATACTAATCCTAAAATTTTAAAGACAATTAATAATTATAACCTAGGTATTGATGCTGTTAGTTTTAATGAAATAAAACATTGTATTAATAATGGTTTTAATTGTGATGATATTGTTTTTGCAGGTGTCGGAAAAACTGATAGAGAAATAGAAAATGGAATCAAAAATAATATTTCATATTTTAATGTTGAATCACTTCAAGAGCTAGAATTGATTAATTCATTGTCAAATAATTTATCCAAGGTAACAAATGTATCTATAAGAATAAACCCAAACATTAAATGTGATACAAATAAAAAAATACAAACTGGTTCTAGTGATGATAAATTTGGGATTGATTTAAATGATATTTCTTACATTCCAAAATTAAATCAATTATCAAATATTAATATTTCTGGAATACATTTCCATATAGGGTCTCAATTAATTGATTTATCACCGTT
The DNA here is from genome assembly GCA_902634135.1 of uncultured Marinoscillum sp. GTDB lineage: Bacteria > Bacteroidota > Bacteroidia > Cytophagales > MED-G16 > MED-G16. The sequence continues at coordinate 9,382 of CACPJB010000020.1, read as the reverse complement.
TATTAGTCTTTGTAAAAAATCAAATGAAATAACTTCCTACCTTAAAGAGAATGGTTTAAATATCAAAACAATTAATGTTGGTGGTGGATTAGGTATAGATTATGAAGAACCTGAAAAAAATTTAATATCAAACTTTAAAGATTTTATTCATCTTTTTAATACAAAAATTAATTTAGATGATAATCAATCAATTCATTTTGAATTAGGAAGATCTATAGTAGGGCAATGTGGATTTCTTGTTTCAAGAATTCTTTATTCTAAAAAATCTTACAATAAAAACTTTTTAATATTAGATTCAGGAATGAATAATTTAATTAGACCTGCACTATATAATAGTAATCATAAAATATCAAATATTACCTCAAATCAGAATACCTATTTGAATTATGATATTGTTGGTCCTATTTGTGAGAGTTCAGATACATTTGCTAGAAATTACCCACTTGTAAAGTCAGAGAGGGGAGATTTAATAGTTTTTCATTCTTGTGGTGCGTATGCCGAGTCTATGTCATCAAATTACAATCTAAGAGATAATATAAATTCATACTTTTCAGATACAATTTGATATATTTGGCAAATGAGTTTTTCCAAACTATATAAGCTGGTTATTTTTCTTTTAATTGTATATATAATCTTACTAGCCGTATTTACATATTTATGAGCAATCTAGATTTTCTTGTATTTACTTCTATTCTACTTTTCATTACGTTTTATGGTATTTATAAAAACTATCAAAATAGAAATTTGAAATCATATTTTCTAGGTGATAAATCATTGAGTTGGTCAACAATTGGTTTATCTGTAATGGCTACTCAAGCAAGCGCAATAACCTTTATTTCAACTCCAGGACAAGGTTATTCTGAAGGAATGAGTTTTGTGCAAAATTATCTTGGATTACCATTAGCTCTAATCGTTGTTTCAGTTTTTTTTATACCAAAATATTATGGTTCAAATGTTTATACAGCCTATCAATTTCTTGAAGAAAGGTTTGATTCTAAAGTTAGAGCTTTAACCTCTTTTTTCTTTTTGTTGCAAAGAGGCTTTCAATGTGGAATTACAATTTATGCTCCTTCCATAATTCTAACATCAATTTTGGGTTGGGAAATGACTTATACAGTAGTCTTTGTTGGATTATTAGTAGTCTTATATACAGTTATAGGGGGTAGTAGAGCAGTAAGTCATACTCATAAATATCAAATGTTTGTAATTTTATGTGGTTTACTTATAGTTTTTTATTATTTAAATTCTTTTATATCAAATCAAATAACAATTAGTAAATCTTTTGATCTAATTAAATTATTTGAAAAAAACAATGCCCTTAGTTTTTCATTTGATCCAAAAGAAGAATATACAATATGGACAGGTTTATTAGGAGGTTTTTTTCTTTCTCTTTCTTATTTTGGAACAGATCAGTCACAAGTTTCGAGATATATTAATGCAACTAATATTAAAGAAAGTAGAATTGGGTTAATATTTAATGCTATATTAAAAATACCTCTTCAATTCTTTATACTATATATAGGTCTTTTATTATTTGTTTTCTATAGTGTAAACGAACCACCTGTAAATTTTAATAAAAACCTTATAGAATATCAATCAAAAAATAACCCTAAACTATTAGAAGATATAACCATAAAGTCTAAAGGAATTTTTGATGAGAAAAAACAATTAATTCTTAACGATGAATGGAATAATAAATTAATAATTGGAAAAGATAATGAACTTAATAATGCTAGAAAAAAATTAGAGGAAAATGCTTTAAGAAGTGGTTTTAAATACGAAAAACCTGAAAATGACTTTATTTTTCTTCATTTTATTCTTAATTATTTACCGCATGGTTTTATAGGATTAATTATTGCATTAATTCTATCAGCCGCAATGAGTTCAACATCAGCTGAAATTAGCGCACTTTCTACAATAACAACTATAGATTTATATAAGAGATTCATTAATAAGTCTAAAAATGATAAAAATGATGTAATGATGTCTAGGATTTTTACCTTAGGTTGGGGAATAATAGCTATATTATTTTCATTATTTTTTTCACAAACAGAAAATTTAATAGAATCAATAAACATTATAGCTTCATTACTATATGGTAATGTTCTTGGTATATTTTTAATTGCATTTTTTCTTAGAAAAGTTCAATCTCATAATGTTTTCTTAGGGTCGATAATATCTCAATTATCTGTCTTTTTATTATATTTTGTTTTAGGTAAATCTATTGGTTATCTATGGTTTAATTTAATAGGTACTGTTTTAACTTGTTTATTTTCACTTAGTTTGTATTATCTACTTAAGAAAAAATGAATATAGGTATAATAGCTCCAGATGAAAAAGTTAAAGATTGGGTATCAACTTTTAATGAATATGATAATGATATAAATATATCTGTTTACCCTAATATAGATTATGATAATGTTGAATGTGTTTGTCTTTGGAAACAACCTGAAAATATATTAAGTAAGTTTAAAAATTTAAAACTAATTCATTCAATGGGGGCTGGTGTTGATCATATAATTAATGATTCATCATGTCCAAAAGGTATTCCAATTTGTAGAATTTCAGATGAAAAGTTATCATTCTCGATGACTAATTATATAATTACAGCTGTACTTTTTTATCATAGAAAAATACTAAAATATCAAAAAGATAAAATTGATAAAGTATGGGACCAAAATACTTATCCAGAAATATTACCAATTAATATTGGTATTTTAGGATATGGAGCACTAGGTTCTGATGCAGCAGATAAATTAAATTACATGGGATTTAATGTTATAGGTTATTCTTTAAATAAGAAGGAAAGTAACAATATTAAGGTTTATTATGGTGATAATTTAAATACATTTTTATCAAAGATTAATGTTCTAGTATGTACTGTACCATATACAAGAAAAACACATCACCTTCTTGATAAAAGTTTATTTAAAAAATTATTAAAAGGAACATATCTCATTAATGTATCTAGAGGTAAGGTTCAAAATGAAAATGACATATTAGAATTTATAAGTAATGGTACTCTATCTGGAGCATTTTTGGATGTATTTGAAAAAGAACCTTTACCAAAATCAAGTAAAATTTGGACTAATGAAAAAATACAGATAACACCACATAATGCTAGTGTTACTAATGAAAGTGCTGCTGTACCTCAAATAATTAATAACTATAAAAAAGTTATTTCTGGTGAAAGTTTATTAAATCAAGTAGATTTTGATAATGAGTACTAGATTATATTTATTGATTATAGCTTTATTTACATTCTTGAGTGGCTTTTCACAGTCATTTGAAAAAATATCTCTTATTAATAAAAATATGACATCATATCCTTTTAATGAGAGTAATGCTTACCTGAGTACCGATGGAAATTCTTTATTCTTTAATAGTTCAGATAACATTAATAATATTGGTGGATTAATTGACAAGAATGATATATGGTATAGAAATAGAAATAATGGATTATGGGAGCCGCCAATTAATTTAACTCAAGTAAATACCAATGAAAATGAAATTATATTAGGATTGAATAATGACATTCTTATAGTTTTAAGAAATAGATTGATTAACTACTATGACATAAATAACCAATTTAAATTATTGGGCAGAGAGGAAATTGATGGATTTTCTACTAATTATAACTTATTAACAGGTTCTATTAATCAAAAATCGGACATTATTTTTCTTTCACTTGAAGGTTATGGAACTTACGGTGTAGAAGATATATATACATCTAAAAAAATTGATGGCAAGTGGGGGAGATTAAAAAATATTGGATCTGATGTTAATAGCCTTTACCAAGATATTTCACCTTTCTTAATAAGCAAAGATACTCTTGTATTCATATCAAATAGAGATAAATTAGGTTATGAGCTTTTTTATGCAGTTAATAAAAATAATAATTCATGGTCAGAACCTATAAAAATGAATCAATTAAACACATATAAATCAGAGGTATCATTAACATATGATTATAATTCTACTAATTTTCTATTATCTGCAACTACTGACAGTAAAACAAATTCAGATATTTTCTTTTATGGAAATAATAAAAATAATATTAGAATAACATTTAATTTAAATTCAGGTATTAAAAACGGATTAGTATACATTAATGATAATTCTATCCAATTTAATTCAAACATATTTAGTTTACCTTTTGAAGTAGCTGACAGTTATAAATTTAAATTTATAACTGATAATTTTTTCATTAAAGACACACTAATAAACATAGATAAAACAAAAAATATTTCTATTAATTTAGATCCAATTGAATCTGGGAGTAGGGTAGTTTTAAAAAACCTGTTATTTAAACAATCTTCTGCTGATTTGGATGACGAATCTATACCTTATTTAAATGATTTGTTACACCTTTTTAAGACAAATTCTAATATTAAAATTACAATTGAGGGTCATACTGATAACAGAGGTGACTTTAAGTCAAATATTAAATTATCTAAAGATAGATCAGAAACTATAAGAGACTTTTTAGTTATGAATGGAATAAAGAAAAGTCAGATAAAAGTTAAAGGACTAGGATCATCTAAACCTAGATATAGTAATGATTCTGAAAATTTAAGAAGGCTCAACAGGAGAGTTGAATTATTTATCAACTAATTTTTACAATCAGTGCCTGGAAAAGTATCATTTACTTTTGTATAAACATAGTCTTCTCCATAAGTATTATTATAGGTCAACTTATTACCAGCTGCATTTACTGAATATGAAAATGTACCAGTATTACAACTTCCTTCAATACAAACTAATTGCCATGATACGAAGTTAGCTTCATTTCTAATAATGGTTTGATTGAATTGAGAACCTTCTTCCCAACCATTATAAATTCCATCTGCTGCAGGAAAATTAACACATTTTCCATCATTGTATTCATCACTGCTATCATTATTTATTCTTAACCAATATAATAAATTACCTGTAACCCATACAGAACCAGCATGATTAGAAAAAAAATCGATATCATTTGATAGAGAATCTTCATCATCTCCACAACCTGTAAACAGAATTAGTGAGATTAAGAAAATAGATATATTTAATTTCATAATTTAAATTTATCCTAATTTAACATAAAAATTACTAAAGTAATATTATTAAAACTTTAATATTATATCAGGTCTTGAATGTTTATTTGGTTGATCTAAACCATCTATCGGATACTTAAAATTTGATAAAACAGTCGACTCTTTAATAAGATTTTTAATAATAAATGTTAACTCAATTGAAGATGGAAATCCAGATGCTTGATCGACTTTTGAATAATTATTACCATGAATATGAGCTATATAATAGTTTCTTTTAATTTTTTTTATTAGATCATTAAATTCTTTACTTCTAGTATTTATATCATGAAATTCAATTGCAAAACCCAATACTAATTTTTTAGAACTGATGAATTCATTTAATGCTGAAAACTCATCTCCTTCTATATCCATTTTAATAAAAATATGTTTTGAACCATTAGATGTTATTTTTTCTAACGTTTTTAAAATTGATATATTGATCTCATTATTATTATCTGATATCTTTCTCTTTATATGAATTATATTTTTTTTGAAAAAAGTAATGTAATCATATATACAACCTATACCCTCAATAGATTTTTTAAGTCTTATTCTATCAAATGTTAATAAACGAATAATAGATATAAATACTGATTTAACTGTAAACTTTAATAATGACAAATAATTTAAGGTGTGATCATAACAATGAACATATAATATGTTATCATAATTTGAAAAGTCTTTTTCAAAGGACCAGTCTTTATTTATTCCGAATGATAATAATCCATCACATTTTTCTAATATAATTTTTGGAATTATGTATCCACCATCATTATCTCGTCCTAATCTAATTAAATCATCAATTTTAATTGGTTTTAATTCACTTTTATCTATCATTTATTATATAATTTGTATTAGATTAAATAAGGATAATAATCAAAAAAGATATATTAATAACCTAAGGAAAAATTAAATTTATTAGGTAATTATTCAGATATCGTTACTGCATTTGTATATACTGATACATCTACCTCAACAGCTTGACCAGAGATTCCATTTATCCATACTTCTCCAGATCCAACAGTTATTATATCTCCATTTTGAGATATTACTATATCTTTCATTTCTCCACCATTAAATTCAGTAATTTCATTACTTGGATTATTTCCACTATAATCGATTGTCCAAAAGCTAGCTGAAGTTACAGAATTATCAAAATACGTATACCCCGTAGCATAAATATTTCCATTTTTTATAGTAATTGCAGATGCATAAGCCTCCCTATCATCACTAGATACTTCAGATCTTCTTAGTGTGCCTTCCTTAAGAGTTTTTCTAGAATTCTGATTGTTTTTCCATACAGTAGGGTAATAATGTGTAGCACCTCTCTTATTATCAGTCCATCCACTTATATAGAAATCATTACCATCAATAACAATATCCATTGCTTCTCCGTCATTTTTTCCATCAAGATTTGATCTTTGATTTCCTATCCATTTTGCAGGATATATTTTATGTTCCTTTTGATACCAACCAACAGAAATTGGTTGTCCATTTAAAATTGCAATACCATAAGCATCAGAACTTACTCCACTTTGAAGTGGATAGAGTTTTCCTTGAGGATTATCATCATTTAGTATCCAATAACAAGCACTTGAAACCCCCCCTAAACTAGCTTTTTCAGATACATAATTTCCAGATATGTATATGTCATTTCCGTCAAATGCCATATCAAACGCGGTAGCAGCTCCCCATGATTCATCGTTGTAAGGAGCACTTAATACGGTTTTAACACCATCAATCCAAATTGCTGGGTCTCTTTCACCCCATGTGGTTTCTCCAACCGCATAAACGACTCCATCTCTTACTTTTATATCATGTATAACTCCAGCATCATCTAAATCTACTCTATCATATGTTCCACTACTATTTGCTACCCAATATGCTCCGTATTCGTATCCTCCTGTAGTATATGAACCAGCAACATAAATCTGACCAGGTAAATTTACAGGTTCTATTATAGGATCTGAACACCCGATAATAATAAATATTGATATAAATAAAATAAGTGCTTTATAATGATTTTTTAACTGTTTCATATATTTTCTTTAATTTTTCCAAAAATAATATTTTTAAAATAAATATTTTAAATGTAGAGTAATTTAATATCCAAGAGCAATATTATCACCTCTTTTATCTGCACCACCTTCTAATGAACCATCTTCTTTTATTAGTATACAGTCCATTCTGCCTAAAGATGATCTTTTGACAATCTTATGACCTATCTGAGTTAATTTATTACTCAATTCATCTGATAGGGTTTCTTCTTCTACAACCAATACATCTGGTAACCATTGGTGGTGAAATTTTTTAGAATCTACAGCTTCTTGCATACCCATATTATAATCAATTACATTAAGAATTGTTTGAAAAACAGATGTGATAATAGTAGAACCACCAGGAGTACCTAGTACCATAAATAATTTATCATTTTTTTCTACAATTGTAGGAGTCATTGATGATAACATTCTCTTATTTGGTTCAATAGCATTTGCTTCACCTCCCACTAAGCCAAACATATTTGGAAAGCCTGGTTTTATACTAAAATCATCCATTTCATTATTTAGAAGGAATCCTGCACCATCTACTACTACTTTTGATCCGAAAGATGAATTTATGGTTGTTGTTACAGATACTGCATTTCCAAAGCTGTCTACAATAGAAAAATGTGTTGTTTCTTCAGACTCATTTAAGATAATATTTCCACTTTTAATTTCTGAAGACTTAGTTTTAATATCTTTATTTATTGTATTAAACTTATTATTAAGATAATTTTTATCTAAAAGTGATGATTTTGGAACATCATAGAAGTCATCATCTCCTAAATATGTAGCTCTGTCTGCATAAACTCTACTCTCTATTTCTGTTAATAAATTGATATAATTTATTGAATTATGCTCATAATTACTTGTATTATGTTGATCTGCACCATGTAGTAATTGTAATAAAGCAATTCCACCACTTGAAGGTGGTCCCATAGAAATAATTTTATGTCCTTTATAATTACCAATTATAGGATCTCTCCATAAAGAAGAATAGTTTTTTAAATCTTCATGAGTTATAATACCACTACCACTATTCATTTCTTCAACAATTAAATCCGCAGTAATTCCTAAATAAAAACCATCTCTTTTATCATCTTTTATTCTAATCAATGTTTTAGCTAGATCTTTCTGAATTAATAAATCTCCCTCTTCCCAATTAGATTCTTTTAAAAATGCTATAGGTTTATCATTTACTTTCTCAAAAGATTCTCTAACATTATTTAGTCCCCTAGATTGTTTTTTAGTTATTTTAAAACCATTTTCAGCATAATTAATTGATGGAGAAATTAATTCACCCCAATTTTTAGTTGAAAACTTTTCGTAAAGTTTTAACATACCATCAACAGATCCTGGAACACCTGATGCTAAATGTCCAATTCTACTTTTATTACCATCAACTACTAAATCTCCTTCTTTATTGATTAAATACATATCTCTACTTGACATATTTGGTGCTTTTTCTCTGAAATCAAGAGATCCAGTTTCTCCATCTGAAAGTCTATAAACAACAAAACCACCACCACCCAAATTTCCTGCTTGAGGATAAACAACTGCTAGAGCAAAATGTACAGCTATTGCAGCATCAAACGCATTCCCTCCACTTTTTAATATTTCAATACCTACTTCTGAGGCTAAAGGATGTGCAGATGAAACCATTCCATTTTTTGATAAAGTTCCTGTAGGTTTATGATTACAAGAAAATACAATAAACATTGAAATAAATAATGTATAGAAAAATGAAATTTTGAAATTATATTGCATTCTTAATTATAGTTCATGTGTGGAATAGTTGCAATTTACAATAATCAATTAAAATTTGATAAAAATATGAGATCAAAGTCTTTATCTATGTCTAAGAAAGTAAGACATAGAGGTCCAGACTGGTCTGGTATATACACATCTGATAATGCTATTTTAGCTCATGAAAGGTTATCAATTGTTGATATAAAATCTGGTGGACAACCATTATTTTCCAACGATAAAGAAATTATTTTAACAGTTAATGGTGAGATTTATAATCATCAAGAATTTCGTGATTCTAAAGATATTAATTATCAGTTTCAAACAAATTCTGATTGTGAAGTTATTATTCCATTGTTTAAAAAATATGGTAATGATATGTTGGATAAAATCAATGGTATTTTTGCTTTTTTCTTATATGAAAAAGCTAGTAATTCATTTTTTGTTGCTAGAGATCCAATAGGTGTTATACCATTATACATGGGTAAAGATGATAATGATACTCTTTACTTCTCTTCTGAA
>CACPJB010000019.1 GCA_902634135.1 uncultured Marinoscillum sp. | reverse complement strand
ACTAATACAAAAAAATTATTATCAGATATTGATGGGGCACTATCAAAAGGTGGTGTTGATGCTGCTAAAGAAATTTGTAAAAATACAAGGGGTCCTGTTGCTTCTATTTTTGTCCAAGGATTGATGAGAGCTTCAGAAGGAATTGATATGGTTGAAAAATCTATAATATCATATGGTTCAGTTGAGATGGGTAAATTAGAAAAAGGTATGGTATGGATATCTCTATTTATATCTCTCGCTCCTATGCTTGGTTTCATGGGAACTGTAATTGGTATGATTGGTGCATTTGATGCAATCGCTGAAGCTGGTGATGTTTCTCCTTCTCTTGTTGCAGGAGGTATTAAAATTGCATTATTAACAACTGTAGGTGGACTTATAGTAGCTGTGATTTTACAATTGTTTTACAACTACCTAGTTTCTAAAATTGACAGTTTAGTAAATACTATGGAAGATGCTTCAATTTCCTTAGTTGATATTTTAGTTAAGAGAAAATTATCTAAATAATGATATTATTAGATCTAGTTGATATAATTCTATATTTCGGATATGGAATGGTTATTGTTGCAGCGATGCTTGCAATTGGTTTTCCCTTATGGATAGCATCTAAAAATCCTAAGTCTTTGGTAGGAACTGGGATTGGATTAGGCTCTATTTTAGTGTTATTTTTACTAGCCTGGTTACTTTCTAGTAGTGAAGTATATTCTAGTTATGCTGAGTTTGGAGTTGATGAATCATTATCTAAGTTTATTGGTGGAATCTTGAATTTAGTTTACATTCTTGCTGGGTTAGCTGTATTTGGAATTTTATATTCAGAAATAACAAAATCACTCAAAAATGGCTAGAAAAAATAGACCTACAGCTGAAATACCTAACGGCTCAATGGCTGATATAGCATTCTTATTACTTATTTTTTTTCTAGTAACTACTACGATAGCTAATGATAAAGGAATAGCTATGCTTTTACCACCTAAACCAGATCCAAATCAACCACCACCTGAGGTTACAAAAAATGACAGAAATATTTTTAAAATTTTAGCTAATTCACAAGATAAACTTCTGGTTGAGGATGAGCCTCTTTCTGATGTTTTTGAATTAAGAGAGATGGTAAGATCATTTATTTTAAATTTTGGAAGTCCAGGCGAAGAAGGAGTTGAAATATACAATAGTTTACCATCTTCGATGAAAGCTTATAGTTCTTCTATTAGGAGATCTGATTATTCTGATGATCCAACTGAAGCTGTAGTATCTTTTAAAGCAGATAGAGGAACTTCATATGAATTATATGTACAAGTACTTGATCAAGTGAATGCTGCATATAATGATGTTTATGGTGAAAGAGTAGGGTTATCTGCTGCTGAGTTTTTACAACTAGATAGAGATGATCCAGTTCAAGATAAAAAGTATCAAGCTGCTAGACAAGGTATTCCAAGAGCAATTTCTATTGCTGAACCAAATAAAATTGCAAACTAATGCCAAAATTCGGAAAAAAATCTAATACTTCTCAAGATATACCAACAGCTGCTCTGCCAGATATCATATTTATGTTATTATTCTTTTTCATGGTGACAACTGTTTTAAGAGAAACGGATATTTTAGTGAAGCAAAAACTACCGAAGGCTGCTCAATTATCAAAATTAGAAAGAAAATCTCTTGTTAGTTATATATACATAGGTGAACCAAAACAAAGTAAAATTTTTGGTAAAGAACCTAAAATACAAGTAAATGATGTTTTTGTTGAAGTAGATGAAATTATTCAATTTGTTAATCAGGAAAAAGATAAACTTAATGAAGCTGAAAGAGATCAAATTACTATGTCTCTTAAAGTTGACGTAGAATCAAAAATGGGTATTGTTTCTGATGTTCAACAAGAACTAAGAGAAGCAAATGCAAGAAAAATTCTTTACAGTTCTGTTCAATCTATTGATATTTAAAGTAAATAAGAATTAGATTTAATTCTTATTTATGAAATTACAATCAAAATATAGTAAGAAGGTTAATGCTTGGTGTATGTACGACTGGGCAAACTCAGTTTACTCTCTTGTAATTACAACTGCTATATTCCCAATTTTTTATAACACTGTTACGACTTCTGCTACAGGGTCAGATATAGTTAGTTTTTTTGGATTAAAAATTGTAAACTCAGTTCTTTATTCTTATTCTCTTTCATTCTCATTTCTTATACTTACGATTATTCAACCTATTCTTTCTGGTATTGCTGATTACTCTGGAAATAAAAAGCTTTTCCTTAGACTTTTTATGTATATAGGATCAATCTCATGTATGTTGCTTTATTTTTTTGAAGGTGATAACATTGAATTTGGAATAATATTTTATGTATTAGCTAGTATTGGATTTACTGGTAGTTTAGTATTTTATAATGCTTTTTTACCCGAAATTTCAACTCCTGAAAATTTTGACAAAATAAGTGCCCGTGGATACTCATTTGGATATGTTGGAAGTGTTATATTATTAATAATCTGTTTAATTCTTATTCAAGGTTTTGATTTTTTTGGATTTGAATCTTCAAAAGAGGCAACGAAGTTCACATTTCTATTAGTTGGTATTTGGTGGATTTTCTTTGCCCAAATTACATTATATTATTTACCTGAAAATCCAAAAAAAATTATACTTAACAAGACTATCCTAACTTATGGTGCTAAAGAGCTAATCAAAGTATGGAATTATATTAAAGGTGTAAAAAATTTAAAACTTTATTTATTATCATATTTTTTTTATAGTATGGGTGTTCAAACAATTATGTTAGTAGCGTCATATTTTGGTGATAAGGAGATAAATCTTGATCAAAACAAACTAATATTTACAATTTTAATAATTCAACTTATTGCGATTTTTGGAGCTTATTTCTTTGCGTATGTTTCAAGATTAAAAGGGAATAAATTTTCTTTGATAACAATGAATATTTGTTGGATTATTGTTTGTCTTACTGCTTATTATACCACTAATGAGACTCAATTTTATTTTCTCGCAGGAGCAGTTGGTATTTTGATGGGAGGAATTCAATCACTATCTAGATCTACTTTTTCTAAGCTGATACCAAAAGAAATTGGTGATACTGCATCTTTTTTTAATTTTTATGGAATCTCATACAATATCTCAGTAGTAATTGGAACTTTTTCTTATGGTTACATTGAACAAGTTACAGGAAGTATGAGATCAAGTGTACTTGCATTAACTATTTTTTTCATAATTGGGTTAACCTTTTTAATTTTTACAAAAATTAAAAAATAATATTTGATGGTAGATTTAAATATACCAGAACAAAAAATAAGCTTTAAAAAAACCAAATCAAAAACATATATTTTTGATTTAATCAGAAAAAAATATCTATTATTGACCCCGGAGGAATGGGTAAGGCAAAATTTGATTAGTTATTTTATTCATGATCTTAAATATCCAAAAGCTCTAATTAAGACAGAGTCTTCTTTAAAATATAATAATCTCAATAAGAGATCAGATATTCTTATTTTAAATAGAGATTTAAGTAATTTCATGGTTGTTGAATGCAAATCTTATAAAATTAAATTGAATAAGTCTCATATTAATCAGTCTGCAGTTTATAATAAAGTATATAAAAGTAGGTACTTAATGGTTTCAAATGGAATAAATCATATTGTATGTAAATATGATTGGAATAATAATTCTTTTGAATTTAAAAAGTCAATTCCAAATTATCACAATTAAATAATTGAATCAATATTGTGGAATTCAACACCAAAAGCCTCAGACACATTTTTATTAACAACCATTCCTTCAACTATATTCACTCCGGTTTTTATTTCATTATTTTCTTTTGATGCTTTTATCCAACCTTTATTTGCAATTTCAATTAAGTATGGAAGTGTTTTATTTGTTAGGGCATATGTAGAAGTATATGGAACAGCACCTGGCATATTTGCAACACAATAATGAATTACATTATCTATAGTAAATATTGGATTTTCATGAGTAGTAGGTGATGAAGTTTCAAAACATCCTCCTTGATCAATTGCAATATCTACCATAACACAACCATTTTTCAATGATTTTAAAAGTTTTTTTGAAATTAATTTTGGTGCTTTGGCCCCAGCAATTAAAACTGCACCTATTATTAAGTCGCTATTAATAGCTTCTTCTTCTATAGTCTTTTTATCAGAAAGTTTACATGTGATTTTTTTATTAAATAGATCATTTAACTCATCTAATCTCTTCTGGCTAGTATCTAATATTGTTACATTAGCTTCCATTCCTAAAGCTATTTTTGCTGCTTCTGTTCCAGAAATTCCACCTCCAATTATTAAAACATTAGCTGGATCAACACCACTTACGCCTCCTAATAGAATCCCTCTTCCTCCCATTGGTTTTTCTAAATATTTTGCTCCCTCCTGAGTTGCCATTCTTCCAGCCACTTCTGACATAGGAGTTAGTAAAGGTAAAGAGCCACTAATATCTTCAACTGTTTCGTAAGCAATGCAAATAGATTTGCTTTTGATCATTGCTTCTAATAAAGGCCTATGTGATGCAAAATGAAAATAAGTAAAAACAATTTGATTTTTTTTAATAAGAGAATATTCTTCTTGAATTGGTTCCTTAACTTTTAGAATTAATTCGGATTCATTATATATAGATGTATTATTTTCTAAAATATTAGCTCCCGCTGAAATATAATCTTCGTCAGTAAAACTTGAATTTAATCCTGCATTTTTTTCAACAAAAACTTCATGACCATGAGAAACTATTTCTTTTGTGCCATTTGGTGTTATAGCAACTCTAAATTCATTGTTTTTTATCTCTTTTGGGACCCCAATTTTCATATGTGCAAATATCAGAGATTTAAATAGATTTTATAAATATTTGATGTTTTTTTTAATTTTATATAATAGTCATTTTTCAGTTTATTATTCTGTTTTATACAATATTAGAATAATATTATTTTGATTAAATGGTATTTAAAAAATATAATATTGTAATATGAGAATTATTAAAATTTCATTGATAGCTTTTTTGTATATTTGCAATTCAAAAAATCTAATATGTTTGAATTTGATATTGATGTAAATAAATCACTTAAAATCTCAAAGAAAGATATATTAAATGATTATTACCTAATCAATGAAAGTAGAAACATTAGTCTTATTGGACGCAAAGAAGTTTTTATGGGTAGGGCTAAATTTGGTGTATTTGGTGATGGTAAAGAATTACCCCAGATAGCAATGTCTAAGTTCTTTAAAAACGGCGATTTTAGAAGTGGTTACTACAGGGATCAAACTTTTATGATGGCAATTGATCAATTGAATGCAAATCAATTTTTTGCTCAATTATATGCACATACAGATACTAGTTTTGATCCTCATTCAGGTGGACGACAAATGAATTGTCATTTTGGTACACGCATGCTTAATGAAAAAGGCGATTGGAAGACTTTAACAGATATGAAAAATTCTGCAAGTGATGTGTCTTGTGTCTCTGGTCAAATGCCTAGAATTGTTGGTCTTGGATATGCTTCTAAACTTTTTAGATTAAATAAAGAATTATCTGAAATGCATAATTTTTCAATTAATGGTAACGAAGTAATTTTTGGAACTATAGGAGATGCAAGTACTTCAGAGGGACATTTTTGGGAATCTATTAATGCTTGTGGTGTATTGCAAATTCCCGTTGTTATGTCAATATGGGATGATGGATATGGTATATCTGTTCCTTCTGAATACCATACAACAAGAAATGATTTATCAAAAGTATTATCAGGTTTTCAGCGTTCTTCAAAAAACGATAAAGGATTTGAGTTATTTACTGTTAAAGCTTGGGATTATGAAGGTTTATTGAATGCATATTCAAAAGCAGTAAAATTTGCAAGAGAGGATCATGTTCCATCAATAATTCATGTAAAAGAGGTTACTCAACCACAAGGCCATACTACATCTGGATCTCATGAAAGATATAAATCAAAGGAGAGATTACAATGGGAAAAAGATTTTTGTTGTATTAAAAAAATGAGAGAATGGATAATTGATAACAAAATTTCTGATAATAATGAACTAGATAAAATTGAAAAAAAGGCTTTAGATAATGCTAAATCTGCTAGGGATACTTCATGGATGCAGTATAGGAAACCTATTGATCAGGATCTCAATGATGCTAATACTATTATTACAAGAGTAGCTCAAAATAGCCCAAAAAATAAAATGGAAATTATTAAAGTAAGAGAGAATCTATTAAATACTCTTCAGCCATTGAAATCTGATATTTTTAAATCTTTAAAATTTGTTCAAAGAATAATAAGATCTGAAAATAATATAGCTAAGGGATATCTTTTAAATTTAATTAATGAGTTTGAAAGAAAATACTTTAATCATTATAGTTCTCATCTTTACAGTGAATCTCAAATGTCAGTTAAAAACATAAAAGAGATTAGACCAACATATGATAAAAAATCAAAATTAATTGATGGAAGAGAAATAATTAATCATTTTTTTGATATAACGTTCAAAAATAATCCATTAGTATTTGCTGTAGGTGAAGATGTAGGATTGATAGGAGGAGTTAATCAGGGATTTGCAGGAATTCAAGAAAAATATGGTGAGTTAAGGATAACTGATACTGGTATAAGAGAATCATCTATTATTGGTCAAGGTATAGGAGCAGCCATGAGAGGTTTAAGACCAATTGTAGAAATTCAATATCTAGATTATGTTTATTGGGCTATTCAAACTCTATCAGATGATTTATCTACATTACATTATAGAACTAAAGGTGGACAAAAAGCACCTGTAATTATTAGAACTAGAGGACATCGTTTAGAAGGCATTTGGCATTCAGGATCACCTCTTGGAACTTTAGTTAACAGTTTAAGAGGAATAAATATTCTAGTTCCAAGAAATTTTGTTGAAGCTGCTGGTATGTATAATACTTTATTACTTTCTGATGAGCCTGGTATAATTATTGAGCCACTAAATGCATATCGTCTTAAGGAAAATTTACCAAATAATTTAGATAAAGTTTCTATTGAGTTTGGCATTCCCGAGGTGTTAAAACTGGGAAATGATATTACAATAGTAACTTATGGTTCAATGTGTAGAATTGTATTGGAGGCTTCTAAACAATTACATGAGGTTGGAATTTCATGTGAAGTAATTGATGTGAGGACGTTACTTCCATTTGATAAGACTAATGTAATTCAAGAGTCAATTAAAAAAACAAATAGAGTTGTATTTGCTGATGAAGATGTCTCTGGAGGTGCAAGTGCATTTATGATGCAATCTGTAATTGAAAATCAAGATGGATATTTTTATTTAGATTCTAAACCAATTACTATTCATTCTAAAGATCATAGACCTGCGTATAGTACTGATGGAGACTATTTTTCAAAACCTAATTGTGAAGAAATTTTTGATAAAGTTTATGGGTTATTTAATGAACTAAACCCAAAAGCTTACCCATCTCTTTAGGTTAATTAACTAATATTTCTTCTAAAGTAACTTCTGGGGTTTCAATTGTATTACTCATATTTAAATCTCTATCCTTAATGTGAATTTTAAGCTTGAAAAGATCATTTTTTAATATCATTTCAAACCCATATGATACCATCCCATATCTTAATTTACCAGATAATAATTGAGATGAATTAGATACATTAAGAGGAGGAAACCTAGAGTCAAAGTCAATTCCACATCCATATTCTTGGTCAAATATTCTTTTCCAATCAATCAATTTAAAATCATCATTTTCTTTCTTATAAAATTCTACAAAAATATTTTTGTTGTTTTCATTTTTTTGAATATAGAAAGTATCAAGTTTAGATGTAGAGTTTACAGTATCAATTATATAATTTTCACAGTTGAAAGAAGGTCTATTATCTTCATTGCTATATAAGTAATATGATCCATCTGGCTCATAGACATATAGTGGGGGAGATACTGAGGTAGATCCTAGAGTTACCCAATTAAATTCTTGATCTATAATAGCATTAAAGGGGTGATAGGGATAATTATTTTCATCATTAGAAAGACCAAGATTTCCGTCACCATCTATAAAATTAATATTTAGTATTAATGAATCTTGATTGAAATTATTATCACTTTTCTTAAATTCTAAACTTTCAAAAGAAATTGAAGGAATTCTTGATACATTAGAGTCTTCTATGCATGAGAATAAAAATGAGAATATAATTAAAGCTATTATCTGTTTCATATACATTTAACTATCTATTTTTTGAAATATTTTATTTTTTAAAGTATTTATATTGCTGATTGGTTTTTCACAAACATAATTACGACAGATTATAAAATTTAGTTTTTTATTAGAATTTAAATTTTCTTCAGTACGGATTGATATAATTTTGTTTGGAGCATACCATGAATTAATTTCTTTCAAAACTCTTTTGTTATCAGAGTCATAATTAATTTGTATTTCATTAATTCCTATTTGATTTATTTGGTTAGTAAATATCCAATTAGATAAAAACTCATAATTATTTAGAAACTTTTTTAATTTGAATGACATTTCATTATAAATATTTTGATAAAGCTTGTCATTATAAAATTTTCCTAAAAGAAGTAAATTATTAAACATAATAGAATTTGATGATGGTATAACATTATCAAATATTTCAATTTTATTAGCAATTAATTTTTCGTTTTTCTTACCATTAAAGTTAAATAGTTTGTCTTTTTTATTATAAAAGAGTTTAATTGATTCCTCAGTTAATTTTTTAGCTATATCTAGATATTTTCTTTTATTTGTTGCCTCGTATAGTTTTATAAAAGCACTTATAGTATGTGCATAATCATCTATAAAAGCATTAATATCACTTTTATAAATTCTCTTTATATTTTTTCCCTTTAAAAAACTATTTATTATAAATTCAGCATTTTTTAATGCAATTTCAATATATTTTTTATTTCCTAATGATTGATAACAACTAATTAATCCTTTGAGTAAAATTGAGTTCCATGATAAAATAATTTTTTTATCTATAACAGGATGAATTCTTAATTTTCTAGCTTTAAATAACTTTCTTTTTATTTTATCTATTAATTTGATATCATCATTTTTATTATATTTTCTTCTAATAATTAAATGATTATTAAACTTGCCATCCTCAGATAGTCTAAATGCTTTTTTAGCATAATTAAATTCATCTTTATTCAAAATATTTTTAAGCTCATTATTTTTCCATATATAGAATTTACCTTCTTCTCCCTCAGAATCAGCATCTATAGAAGAATAAAAACCACCACTATCATCTATCATATCACTTTTAATCCAATCAAAAGTATCATTTATTATTGTTTTATATTTTTTTTCTTTTGTCAATGAAAATATATTAGAAAATAGTTCTAATATTAAACCATTATCATATATCATCTTTTCAAAATGAGGCACATCCCATTTACTATCTGTAGAATATCTAAAAAATCCTCCATGTATTTGATCATATATACCACCTTCAATTATCCTATTTGCAGTTTTTAAAGTATGGTTATACAATTCTTTATCATTATTCGATACAGAATAATAAAGTATGGAGTTCCATAAATTAGACATTGGAAATTTTTGTGTTTTATCTATACCTCCATATTCATAATCGAATTTTAATTTCAATTCATATACCAGAGATTTTATAGAATATTCGTTATTTGAACCATATTTTTCTTCATTAGATATATTTAAATCTTGTGTAAATTTTTCTGATGACTGAATAAATTCTTTTTTGTTTTTCAGATAAGCATCAGATATATTATTTATTATTCCATACCATTGATTTGGATTAAAGTATGTTCCTCCATAAAAAGGTTTAAGGTTAGGAAGAAGAAACACATTTAAAGGCCATCCGCCCTGAATACCCATATATTGAATTGCATCCATATAAATATTATCAATGTCAGGCCTTTCCTCTCTATCAACTTTAATAGATATAAAGTTCTTATTCATAACTTTTGCTATAATTTCATTTTCAAATGATTCTTTCTCCATAACATGGCACCAATGACAACTTGAGTAGCCAATACTTAGAATAATTATTTTATTTTCTTTTTTTGCTTTATTTAATGCTTTTCCTCCCCAAGGATACCAATTAATAGGATTAGTTGAATGTTGTTGAAGATAGAAACTTCTCTCATTTTTTAGATGGTTATTTTTCATGAAAGAATAAGTTTGTCATAAAATAAAGAAAGTTTTGTATCTTTACATAACGAAAAATATTGTGAAAAAATTACTAGTTGTATTAATAATTGTTTTTTCATCTTGCGAGAGGAAGTTATGTCCTACTTATTCTTCGGTACAAGGGGCTTCTGATAACACTGAAACCAATCATACTCTTTCTTAAAAAAATAGTAAGTCTATAAGCCGGATTCTGTATCTGAAAACTCAGATTCTTATCATTTATCTAGACTTGATATCACTATCAAGTTCAATCGATCTACCCATTCGAATTATAGCGAGCAACTATTAGTTTTAAAACTATCGAATTACTTGATCTTTCAATTTATAAGGTTTACAATGCATTAAATATCACTATTTAATCGGTAAGCTCTTACCTTACCTTTTCACCCTTACCAATTGGCGGTTTATTTTCTGTTGCACTATCTGTTCTCCTAAGAGACCTTCCAGTTAAGAAGTATAATGCTCTATATTGTCCGGACTTTCCTCTTCAAAATATGAAGCGATAAGACGACTTACATCGCAAAAGTATATATATTTTTGTAATATGAATAAAACAATATTAGCAATTGAAACTTCATGTGATGATACATCTGCATCTATTATTTCTAATGGAAATATAAAGTCTAATATTATTTCTTCACAAATTGATCATAAAAAATTAGGTGGAGTAGTTCCAGAGATTGCATCAAGATCTCATCAAAAAAATATAATATACATAGTTGATTCAGCACTTTCAGAGGCTGGTATTAATAAAAAAGAATTAGATGCTATTGCTTTTACAATTGGCCCTGGTTTATTAGGGTCTTTATTGGTTGGATCTACTTTTGCAAAATCATTTGGTTATTCTTTGGGAATACCTATAATAGGTGTAAACCATTTAAAAGCACATGCTTTTTCTCATACCATAAATAAAAAAGATATAAAGTATCCTTTTTTATCCTTATTAGTGAGTGGGGGACACACTCAAATTATTTTAGTGAAATCATATAATAATATGGAAGTAGTTGGAGAAACTAGAGATGATGCAGTAGGTGAGGCTTTTGACAAATGTGCTAAAATAATGGGCTTAGATTATCCAGGAGGACCACTTATAGATAAGTACTCAAAAAATGGTGATCCTAATTTATATTCTTTTCCAGATACTATTGTTCCTGAACTGGATTTTTCTTTTAGTGGGATTAAGACTTCATTTCTTTATTTTATAAATGATAGAATCAAAGAAAATAAGAATTTTATAAGTGAAAACATAAATAATATCTCAGCCTCAATCCAAAAAAAACTTATAGATATGTTACTTGATAAACTTATTATTGCTCTAGATAAATATGAGGTTCAAGATATATCAATTTGTGGAGGAGTAGCAGCAAATTCTTTATTGAGAGAAGAGATGATTAATTTTTCAAATAAATTTGAGATAAAGGTAAATATTCCAAAAATGGAATATTGTACTGATAATGCTGCAATGATTGCAAATTATGCATCTTATATGTATGATGAAAAAAAATTTTCTGACTATGATATAGTTCCATTTTCTAAAAATTCTTTATAAAAATGTCCAGAGATAAAATTTTAATAAATAATAAAAAAGCAAATTTTAATTATCAGTTTTCTGATAAATTTATTGCGGGCTTAGTTTTAAAAGGCACAGAAATAAAATCTATTAAAGAATTATCGGTTAATTTTTCAAATTCATATTGTGTGATAAATAATAATGAGATTTTTCTTAAGGGAATGAATATTAAAGAGTATTTATATGGAAATATTAATAATCATCAACCATATAGAGATAGAAAGTTACTTTTAAGTAAAAAAGAAATAAATCAAATCAAAAAAAAAATTGTAGAGAAGAAATTTTCTTTAATTCCTATAAAATTATTTGTTAATAATAGAGGTTTTGCAAAGATAGAAATTGGTTTAGGTAAGGGGAAGAAAGAGTATGACAAAAGAGAAGATATTAAACAAAAAGATATTAGTAGAAAGATTAGAGAGGATATTTAAAAATATCTAATTATTAAATCAATTAGTTTTTGTTTAAATGAATTATAAGGAGGTGTTAACAAGTCAGTAGGGCTAAAAAATGAAAATTGTTTAAAAACACTTTTTTTATTAGAAAGTTCTTTGAATCCATATTCACCATGACACCTACCAAAACCACTATTATTTATACCACCAAATGGAAGATTATAATTTGAATAATGTAGAGTGTTATGATTGATACATACTCCTCCTGAAGAAGTTTCATCTAAAATTTTATTAATATTTCTATTATTTCTACTAAAAATATAAAGAGCTAGAGGTTTTTCTTTTTCATTGATCAAGGAAATAACATCCTCAATTTTTTCATATGTGAATAATGGCAAAATAGGACCAAAAATTTCTTCATTATAAATATTTGAATTACTACTAACATTTTCAATAATAGTAGGTTCAATAAAATTATCTTTTGAATTTAATTTACCTCCATATATTATTTTTGAACCGTTTTTTTCTGCATTTTCTAATAAACTTTTTAATCTTTTAAAATGATGATTATTTACTATTCTACAGTAAGAGGGAGAGTTAAACGAGTCTTTCGTGTAAAGATTTTTAATATTTCTTATTAAATATTCGACGAATTTTTCTTTAATATCCTTATGAACAAGAACATAATCAGGTGCTATACACACCTGTCCATTATTTATAAGTTTTGCCCATATTACTCTTTTTGAAGCACTTTTTAGATTACAATTTTTATCAATAATTGTTGGGGATTTTCCACCAAGTTCAAGAGTTAATGATGAAAGGTGTTTTGATGCAGCTTCCATAACCTTTTTCCCAATAGTAGGGGAGCCTATAAATAATATATGATTAAATTTTAATTTAAGTAGATCTTGTGCAACTTTAACTCCTCCTAATACTACAGAAACCTCATTTTCATTAAAAGTATTCTCAATTATTTTTTTTATGATTAAAGATGATTCAGATGTAATTTCAGAGGGTTTAATTAATACAGAATTTCCAGCTGATATCGCATTGATTAATGATATAAATGTCAAGTTTATTGGAAAATTCCAAGGAGTAATAATTAAAACAACTCCCTTTGCTTCATACTTAATATAAGATTTTGATCCAATTAAAGTTATAGGTGTTTTTACATATTGATTTTTCATCCATTTCCCTAAATTATTAATTGTATGGTTTATCTCTGAGATCACTGGAAATATCTCAGTTAAATCAACTTCTGTAGGGTTTTTTTTAAAATCTTTTTTTAGAGCAAGTTTAATTTCATCTGTATACTCAAGAATATTTTTTTTTAGTATTTTAAGTTTCTTAATTCTTTCATTTCTAGATGAATTATTTATTTTTTTTTGGTTAGCAACTAACTGTTTATGAAGTGTTTCTAATTTTTTATTCATTATTTGATAATATTCATTCCAAGATAACAAAATAATATACCTAAAACCGAACTGAAAATTGAATAAAATAGAAATGATAACATTTTGCCCTCACTTAATAAGTTTAAAGAATCAACTGAATATGCTGAAAATGTTGTAAAACCTCCACAAAAACCAATAATTAAGAAATAATTTAAATATTCAGAAAAATCTTTAGAAACCCCAAGAGAATATTTAATTAGAACACCTACTATAAAACACCCCAACATGTTAATCAAAAAAGTGTTTAAGGGAAAGTTAAAATTTGAAATATTCAATTTTAAAATTAACATTCTCAGGATTGAACCAATCATTCCTCCAGCTCCTACCAAAAATATTTCTTTCATTTATCCTTTTTTTCGACAAAATTTAGGGATGCGGAATTGATACAGTATCTTAAACCAGTTGGATTTGGCCCATCATTGAAAATATGACCCAGATGTCCTTGGCAATTAGAACAAACTACTTCAACTCTATTCATTCCATAGCTATAGTCATCAACAAAATTTACATATTTCTTATCTTCAATATCAAAAAAACATGGCCATCCAGTTCCAGATTCATATTTTGTTTCGGATGAAAAAAGATTTTGCCCACATCCTGCACACTTATATTCTCCTTCTTTTTTATTATCCCAATATTTTCCAGTAAATGCTCTTTCTGTCCCTTTTTCTCTGAGTATATAATATTGTTCTTTAGTTAACTTCTCTTTCCAATATTTGTCTTCTTTTTCCTGAGAAATACAACTAGAAGAAGCTGAAAGAAATAAAAAAACACTAACTAAAATTCTCATTTATTAATGTTTACGTCTATTTGAGGAAAAGGGATATTTAGATTATTTTTAGGGAATTCTTTATATACCTTTTCATTAAAATCAAACTTAACACTTAAAAAGTTTTCGGATTTAACCCAAACTCTTACCATAATATTAACAGAACTGTCAGCTAGTTCAGATATTACAACCATTGGCTCCATATCATCTAAAATTCTTTCATCTTCTTTAATCCATTTTAAAAGAAGTGACTTAGCTTTATTAAAATCATCACCATATGCAATAGAAAAAGTCCAGATAACTCTTCTAATATCTTCAGAGGAATAATTTGTGACTAATGATGTTTGAAGTACACCATTTGGGATAATAACTCTTTTGTTATCAACAGTAGTTAATATTGAATTAAATATTTGAATTTCTTTTACTGTTCCTGTTACACCTTCATATTCAATGAAATCACCAACCTTAAATGGTTTAAAAAAAAGAATCATAACTCCTGCTGCAAAATTTTGAAGTGTATCTTTTAATGCTAAACCTACAGCTAAACCTGCTGCTCCAAGAATAGCAAGAAATGAAGTCATTTCAACACCTATCATAGATAAAACAGATATAATAAGAGCAATTTGAAGTGTTATTGAAAGTAAAGATTTGAAAAATGGTCTTAGAGAATCATCAATTTTTTTAGATTTTAAAAAGTTATCTAAAATATTAATTGATCTTTTAATAATCCTTAATCCAAAAAATAAGAATACTATTCCAAGTAAGATTTTTGGAGAGTATT
>CACPJB010000018.1 GCA_902634135.1 uncultured Marinoscillum sp. | reverse complement strand
GGATCACCATCAAAGTTACCAATCCAGTCAATTATGGTATGAGATGCTTCAGTACCTTTCGCAAGTCCAAAACCATCATCACCATTAGATAATGAATTATAAGTTTCATCAGCTTCATCTAAAATATTCTGATCAGCTGAGCCGTGAGCAACAATATACACCTCTCCAGAAGCTATAGTAGCTCCAGAAGCAAATGCTATCCAAGTTTCATGTACACCAGCTGTTGTTGGAGCATTTGTGACTTTAGCTAATGCGTATCCATCTAGTGAAACTGAGGCTGAAGTAGGATTATAAATTTCTAAATATTTATTATCTCCTCCTCCTTCAGCATTCTCAGAGAAGAATAGATCTAAAGTATTTAAGTTTCCACCCTCATCAATAGAGAGAGTACCTAAACCATCCGTTGTTATTTGAGCTAATTGGCCAGAAGTAATTCCACTTGCTGTAGTTCCAAAGCTTATAACACCATTTTTAAAACCTGTGACATCTATAGAACCTGTACCCCAATCTGATGCTGAGTTATCAGGAAAATTAAGGTTTGTTACAGTATTCTTAACAGTAAGATTTATTTTCCCAGAAACCATAGTTATTTTACCACCATTAGACTGATTTGCATTAACTGTCAAGTTAAGAGTCTTATCAGTATCAATCTGAAGTGTAGTTTTTAGAACATCCTCAGCGTCAGCTACTAATGTTCCACCTGTATTAACAATCACTTTAGTCCCAGCATTTTTAAATTTATTTTTAGCTGATTTTACTGTAAGATGACCATTTCCTGCAGTTCCCGTAAATCTAACGGCACTATTATGTTTTGTAAAATCAGAATTTGCACCAAAAGTAACTTTAGTATTTGCGTTTATATTAAGCCATTTATTAGATAAATATTTTCCATCAAAATGAATCTGTGTATTCGCTTTGTTTTGTGGGTTTGAAAGAGTTAAATGACCTGAGTTATTAATAAAATCATCAAAAAATTTAATGTGAGATCCAGGACCATTCGTGGCAAATGCTTTGTTTGTTGCACCAGATGTTGTTGCTAAAACAACCGGTAAATGAAAAGCGACTCTTGCGTCGGTTCCATTAGCTTGGATTGGTTGTCCAATCCCACCATTTCCGTTTATATATAAAGTATCACTTCCACCATTACCAATGATTGCTCCTTTAACTTTAGTTGCAAGAATTTGCTTAACGTTAAAAACACCATCAACTATAATTGTGTCTCCATTAGTATCCAATTTTATTTTGTCAGCAGCTGTAGGTACAACACCTCCAGCCCAGTTTGCAGCATTCGAAAATAATTTATCACCACCTCCATTAGTGAAATTGATTTGTCCTAAAACCTCTGAGGAATGAACAAATAGCAATACTATTGCTATTAACTTAAATAAATTTCTCATGATAAATTATTTAATAAAATCAAATACCCAGTTTCCGTCTTTGATTCCTCCCGATACGGTAAAGGATGTTCTAAGTGTTGACTCCGTTACTGAAATACTCATGACTACACCATCATTCCTAAGAAGCTTATTCTTGTCTCCGCTTTGGAACGTCCATGATCCTGAATTAGGCCATACCTCAGTACCGCTGTCTTCATTATGACTAGTAGAATAGTTTCCACCAGCTTTTGTTCCACCAGAAATGTTTAGTGTCATAGTAGTAAAGACATCAACAATTGTTCCGTCTTTTGTTACAGAATTAGCATCTTTAACTTTCCAATTTCCATTTAATAATGCTGCCTGAGCATCAAGTGGATCTGTTGGAGTAGGAGTAGGTGTACCATCTTCTTCATCTCCACAAGAAAAAGTAATGAAAGAAACTAAAACTATTATTAATAGATTTTTAAGTGTGTTTATATTTTTCATACTATAGTAAATTTTTAAAGGGATAATTTAAAAAAAATTTTTTATTAATTAGAACTTTAGTAAAATAAAATATCATTAAGTGAATTTTTAATTACCCAATATTTTTATTTCATCAACTTGATAAGTAGTGGTTAGAGAAGGATCACCACCTGAATATTTAAAAGCAATTCTTACCTTTCCTGAGTATGAACTTAGGTCTATAGGGCCAGAGTCAGTAAATGAACTAGCATAGCCACTCGATGTTCCTGCCGCTAAGTCTGCATCTAATTTTGTCCATGAAGCTGATGCTACATTACCTGAAAAATTAGAAGAAATTAATATTTCTAAACCATCACCATTGTTATAGGCATCTTTTGTTTGAAAGGATAAAATTTCATCAGTAGAACTATCGAGATCTATTTCTGGAGTAATTAACCATACAGTCATAGATGTTTCACCAGTATTATAAGCGGATATTTGAGCGTATTTATTATTTGAAAATTCTCTAGCTTCCCATTTTTCTGTTCCATTTGATTCACTAATATTTTCCCAATTATCTAAACTTACCCAAACATCATATCCAGTATTTGAAATATTTTCAAAATTTTCATAAAATAGGGGTTCTGGTTCAGCGCATCTTTCTTTTGTCATACTGCTGAAATCATCAGTATTTCTTAATAATAATTGTTTTTCGTCGTAATAATTGGAAGCTATTCCAACAATTTTTCCTGCACCCTCAGGAGTCTTGGAACTACCAAAAGTAGCATCGAATCGAGTAAAGATTGAAAATTTTGTAGTACAATCTGTTATTGTTCTAGTTCCTGATATATCTTTATTAACATCATCGGTTAAAAATTGAATATTTTCAATCTCAACAATAACAGACTGATAGTCACCACTTTTTAGTTCTGCAAGCGATACTTTTATTGGGTCTGGAAGGATTGTGTTTTCTGCTACTTTAGTAACTATTTTTTCACCACCAGATTCTCCATTAAAAACTACTTCAGATATCTGTTTTACATCTGCAAATGATCCTAAATTTGCTCCGTTTAAAGCTATTCTTAGAATGTCTCCTTCATTAACTTGAGTACTAACATTTTCATCAAACCTTACAACAATTCCACCAGTTTCATCTTGCATTACAATATTTCTATCTGTTATATTTCCATTAGCTGGAGATAAAGTAACAACACCTTCAACAAATACTTCATCTGTAATTTCACCTTCAGGTCTGCTCTTTAATGCATCAATTCCTAGAATATTTGCAGTTGATCTATCACCGGACATATTTACGTCAGACTCTGATCTCATAAATAACTGATAATCATCATTATATCTTGTTAATATACCTCTTATTTTTCCACTTCCTTCAGGTAGGGGGTTATTAGCAAAATCAGCGAAGCTACTTGTTCTGACTATAATTTCATATCCTTTATCATCAACTATGTATCTATTAGTTGCTCCTCCTAATTCATTAGCTGAACTATAAAAGTTTTCACCTATTTCGTCATCTTTGAATTGAACTTTATCTACTTCAATTAATGAAAATAAATAATCATCAGATATGTCAGCAAGACTAATTTTATGAACTAAAGTTTCCTCATCTACAACATCACAGCTTCTTTTAATATAATCTTCAATTAAAAGTTCAGGTATTCTACCAATTTGAGTATTATTATATAATTCACCAATTTCAAGTCCCCCAAAATCAATTTGCGTATAAAGATTTTTTAGATTTATATAAACTTTTCTACCAGGCTCATAAAAAGTATATGTATCGTATTTATCTACAGCTAAATTGAAGCCATTACCGTCTCCATCTACAAAAGATATATTTTTATATATGTTTCCTCCTTCATCAGAAGATACTACATAACCGATAATAACATCTTCATTTTCATAAAGTTTGGGAGAGGAATTTGAGTTCTTATACAAATCTTCAGCAGAGATTGTTTGAGAAAGGTTAGGGTCATTGCACTCTAGAGGTGGTACACTAAAATCTTCATCTTGAACACAACCAATTAGAATGAGTGAAAATATAATGTTAAATAATTTTCTCATATATAAAATTTAAAATCTAAAATAAATATTTAAGTAATAAGTTCTTCCGTATCCGTACCAATATCTTGGCCCAAAAATTCTTGAAGAACTATCAATGTCTTCTTTTAGTAGGTTAAAGTTCGCATTTCTTGATTGCTCATAACCTCCAGATTTATATCTGTTATCAAGAATATTATTAACACTCAAAATAACCCCTATATAATAATTATCAATTTTCCAGGATTTACCACTAAAGAAATTTAACAGAAAAAGTTCATCAAATTTTTCTTGGGTTAAAAGTCTTCTGGCTTCATTTTCACTAGCATTGGCAAAAGGAAACCCATCTGGATCATCAGGATTGACATAAAATTTTTGTGTTCTAAGTATTGGAGATATATCAATGTAATTATTTGATAAATAATTTCCATTAGCACTTAACCACCAGTAGTTTGGGTTTCTGTATTCTAAACCAAGAGAATATCCCCTTTGTGGTGTGCCTGGTACTTTATAATTTTCGATATAGGTTGTTCCATAATCTGCAAAGCCTCTAATATCATCAGAAGTTAAGTATAGGTTAGGATTGTTTGTATATACATATTCTCCTAATGCTATAGCTCCAGAAGCTTTTAACGTGCTAGATATTTTTGATTCAACTCCAAATTCAATTCCATAATGATCTCTATTAGAACCTGTCATTATCTCAGAAACAAAATCTGAAGATTCTTCTAATCCAGAAAGCCCTTGTGCAAAAAAGAATGAAACTTCATTCATGTTTTGAAACCTAGAATAATAACCAGTTAATTTTAATTTTATTGGTTCTAAATTCATAAAGTATGTGGCCTCTGATGAATAAATATTTTCCACGTCTATTCCTTCAATAAAATTGTTATTTTCTCTGGAATTTGAAAATGAGTTTCTTATGGTTGGTGGCCTTGAAATGTATGCTCCACTTAATCTGATAATATGTCTACCAGTAATTTTATATTCTAGATTAGACTTAATACTACCGTTAAGAAATTCTTTCTTTTCACTATTTCCATATGAATTTTCAGGGTAAACACCATTCTGAAATTTTCCATCTCTTTGTATAGTATAATAATTTACTTTTGGCGTTATGTTCAGGCTGAGTTTTTTATAATTAAACTCAATATTTGAAAATAAATTTAATGACTCAGAATTAATTTCAAACTTATACTTAAACGCTTCATCTTCAGTAATAATTCTATCAGGTTGATTTAAGTCATTTTGTGCCTCATCACCTCTTCTATAACTGTCTACATCCAAATAATAAGAGCCTCCTAATAAGTCTATAGAGTTAGCATAATTAAGGGAGCTTAAATTTTTATAATTTACACCAACATCAATATCCAAACTTTCACTAATAGTAGTATTTAGTATAGAATTAAACTGGAATAGATTATCATCAACTCTGTCTTCATATAACATATAAATACTTTTATTATCTCTATTGTTAATATTTGCCTCGTACATTCTAGCCCAATCTACTTGATAGTAATTTGCATTACTTGAAAAATTTTCTTGACTTAATGAGTAAAGCTCAGGTCTATCTGAAAAATTTCTTACGTAATAACTTGGTAATCTTCTGTAATAAGAAGGATCGGGGTTAGGACCATTAGAATAATTAATTCTACTATTTCCCATGCTACCAAACTGGTAGAATAAGCTAGTCTCTAAATTCGATTTTGGGCTTATATCCCAGTAATGCGTAAGGAGGAATATTGGTTCCTCTAATTTCTTAACTCTAGAATTTCTTTTCATTCCATTTTGCCATCCCCAGTATGAGTTGTAATTTTCGGACTGAAGATCATATACTTCTTGAGTGTTTGGAGAGGATTTACCTCGTCTATTTGATGCAAAAATTCCTGAAAAATTTATACTGTGAGAGTCATTAATTTTATTTTCTACACCAATAAAAAATGAATTAGCATCATAAAATGTTCCCTGAAAATGTCCTTCCTCTGCCCAGCGCCTGCTAACCGAGAAAGTAAAATCCCAGTTTTTATAGTCTGTAGAATATGTTGCTAAAACTCTATTTGTATAACTAGTATTAGTTGATGAATATGAAACTCTTAATCCTTTCTGATAGAGAGATGTTCTCAAAATAAAGTTTGTTGATCCATTAATTCCACCAAAGGCACTTCTAGATTTCTCAAGACCTATGCTATATTCTCTATTTCTTAGTACATCATTTAAACCACCCCAATTACTCCATTGTGGTCTTCCATCATAAATTTTATTTACTTCAACCCCATTCATTAAAATTTTATTATTTCTTGAATCATATCCTCTTTGTCTAAACCTGGCAGGCCCAAATTGATATGCTGCAATACTTTGGAAAACATCGTTATATGAACTTAATAAACCTGAAGCAAAATCACTTGTATTACTATCGTCACTTAAGTCAAAATCTGATAAAGAAATAATACCGGACTCTACATCAGAACTAAAAATTTCAGTTTCTAATTCAATTATTATATTATTTTCTTCAATAAATTTAGTCTTTGTTATATATCCTTCTTTCGTTAAGATAATTTCTGATAGATCTCCTTCAAGTAATGCTTCTCCATTTTCATCAGTAAAAAATTTTTCTCCAGTATTCGTTTCAATCTGTACTTGAGAAATTGGATCAGACGTATTTGCGTCTTTAACAACAATTTTTATTTCTTGTGCTATTAAGACATTGGAAAGAATAAAAAATAAAAAAAGAAACTTTTGCATTACAATTAGCTCGAAATTAATAACAATTAATTAAATAAATATTATTTTCGAATAATAAGATTTATATATGAAAAAAATTATTTTCTCATTACTTATATTATCCTTAATTAATGTAAAATATTCTTTCTCTCAAGATAAAAAATATAAAATACATACTATTGCTTTTTATAATGTTGAAAACCTATTTGACACAATAAATGACGTTAATAAAAATGATGAGGCTAGTCCAATTATGGAGATTGATAGGGGAAGATCAGAAATTTATAATAAAAAATTAAAAAATCTTTCTAAAGTAATTTCAGAAATAGGGTATTCAGAAACAAATTCTCTGCCAACTATTGTTGGATTGTCTGAAGTTGAAAATAAGGAAGTTATTAAAGATCTAATAAATACGGGAAATTTAAAAAATGGAAACTATGGAATTTCTCATTTTGATTCTCCTGATACTAGAGGAATTGATGTAGCATTAATTTATAGAAAGGACTTTTTTAAAGTATTAAATGAGAAAAGCCATTATTTGGAGTTATACAGTTTTAGTTCCGATGAGAAATATTATACTAGGGACCAACTTGTGGTTGATGGTTTACTCGAAGGTGAAAGAATGTTTTTTATAGTTAACCATTGGCCATCAAGATCTGGTGGTGAGATGAAATCGAGACCTTCACGAAATAAAGCAGCAGAATTAAATATTCAAATAATTGATTCAATAAACGCTATTTATGATAATCCAAAGGTTTTAACAATGGGTGATTTTAATGATGATCCAAAAAATGAAAGTATTAAAAAAATTCTCAATGCTAAAAGAGAGAGAGATAATGTAAAAAAACGGGATCTATATAATCCTTATGAAAAAATGCATAATAAGGGTGTTGGAACGCTGGCCTATAGAGATAATTGGAATCTTTTTGATCAAATTATTTTTACAGGAACATATCTTGATACTAGCTTCAAAGAATTCTCTTTTTATAAATCTCTTATTTATAATAAAAAGTATTTATTTAATCAGTCTGGTAGGTTTAAGGGGTACCCTTTTAGAAGTTTTTCTGGAGGAAGTTATTTGGATGGATATAGTGATCATTTACCTGTCTACGTTTTACTTATAAAAGAATTATAGATATTTTGATAATAATCAATATCAATTTCGTTTATTTAATAAATAAATCCGTATAATATCTAACTTTGTTTATGCGAGTTTCACTATCAGCTATATTAGGTATCTTCTTACTATTATGTTCTTCAGTAGAACTATTTTCAACTCATATTAGGGCAGGAGAAATCATCGCTAAAAGAATTTCTTCAACAAGTTTAACATATGAGTTTACAATAATAGGATATACAGATACTGGTTCTGAGGTAGAATTTGGTGGAGGGAAATTTGATTTTGGAGATGGAAATGTCATCGAAGTATTAGATGAGTCTGCATTATCTGCACAAAAAATATTGCTTGAAAATAAAGTAGCACTAAACTTATTTAAAGTAACACATACCTTTCAAGCTCCAGGTAGATATGTAGTTAATTATTTTGAGCAAAATAGAAATGCTGAAATAGTAAACATGGAAAACTCTGTCGATACTCCTTTTTATATAGAAACTGAAATTCTCATTGACCCATTTTTTGGTTTGAATAATTCTCCAGTATTGCTAATACCACCTATAGATAACGGTGTAGTAGGAATAAGGTATATACATAATCCTGGTGCTTTTGATCCTGATGGGGATAGTCTTTCTTATGAGCTTGTTATACCCTTACAAGAAGAAGCGATTGAGGTTACAAATTATAGATTCCCGAATTTCGAAGATTTTTATACTGATTTTAATGAGGGAAATGAGGAGAGATCTGGCCCGCCAACTTTTACTTTAGATTCAGTTATCGGAGATTTAATTTGGGATGCTCCTGGTTCTCAGGGTGAATATAATTTTGCATTTAGAATCGTGGAATGGCGGAAAGTTGAAGACGAGTGGTTTAAATTAGGTCATGTAACTAGAGATATGCAAGTTATCATAGAAAGTTCAGATAATGACAGGCCAATATTAGATGTTTTAGATCCAATATGTATTGAGGTTGGAACTCTTTTAAGAGATACAGTAACTGCTGAAGACCCAAATTTTAATGATATAAAAATTGAAGCGTTTGGAGGTCCTTTTGAATTTATATCTTCCCCTGCAGTTTATCTGCCAAGTCCTGCACAATTTCAAAGTTCACCAGCTTCATTATTTTTTGAGTGGGAGACTAATTGCTCTCATGTCAGAGAAAGACCTTACGATATTCAATTTAAAGCTACAGATAAAGCAAATTATGGCCCAAACCTAGTTGAATTTACAAATTGGCAAATACAAGTTGTTGCCCCTGCCCCTCAAGGTTTAAAAGTTAACCCATTACCAAATAGGACAGCTCAATTAACTTGGGATCAATATTCATGTGATAATTCTGAAAAAATTCAAGTTTGGAGAAGAGTTGGAAGTTTTGATTATCAACCAGATAATTGTGAAGTTGGTATCCCTGAGGGATCAGGATATGAATTAGTTGGTGAAATTGATGGTGATGAAATTTCAATGATAGATAATAATTCAAGTAAGAGTTTGGCATCTGGTTCTAAGTATTGTTATAGAATATTAGCATTATTTCCATTGCCAGAAGGTGGAACTAGTTATGTTTCTGAAGAGAAATGTATAATAATTAATGCAGATTCTCCAATAATAACCAATGTAAGTGTTAATTCTACCGATTCTAATAATGGTGAAATTAATATAAATTGGATTCCTCCATTTGAATTAGATACTATGTTATTTCCAAAACCTTATAAATATAAAATTTCAAGATTTGAAGGCTATAATCAAGAAAATAAATTATTTGAATCTAGTTTAATAACTGATACTTTTTATGTAGATAAAAACCTCAATACTTTAGATGATATTTATAATTACAATGTAGATGTATTTTTAACTAAGGATTCATTACCATTTGATACATCTCATCATGCTTCCAGTGTGAGACTTGAATTAAATGGATTTCAAAATAGTATTGAATTATCATGGAATTTTGATGTGCCATGGTCTAATAGTTCTTCATTGTATCCTATGCATTATGTATATAGAAATAATGTTTCAGGAAATGACCCTAATAATTTTATTTTAATTGATTCAGTTAATGTTATAGAAAATGGATATTCATACACCGATAATGGTGAATTTGAAGATATAGATCTTGATGAAAATAAAACATATTGTTACTATATTGTTACTTCTGGAACTTATGAAAATGATAGGTTGCCATTGAATATCATAAATGATGATTTATTAATAAATAATTCACAAAAAATTTGTGCACAAACTAATGACCTGATACCTCCATGTCCTCCAATTGAATTTAAAGTTTCTGATCAGTATTCATGCGAATATTATTTTTTTGATAAGTCATGTGACATGAAAGATTTTGAAAATAGAATTGAGTGGTCAACTGGTAATGATGATTGTTATTTAGATTCTAAATTTTTTAATGTATACTTCTCTGAAAATGGAGTTGATAATTTTAAGTTTATTGGTTTAACTTCAAATAATTATTTTCTTCATAAGAATTTATCAAATTTAAAAGGATCATATTACATAACAGCATTAGATAGATCAGGTAATGAAAGTTTGCCTTCAGATACAATAACACGGGATAATTGTCCTAAATACCTTTTGCCTAATGTTTTTACACCTAATGATGATGGTAAAAATGATTTGTTCACTCCATTTTATACAGACGGATCTATAACAAATTTTAATTATGGAAATTGTCCAAGGTTTGTAAAATCAATTCAAATTTCGATAGTTGATAGAACTGGAAAAGAAGTTTTCTCTCATAATTCTGAAGAAAATGTTGTTGATGGTATATATATTAATTGGGATGGAAAAAATAAAAGTGGTAAAAATTTACCTGCAGACACGTATTATTATAATGCCACTGTTACTTTTGATATTTTAGATGAAAATGACAGTGTAAAAGAAATTAAAGGATGGGTACAAATATTAAGATAGAAAATAAAATAATTTTTTATGATGGTTTTTGCATTGTTTGTAGCAGGTTTATTAATTTTTTAATTAAAGTTGATAAAAAAAAACAAACTAAGTTTACTAGTATCTCCTCAAAATATTCAATTAAAACCCTTGAGGAGAGATTAGGATCAGAAAAGATTGGAAAATTTATAGTTTATCTTTCAAATAATAAAATTTATACAAAATCTGATGCTGTTATCCAGGTTTTTATAGAATTAGGAGGTTTTTATAATCTATTTTCAATACTTAAAATATTTCCTGCAAGCTTTAGAAATAAATTTTATGATTTTTTTGCAACTAACCGCTATAAGTGGTTTGGTAAATTAGATCAGTGTTATGTTCCTCCTAAAGAAATAGCAGATAGGTTTTATTTATGATTACTTTATTCTCTATTTTTGGATGAAATCTTAAAATATGAAAGCATTAATATTTCCTGGTCAAGGATCTCAGTATGTGGGAATGGGTAAAGAACTTTATGAAGACCATGAAGAAGCAAAAAATCTGTTTCTGCAATCAAATAAAATATTAGGTTTTGATATTACTGATGTCATGTTTAATGGAACAGTTGATGATCTTAAAAAGACAGATATAACGCAACCAGCTATTTTTATTCATTCTTGCATAGCATTTTTTATAAATAAAGTTAAGGGTGTATCTGCTTTTTCTGGTCATTCATTGGGAGAGTTTTCGGCAATTACATGTTCAGGTTCTCTATCATTTGAAGAAGGGCTTGAATTAGTTTTAATAAGAGCTAGAGCTATGCAGGATGCCTGTAAAAATGATGATTCTACAATGGCAGCTATTTTAGCATTATCTGATGATATTGTTAATGAAGTTTGTGAAACTATAGATAATGTTGTACCTGCAAATTATAATTGCCCTGGTCAGATAGTTATTTCTGGATCAAAAGATGGAATTCAACAAGCATGTGATATATTTAAAGAAAAAGGAGGAAAGGCTATTCCTTTACCTGTAGGAGGGGGTTTTCACTCTCCTTATATGGAATCTGCTAAGGTAGAACTTCAGGATGCAGTTAGTAGGGCTAATATTGAAATTCCAAGTGCTCCTATTTATCAGAATTATGATGCTAAAGGCCATACTCAAGTTGAAAATATAAGAGCTAACCTTATTGGTCAATTGACTTCTCCAGTAAGGTGGACACAATCCGTTCAAAATATTATTAATAATAAAATTAATACTTTTATAGAATGTGGTCCAGGAAGAGTATTACAAGGTTTAGTAAAGAAAATTAATAGAGATTCTATAGTTTCATCATTATAAAAATATTATTATGAAAGGCATGCTTAAAGAAAATAGTTTAGAAGATAAAGTGATTCTTGTCACAGGCGGAGGTTCTGGGTTAGGAAAATCTATGGTAAAATATTTTTTAGAGTTAGGCGCCAACGTAATAATAACTAGTAGGAGAGAGGAGTTACTCAAAGAAGTAGCAAAAGATTTTAATAAAAAGTTTAAAACGGAAGTATTTCCAATTGCATGTGATGTTAGAAAAATTGAAGAAGTAGAAAAAGTTATTGAGGAGTCATTCAATAAATTTGGAAAGATTGATTGTTTAGTGAATAATGCTGCTGGAAATTTTATTAGTCCTACTGAAAGACTATCTACAAGGGCATTTGATGCTGTAATTGATATAGTATTAAAGGGAACAATCAATTTTACTCTTAGTTTAGGTAAAAGATGGATAAAAGAAAAAAAAGAGGGTAATATTCTAAATATTGTTACAACGTATTCTTGGACAGGCTCTGGCTATGTTGTACCTTCAGCATGTGCTAAATCTGGAGTTTTAAGTTTGACACGTTCTTTAGCAGTTGAATGGGCTAAATATAAAATAAGATCTAATGCTATTGCCCCTGGTCCTTTTCCAACTAAGGGAGCATGGGAAAGACTACTACCTGGAGAATTAAAAGAAAAATTTGATCCTTCAAAAAAAGTTCCTGTTGGTAGAGTCGGTGAACATCATGAATTATCAAATTTAGCTGCATATCTTTTATCTGATTTTTCATCATATATAAATGGAGAAGTTATAACAATTGACGGTGCTGAATGGCTTAAAGGTGCTGGTCAATTCAATCACCTTGAGATGATTACAGATCAAATGTGGGATATGTTTGAGATGATGAGAAAGAAAAAATAATGAGCCAAAAAAAAAGACATCTTGTAACTGCAGCTTTAATTTATGCTAATGGACCAATCCATATTGGACATTTAGCTGGTTGCTATATTCCTTCTGATCTATATGTTAGGTTTTTAAGATCAAAAGGAGAGGATGTAAAATTTATTAGTGGTACAGATGAACATGGAGTCCCTATTACAATTAAAGCTAGAGATGAAAATAAATCTCCTCAAGAGGTTGTAGATTATTATTATGAACTTATTAATAATTCATTTAAAGAATTTGGAATAAGCTTCGATATTTTTTCTAGAACATGTAAAGAAATTCATCATAAAACAAGTTCTGAGTTCTTTCTTAATTTGTATGAGAAAGGTACATTTCAAGAAATTACATCTTCTCAATACTATGATGAGAAAGAAGGGCAATTTCTTTCTGATAGATATATTATGGGTAATTGTCCAACTTGTGATAATGAAAATGCATATGGTGATCAATGTGAGTCCTGTGGGAAAACATTGAGCCCTATGGATTTAAAAAACCCAAAATCAACCTTAACAGGTAACTCTCCAATACTCAAAGAAACGAAAAATTGGTATTTGCCAATGGACAAACTTCAAGGAAATATTGAAAAATATATAAATACTAAAGTAGATTGGAAATCAAATGTTATAGGTCAATGTAAGTCATGGTTAACTGATGGACTTAAACCTAGGGCTATGACTAGAGATCTTGATTGGGGAGTAAATGTACCTATAAAAGATGTTAAAGGAAAAGTCTTGTATGTTTGGTTTGATGCTCCTATTGGTTATATAACTGCAACTAAAGAATTAGAACCTGAAAATTGGGAGAAGTATTGGAAGGATGATGATACAAGTCTTATTCATTTTATTGGAAAGGATAATATTGTGTTTCATACAATTATTTTTCCAATGATGCTTATGGAACATGGAGATTATATCTTGCCTGAGAATGTTCCTGCTAATGAATTTATGAATTTAGAAGGTGAAAAAATTTCAACTTCAAGAAATTGGGCAGTTTGGCTTCATGAATATTTAAAGGATTTTAAAGATATGCAGGATGAGTTAAGGTACTGTCTAATAACTAATTTGCCTGAGAATAAGGATAGTGATTTTTCTTGGAAAGATTTTCAACAGAAAAATAATAATGAACTTGTTGCAATTCTTGGGAACTATATCAACCGTGTATTTGTTCTCTGTGATAAGTTTTTTGATAAAAAAGTTCCTCAACTTTCTGATAAAAATGTTGATAATGAAATATTTGAAGAATTAAATAATTTAAAAATAAAAATTGAATCATCTATTCAAAAATTTAGGTTTAGAGAATCAATGAGTTATGTTATTGATGTCGCAAGACTTGGAAATAAATATCTTACAGATACTGAACCATGGAAAATATTTAAAGATAATCCTGAAAGAGTTAAAGATATCATTCACAATTCTGTCCAAATAGTAGCTAATATTTCAATTTTATGTGAGCCTTTTCTTCCATTTACATCAAAAAAAATAAAAGGACATCTAAATGTTAGTGATCTTAATTGGAATGATATAGGTTCCAGCATTTTAAGTTCAGATCATAAAATTTCTGGTAAAGCTCATATTTTCTCAAAAATTGAAGATAAAAAAATTGAAGATCAAATAAATAAACTTAAATTAAATAATGAAAATAACAATATTATGGCACAAAAAAACACAATAGAATTTGATGATTTCACCAAAGTCGATCTTAGAGTTGGGACTGTAATTGAAGCTGAAAATATTCCAAAATCTGATAAATTATTAAAGCTCAAAGTAGATACTGGACTTGACAAGAGAACTATTCTAAGTGGTATTTCAAAGTATTATTCTCCCAAAGAAATTCTCAATAAGAAAGTTATGATATTAATCAATTTAAAACCTAGAAAAATGATGGGTATTGAGAGTCAGGGAATGTTATTGCTTGCAGATGATGGAGATGGAAATTTAAGCTTAATGCAACCAGATTCTAATATATCAAATGGAGCTGTAGTAGCTTAATTATATTTGTTCATAGTTCTATCAGCTCCTATATGACAAAAGTTTAGAGCAATTTCAGAACTTATTTCAATATTATTAGTTAAATATTTTTTTTCTTCCTTACTGAATTCACCAAGTACATATTCGGACTGATAACCAGGTCTAAAGTTACTATCAATACCAAACCTTAATCTTGAATAATTTGAAGATTTTAGAATATTATTAATGCTTTTTAAACCATTATGACCACCATCAGAACCCTTTTTTTTAAGTTTAAATTTACCAAATGGTAAAGATAAATCATCAACTATAACTAAAATATTTTCAACTTT
This sequence comes from uncultured Marinoscillum sp., assembly GCA_902634135.1. Taxonomy (GTDB): domain Bacteria; phylum Bacteroidota; class Bacteroidia; order Cytophagales; family MED-G16; genus MED-G16. The sequence continues at coordinate 2,929 of CACPJB010000018.1, read as the reverse complement.
TATTTTTAATTCTTGTATCCAGTAGTTTACAGCTTTTCCACTATTATTCACGAAATTACATGGTTTTATTAGGTGTATATTTTTTCCTTTATATTTACTCAATGCATAAAATGCATGTTTTTCTAATTCGAATCTACAATTAAGTCTTTCTGATAAATTATCTAATATTCTAAACCCAATATTATGTCTTGAATTTTCATATTCATTTCCTATATTTCCAAGCCCAACAATCAGGTATTTCATAAATCAAAAGTTTAGCATATTAAATTTATACTAAACTTTCGATTTAAAATAATTAGGGAAATTAATATTATTTTTCTTCTTTAGGATCAGATGATTTTTTATTATCAGCCTCAGGTTTTCCTCCATCAGGTGTTGTATTAGCCTTGCTTTCTGCACCTTCTGCACCTTCTGCACCTTCTGCACCTTCTGCACCTTCTGCACCTTCTTCACCTTCTACTGCTTCTTCATCTTCTTCTTCCACTTCAATTTTAACCCTTGGAATATTAACAGATACAACACTAACAAGTGGGCTGTTTAATATTTCAAATTGTTCATTTAGTAGCTCTTCTACTTGAATACTTTTACCAAGTTGAAGTTCACTTATATCAACTTCAATAAATGAAGGCATATTTTTTGGATAAGCCATAACTGATAATTTTCTAATTCTAATTAGAATTTTACCTCCTTGTTGAACTCCAGGAGAATTTCCAATAATTTTTACAGGTATATCCATTTTAACTTTTTTATCTTCTTTTAATTCTAAAAAGTCAGCATGAAGAATAACCTCACTTACTGGATGGAACTGTATATCTTGAAGAATTACATCTTTTTCAATACCTTCAATATTTAATTTTACAAAATTTGCACCGGGTGTATATACTAATTCTCTGAAAAGAATCATTGGTGCGTGAAAATGAATTTGTTCATCACCACCATAAACTACGCAAGGAACATTACCTTCCTCCCTTAATTTATTGGAATTCTTTTTACCAAGATTTGCTCTTTTATACCCTATAATCTCAATTGTTTCCATTTAATTTAAATTTATCTATTAATAAAAAGTGAACTAGTAGATTCATTTTCATGAATTTTTCTAATAGCCTTTGCAATTAATCCTGCAATTGATAACACTTTTATTTTTTTATTCCTAAATTTTAAAGGAATACTATCAGTAACCACTAATTCTTCAAGCACTGATTCCTCCAAATTTTTTTCAGCATTTCCACTTAAAACTGGATGTGAAATTAAAGCTCTAACTGATTTTGCTCCTTTTTCCATAATAACTTTTGATGCCATGGAAATAGTACCTCCAGTGTCAATTAGATCATCAATTATTATAACATCCTTTCCTTCTACATCTCCAATAACTTGAACAGATTTTACTTCATTTGCTTTTTCTCTATTTTTATCACAAATAACAAAATCTGTTTCAAAATATTTTGCGTATTCTCTTACTCTTTCAGTTCCTCCTGCATCAGGAGATGCAAAAATTAAATTATTAAGTTTTAATTTTTTTAGATATGGAACAAATACAGAGCTTCCATTTAGGTGATCTAATGGTATATCAAAAAAACCTTGAATTTGACCTGCATGTAAATCACAAGAAACTATTCTTGATGCTCCTGAGGCTGTCAAAAGGTTAGCTAATAATTTTGCTGAAACTGCAATTCTCGGTTTATCTTTTCTATCTTGTCTTGCATATCCATAATAAGGAATAACAACATTTATAAATTTAGCACTAGCTCTTTTTGCTGCGTCAATCATCAGAAAAAGTTCCATTATATTATCTGAATTATCAACAGTAGATTGAATAATATAAACATCAGAGCCTCTTACTGTTTCTGTGTATCTGAAACTTAGCTCACCATCACTAAATTTTCCAAGTTTACCATTGCCTAATGGTTTACCAAATTCAGATGCAATTTTTTTTGCTAAATCAATTGATCCACTGCCTGAAAAAATTTTAACTGTACTCATTAGTTACATTTTGTTGGCTCACTAGGGCTCGAACCTAGACTCTTCTGGACCAAAACCAGACGTGTTACCAGTTACACCATGAGCCAATATGGGCTACAAAAGTAGATTTTATTTTTAATTTATTGAAATTAAAATTATGCATTTTCTTCTAGCCATAATCTTGCATTATAAAAAGGCAAAATCCAAGGTGATATTTTATCTTTTCTTTCTGATGGATAATGTGCCCAATTCCAGGGAAAAATAGATCTTTCAAGATGAGGCATAATAGCTAAATGTCTTCCGTCATTTGAGCATATTGCAGCAGCTCCTTGCTCAGATCCATTAGGATTAGCAGGATAATCATTATAATGAAATTTTGCAGCTATATTGACCTTTTGATTTTTAAAATTAAATTTTCCCTCTGCATGGGCTGACCATATACCTAATGAAGAACCTTCAAGGTTATTTAACATTATTGAATTTGTATTTTGAATATCAATAGTTGAAAAGGTACATTCAAATTTATTAGAGTCATTGTGTTCCATCTTTGGATGCATTTCTTTCATATTTGGATATAATAAATCTAATTCCATCATAAGCTGACAGCCATTACAAACACCAAGGCTAATTGTATTTTCTTTCTTATAAAATTTTTTAATTGCTTTCTTTGCTACATCATTAAACTTAAAGGCTCCGGCCCAACCTTTTGCAGATCCTAATACATCTGAATTTGAAAATCCTCCAGGAAAAACAAGCATATTGATATCATCTAAAGTTTCTCTTCCAGAAACTAAATCTGTCATATGTACATCTTTGACTTTAAATCCAGATATATGTAACATATATGCCATTTCTCTTTCACTATTAATTCCTTTTTCTCTAATAACAGCAGCTTTTATTTTTCTTTTGAAATTTATTTCTGGGATATCTCCTGAAAAATTAGATGGAAATTTAAATTTTAATGCTTGAT
>CACPJB010000017.1 GCA_902634135.1 uncultured Marinoscillum sp. | reverse complement strand
TATTACCAGTCCGCTAATTATAAAATTATCATATAATACACTTGTATCACCATTATTAAAATCAACACCTGAAATATAACCTGTAACAATTATTTCTATTGAATTAGTTTCATCATTTAGCGATATCTTTTGCCAAACCGGGAAAAAAAACGTAAAAACTAAAGCTCCAATGTATAAGATTAAGAATAATGTTTGGATTCTCTGTATCATGAGATTATTTTGTACAAAGAAATATAAAATGAATTAAAAAGTGAGGTTTTTTATTGAGATATCATATTTTGGAAAAAATTATCATGGATGGCAAATTCAAGAAAATGCTAGTTCAGTACAAGAAGAAATTGATAATGCTTTATCACTAATACTAAAACAAAAAATAAAAACATTAGGTAGTGGAAGAACCGATTCAGGAGTTCATGCTCTTGGTCAAGTTGCTCATTTTGATTATGACAAACCAATTGATAAATCATTCTTGTATAAAGTGAATTCATTTTTATCAAATGATATATCTGTAAATTCTATCAAACAAGTTAGGGAAAATGTTAGTGCAAGGTTTGATGCTATTACCAGAGAATATATTTATAAAATTCATTCATTAAAGTCTCCTTTCTTAAATGATAGATCATTATTTTATTCAAAGAAAATTAATATTAAGCTTATTAATCAAGCATGTAATATTCTTTCCAAGCACAAAGATTTTAAAACTTTTTCTAAGGTTAAAACAGATGTTAATAATTATATCTGTTCAATTCATAACACGGAGATTAAAAAAGAAGGAGATAATTATATCTTTTCTATTTCTTCAAATAGATTTCTTAGAGGGATGGTTAGAGCAATTATGGGCACGTTTTTTCAAATAAATGAAGGAAAAATTAGTATAGATTCACTTAATGATATTATATTAAAAAAAGACAGAAAATGTGCCGGGCCATCAGCACCGGCTCAAGGTTTATACTTAAGTAAAGTAATATATGATCAAGACATATACATATGAGTAAAAATAATATTAGCGGTAACATATTTGATTTAAAAATTTTAAATAGACTTTTTATATTTTGTAAGCCTTACATTGGTGTATTTTACATCTTGATTTTTTTAACTTTAAGTTTATCAATCCTCCAGCCAATAAGACCATATATTACTCAAATAATCATTGATGATTATGTTTCTCTAAATGATATTGATGGATTAAAAAACATGATAATTCTATTATTTGGTCTATTGATCATAAACGCGATAGTTATGTATTTTCATACATATTTATCTGGTTGGTTAGGGCAAAATATTATTAAAGACATTAGAATAAAACTTTTTTCTCATTTACAAAATTTTAAACTTCAATTTTTTGATAAAACTCCTATAGGGCGTATAGTAACTAGAAATGTTTCTGATATAGAAACTATTGCTGATATATTTGGGCAGGGTATAGCTTCTATTATAGGAGACATTTTACAACTTTTTGGTATCGTATTTTTAATGTTTTATATTAATTGGAAATTGACCTTCATTAGTCTTGCTACTTTACCATTTCTTTTTCTTACTACTTATATTTTTAAAGAAAAAGTAAAATTATCTTTTAATAATGTTAGAACGGCAGTAGCAAATCTTAATTCCTATGTACAAGAACATATAATAGGAATGAATATTGTTCAAATCTTTGGTAATGAGAAAAAAGAATACGAAAGATTTAAAGAGATTAATCAGACACATTTAAAAGCTAACTTAAAAGCTGTTCTTTATTATTCAATTTATTTTCCAGTAATGGAATTATTTACTTCTATTGGTTTAGGTCTTTTAATTTGGTATGGTTCAAATCAACTTTTTTCTGAAGAAGTTACACTTGGGGTGCTAGTAGCATTTATAATGTATTTACAATTATTTTTTAGACCAATAAGATCAATAGCTGATAGGTTTAATACTTTACAAATGGGTGTTGTTAGTTCAAAAAGAATATTTGATCTATTAGATAGAAATGAAAGCATTAAATCAAATGAAAAAATAAAAGATGTACAGATAAATGGTGAAGTTGAATTTAAAGATGTTTGGTTTGCTTATAATGATGATGATTATATTTTGAAAAACATATCATTTAAAATAGGTAAAGGAGACTCTGTTGGTTTTGTAGGGGCTACTGGATCAGGAAAAACATCAATTATAAATTTAATAAATAGGTTTTATGATTTTCAGAAAGGGAAAATATCTATTGATAATAAAAATATAGAAGATTATAATTTGTCATCATTAAGAAACAATTTAGGATTAGTGTCTCAAGATGTTTTTCTTTTCTCAGATACTATTTATAATAATATAACATTATTTAATGAATCAATTAGTGAGGATGATGTTTGGGATGCTATTAAAAAAGTTGGTGCAGAAAAGTTTATCAATAGATTGCCAAAAAAATTACAGTTTGATGTAAAGGAAAGAGGAGCTTCATTATCTGTCGGTCAAAGACAATTAATATCATGCATTAGAATAATGTTGTATAATCCCAAAATTATATTGCTAGATGAGGCTACTTCATCTGTAGATTCTGAGTCTGAAATTATGATTCAAAAAGCTATATCCGAAATTTTAAAAAATAGAACATCAATAGTGGTAGCTCATAGGTTATCAACCATTAAAGAAGTTGATAAAATTATAGTAATAGATTCAGGCGAGATAAAAGAAATTGGTAGCCATAAAGAGTTACTTAAAAAAAATGGTTTTTATAATAAGTTATATGAGATGCAATATAAAAATATTGTAAACTAATCAATTGTATTTTTCACTTTCTAGCTGTTGATGATATAGATCGTGATAAACACCTTTACTTTTTAAAAGACTTTTATGGTCACCTTTTGCAATAATCTTTCCAGAATCTATTACTATAATTTTTTTTGCAAGTTTAACAGATGAAATTCTATGAGAAATTATTATTGAAGTTTTTTCAAACATTATTTTTTTTAAATTTTCTAAAATAATATTTTCAGTTTTAGTATCCACCGCTGATAGACAATCATCAAGAATCAAAACTTTAGGTTCCTTAATTATTGCCCTTGCAATTGATACTCTTTGTTTTTGTCCACCCGATAATGTTATACCTCTTTCTCCAATTTTTGTATTGAATTTTTCGGGAAAAGAATTAATGTTTCTCATTAAATCTGCATTTATTGCCGCATCTTCTACTGATTTAAAGTCTTTATTTTCTGATCCGAATAAAATGTTATTTTCAATAGTATCTGAGAAAAGAAAAACATCTTGTGGAACATATCCTATTTGTTTTCTAAAGTGAGTGATATCTAAATTTTTAATATTAATATCATCAATTAAAATTTCACCTTTATCTACATCAAATAACCTTAATAAACTATTGGCTATAGTGCTTTTTCCAGAACCTGTGGAACCAATTATACCTAAGGAATCACCAGGATTAATTGTAAAAGAAATATTTTCCATTCCATTAATTTGGGTATCTTGGTATTTAAAAAAGACATTTTTAAATTCAATTTTTCCATCAAATTCAATTTTCTTTTTATCATCAGAAATAATATCAGATTTTTCTTTTAAAAATTCATTAATTCTCTTTTGTGATGCAGATGCTCTTTGAATAATACTAGTTATCCATCCAAGAGCTGTTACAGGCCAAGTCAATAAATAAACATAAATTAAAAACTCAGCAATATTTCCTATGGATAAATTCCCTTCAAAAACTTCTAAAGCACCAACATAAACTGTTATTATAATGCTTAAACCTATTAATGTCATTATCACTGGAAAAAACAAAGCAAGAACAAACTGTAGACTTATAGACTTATTTTTATAATCGATACTTTTCTTTCCAAATACATTCTCAAAATTTATTTCTCTTACGAACGATTTTATTATTCTGATTCCCGAGAAACTTTCTTGAACATAAGTTGATAAATCAGATAAAGATTCTTGGATCTCCTCAGATTTTTTATTTATAATATTTTGAACTAAGTAAATAGAGATAACCAATAAAGGTAATGGCATTAAACTATAAAATGCTAAATTAAAATTGATGTAAAACATAAAAGGAATAACCATTAACATTAATATTGTTACATTCATACCATACATTAGTGCTGGACCTACATACATTCTAACTTTACTTACATCTTCAGAAATTCTGTTCATTAGATCACCGGTATTATTTTTTTTGTAAAACTTTAGAGGTAGAGTTTGATAATGATAAAATATTTCATTTTTTAAATCATATTCAATTTTCCTTGAAGCAACAATTATTGTTTGTCTCATTAGATACATAAACATTCCTCTAATTAAAGCAGCTATTATTATAGCTAAGGAATAAAAAATTACATTTTTAAGAATTTCCTTTTTTAATAAGATATTACCGGATGAATACTCTTTATATCCATTTTCAATAAGGTTAAAAACCTCTCTTATCAATGTTGCAGGAACTATTGCAAACACCGTTGAAATTAATATAAACAAACCTCCAACTGTGTAATAATATTTATACTTTTTAAGGTATTTATTTAAATAGGATAGGTCTTTCAAATTTTTGTATAATTTTATGAACTAACTAAATGTAAAACTATTATTTAATATCAAAATTATGGGTATTGATGAAAATAATTCCGTCTTTAAAAAAATTAAAAATGATAATCACGAACAAATTGTATTCTGCAATGATGATAAGATTGGATTAAAAGCAATCATAGGAATTCATAACACGGTATTAGGTCCAGCAATTGGAGGAACAAGGATGTGGGAATATAGATCGGATGAAGAGGCATTAAAAGATGTAATTAATTTATCAAAAGCAATGAGCTATAAGTCCTCACTAGCAGGACTAAATGCTGGAGGTGGAAAAGCTGTAATAATTGGAAACCCAAATATTAAATCAGAGACCTTTATTAAAAGATTTGCTGATTTTATAAATGATTTAAATGGAAAATATTGGACTGCTCAAGATGTTAATATGACAACACAAGATATTATATGGGTAAAGGAAAAAACAAAATTTGTTGTAGGATTGCCAAAAGAATATGGAGGGTTGGGGGATTCATCAGCTCCTACTGCATTAGGAGTATACATGGGAATTAAGTCGGCTATTAATCATATCTCAGGTGATAGTAGTTTAAAAGAAAGAAAAATTTTAGTTCAAGGTGTAGGTAATGTGGGAAGAAAACTTGTTGATCATTTACTTAAAGAAGATGCTAAAGTTTTTGTTTGTGACATAAATAAAAATAATATTAATTTATTAAGTGATAAGAAAATTACTGTTATAGAACCAGAAAATATATATGATCGTCATTACGATATAATATCTCCTTGTGCATTAGGGGGTACAATAAATCATAATTCTTTAAAAGATATAAATTGTAATATAATAGCAGGTGCTGCCAACAATCAATTAGAAAATGACAATGAAATTCCTGATATTTTTATTAATAAAAACATCTTATATATTCCTGATTTTCTAATTAATGCTGGTGGTATAATTAGTGTATATCATGAACAAATTGGTGATATTGATTCAAAAAAAGTTATGGATATGTCAGAGTCAATATATGATAAAGTCACATCAGTCTTAAAGTATTCTGATGATAACAATTTATCAACGAATGCTTCTGCAATTCAATTAGCAAAAAATAGAATTTTAGAAAATTCTAAAAAGTAATTACATTTGCACCTCGTTCTTGAATTTGAAGTTTATGATAAACAGAAGATCCCTTAGGGTTAAAGTTTTGCAATTATTATTTTCCTATTATAATCAGATAGTTCATATAAAAAATAAAAAAAACCTTCAAATTGAGATTTCAAAACAATTAAATCATTCAATTTTTGATATTGAAAAGAACTTTTTTGATATCATCTCAATAACAATTATTCTCAAAAACATAAATGAAGAAAAAAAACAAATTGCTAAAAATGAACTTATTAAAAAGAGTAAATCAAGGTTTAATTTATCTAGAAATAAAATTATTAATTTTTTAGAGACAAATACTGAAATAATTGATAACCTAATAAAGTATAATAATCACTGGAATACAAAAACTGAAAAAATAAGAGATTGGTATAATATTTTAATAAAAGAAGAATTTTATAAAAACTACATTCTCTTAGATATTCCTTCAATTGAGGAAGACTTAGATTTTGTTCAAAATTTGATTTTAAAATTTATTCTAAAAAATGATGATATAAGATTGTTTTTTGAAGAGAAAAATATTTTTTGGAGTGAAGATTTATTGATAGTTAGATCAATGATAAAAAAAACCATAAAAACACTGAATTCACCAAATTTTAATACATTTGCTTCCGCAAGTTTATCTGATGACATTGAAGATGATATTAAATTTGCTTGCTCTTTGTTAGATTGTGTTATTGATAATTCTGATAAATACGATAAGTATATATCTGAATTTGCTAAAAATTGGGATCTTGAAAGGATATCATTAATGGATAGAACAATACTCAAAATGGGAATTGGAGAAATGATTCATTTTAATAATATTCCTGTAAAAGTATCAATTAATGAGTGTATCGATATCGCGAAATATTACAGCTCTCCAAAGAGTGGAAAATTTATAAATGGTCTTTTAGATGTAATTTCATTAAATTTGCTGAAAGAAGATAAAATTATTAAAACCGGAAAGGGTTTAATTGATAATAAATAAATAATTATGAGTAAAAATTCTACAAATTCATTTATTAGTCTTATAGTAGGATTAATTATTGGAGGTATTCTTGGTATTTTATTTGCTCCTGATAAGGGAAATAATACTAGGGATAGATTGACATTTAGATTGAATAAATATAAAAGAAAATTAGAAGAACTTTTGGATGAGATAATTGACGAAAAAGATTCAATAGATTCTGAAGCAAAAACTAAAAGTAAGAAAGTTGTAAATAATGCTAAGACTAAAGCTGAAAAGCTTTTAAAAGATGTAGACGGCATTCTATCAAAAATTAAAGAAAATTAAAATTATTATGAAAAGAATTATATCAATTTTATTTATATCCCTACTTGTATCATGTGGATCTCAAGTAAGTGATTTAGAATTAAGAGTGGCTAAACTTGAAACGGAAATTGCATCCATGAGAAAAGGTGGAGTTAGTACTATAGTTCCTGCTGGAGCTTTCCCAAAATTTACTTTCAATGAGGAAGAATATAACTTTGGAGATATTAGAGATGGAGATATTGTTAGCCATGTATTTCAATTTACAAATACTGGTGATGCTCCTTTAATAATATCAAAGGCAACAGCTGCGTGCGGATGTACTGTGCCTCAGTGGCCAAGACAACCTATACCAGTTGGTGGTTCAGGCGAAATTAAAGTTCAATTCGATTCAAGTAATAAACCAGGTATGCAGAATAAAGTAGTTACTATTACTGCAAATACTGAATCTAAAATCAAAAAATTATTAATTAGAGCTCAGGTTAATCCAAGATCTTAATATCATATATGATTTTATTACAATCATTAGGTTCTGGTTTTGCTCAATTATTTTTTCCTATTGCTATTATATTAGTAGCCTATTTTTTTATTTATAGGCCAGAGCAGACAAGGAGAACTAATCAAAGTAACTTTATTTCTAATATGAAAAAAGGAGATAAAGTTGTTACAACTGGAGGGTTACACGGTAAAATCATGTTAATTGACAACAATACAGTTACATTAGAAGTTGATAGAGGGACAAAATTAAAATTTGACAAAAACTCTATTTCATTCGAAATGTCATCAGTAAAATAATTTATTATGAGGATTAATAATCCTTTTAAACTAATATCTCAACCTAAAATTTTATTGTATTGTTTCATTGTAGGGTCATTGATATGGTTTTTTAATGAATTAAATAATAGGTCAAATGCTTCTATGTTTTACCCTATTAATTTTAATTATGATAATAAAGATGAACTTATTGAGGTAATATCACCCCCTAATTCTATAGAAATTTCAATAAATGGTACAGGTTGGAACTTATTAAGAAACTTATTAAAATTAAATATCACAGAAGTAGAATATAATATCAATAAGCCATCACAGACCAAGTTTATATTATCTAATTCATTATTGCCTTATATCGCACAATCATTAGAAAATGTAAATTTAAATTTTGTGGTCACAGATTCTATATTTTTAAATATTGAAAAAAAAATAAATAAAGAATTAAAAGTTTTGATTGATACTTCAAAAATTTCAATTGCAGATAATTTCCAAAGAGTAAGTGATTTTGTTTTATCTCATGATAAGATTTATGTAGAAGGGCCTCAATCCATAATAAACTCTTTACCTAATACATATCTTATAAATACTAGAGAGACTTCTAATTTAAGTTCAGATTTTAATGAGGATTTTACAGTAGAAATAATACATCAAAATTTATCAATTAATCCTGAAAAAATAAATCTTAGTTTTAATATTGAAGAATTTGTACAAGAGGAGATAATACTGAAAGTCGATTTTTATGAGGAAAATTTTTCACTTGACACCTCTGTTTTAGTTTTATATAAAATTAAGAAAGGACTAGAAATATCGCCTAATGACTCATTGTATGTTACTCTAAGAAAAGAAGAAGATTATCTTATTCCAGAGATCAATGGGCCTGATGTAATTCAAGTGTTAAATATTTCTCCTAATTCATTTATATTAGATAAATGAAGCCAAAGCTAATTGGAATTACTGGTGGTATAGGATCTGGAAAGTCTACTGTTTCAGAAATATTAAAACATCTAAATTTTAAAGTTTATAATTCTGACTTAAGAGCTAAGGAATTATTAAATGAACAAATTAACATTAGAAGTAAATTAATAGATTATTTTAGTGAGGATATTTTTGAAAATGATGAATTAAACACTAAGCTTTTATCTGAAAAAATATTTAATAATAATTCAGCTCTCAAAAAAATCAATTCAATTATTCATCCTGAAGTACAAAAAGATTTTTTTTTATGGGTGAAGAAGCATTCACAAAACAGACTGCTATTTAAGGAGTCTGCCTTACTTTTTGAATCAGGAACTTACAAGGAACTAGATAAGGTAATATTAGTTACTGCAAAAAAAAAATTACGAATTTCTAGAGTTTTAAATAGAGATAAAAACAGGTCTAAACAAGAAGTAGAGTCTATAATATATAATCAGATTAGTGAAAAGGAGGCAATTAAATATGCAGATGTAATTATTGATAATAATCAAAAACAGATGTTGCTTCCAAAAATTATTAAAGAACTTGATAAGTTGTGATCTGAGTGTTTGATTCAATATAATCTTACATATTAAAATCGCTTTTCATTATCATTGCTGAATGAATTAAAGTTGATGATAACTTTCCCTCAGTATTATATAGCTCTCCTTTAATTGTAACTATATTTTTCCCTTTTTTCATTATTTCTGCTTTTGCAATTGCTTTGCCTTCAAATAATGGTCTGTGATGAATAGTGTGAAGATTTGTAGAGTTAGGGTATTCTTTCCCTTTAGCCTCATATATAAATAATAAGCTTGTTACATCATCAAGCATAGAGTTCATCTGACCACCTTGAACTGTCCCGCTAGGATTTAATGTTTCAGAATTAAATTCTCCTTCAAGTTTTAGAAATCCATATTTATATTCAAGGAACTTAAATTTAAAAAGCTTACCTGTTCCACCATTTTCTTTATGAAACTTTAAATATTCATTGAAATCATTTTTCATCATTTAATTTTAAAATTTTAATTATTAATTATAATAATGTTTTAATAAATAAGAGATGAAATTTAGATAATAAAAAAAAATAACTAGATATATTTTATTTTTTGATAGATTAGTATATATCATTTTTATAACAAAATTAATTATTATGATGAAGTCTTTAAAGCTTATACTACTTACTCCAATCATTTTTTCTTTATTTAATTGTTATGGGCCAAATAAAGAAGAAAAGCAAGTATTAGATTCTCAGGCTCAATTGGAAAAAGATCTTGAAATGTATAAATATGTATGGGGCCGTTTTTTTGATGGGGATACGGCAATAGTAAATGAAAAATATTTTACAGATGATGTTGTTATTGTAACTGCAGAAGGTAATCTTGAAGGTGTTGAGGCTGTAAAAAATTTTTATTTAAATTATTTTCTCGGTTTTTCTGATGTTGAATTTACAATTGTAGATGCATTTGGTCAAGGAGATAAAATTGTTAAGTATTGGAATTTCAAGGGAACACACACTGGTGACTTTTTTGGTATTCCTGCTTCAGGAAATAAATTAGATTTATCAGGGACTACACTTGTAAGTATCAAAAACGGAAAAATTGCTAGAGAACAAGATTTTTTTGATATGATGTCTATGTTAAATCAACTTCAGCAAAATTCAGGAGATGTAACTATTGATGCTCAAAATGAAGGGGTTCTTTAAAAAAATAATATTTTTTTTATGCTTTATTAGTTTTTCATGTAGAGATAGCTCGGAACTATCAAATATAGATTTCACTCAATATATAGATTCTAATAACCTTAGAATTTTTGGTAAAGAAGATGTAAGCAGTGATTTTTTAAATAAGGTAGCGCAATCATATGATGCTATGCTTGGAGAAGATCAAAATATTGATCAATCTATGCGATCAAAATACCTTCAAACCTCAAAAGATGAACATGTATATCAGCGTGTTGGTCTAGAAGAGTCATTTAGTAAGAATGAAAAATATGCACATAATAGTAAAGTGCCAAGACCATATAAACATAATTGTACAGATTTTATTTGGCAAGAAAATAAAGGAGGCCCAAGACAAATTAATGAAGTAATCGAACATCTTTTACATACAGTTACAAATGTCATATTAAATCTTTCTTATCCTAATGATTGGGGTTATATGAACTCATCTTCAAGACTACGACAGGCTACTCAAGAAGCAATAGATAAAGGTGTATATGATGTATCAGATTATGATGAAATTAAAGGAGATAAGGAAGGATATAATAAAATTATAACTCAAGAATACGCATACTGGCTTATTCTAGCAGAATGGAATTATTTTGTAATTTCTGGAAATAAGCAAGATGGAATGACCGGAAATGGTGAATTTACTTTAGGAACACCACAAGAAATCGAAGAACAATTGCCTATTGGACATGAGTTGTATGTTGATTATATTGAAAAGATATTAACTGAGCCAGATAAAAAATTAATAGAATCTTTATTTAAATAATTATATGAAAAGGTCTTTAATAATTTTAATGATTTTTTGTGTTAATTATAATTTAAACGGACAAGAATATTCATATTCTAAAAATCATCAATTATCATATAAGGATAGTGTTAACCTTATATCTTTTGGGATAGATATAAATAGTAATCAATATAATAATCTTGAACTTCGGCATCTACTTTTTGTTGATAAAAGAAGAAAGATAAATAACATTATTGGATCTATTTTTAGAATTGGAGGATATATCTATGGAGGGATTGGGCTTCTATTTCTTGCAACTACACCTGCACAAAACTCAGGTATGGGTCAGGGAATAGCTATTCTTGTTGGAGCAAGTTTTTTTAGTGTAGGAGCTATAGGATATGGTATTTCGGTTCCTTTTAAAACAGCTTCGAAAAAAAGAGCTTTTGAAAAAGAATTTATACTACAAAAATTAAAAAAGGATAGTTATAACTAGTACTATACCTTTTAATGACTTCATCTTTAAATTTGATTTAATTTTATTCTGTAAACCTTAGGGTTATTAACAAAACCTGTAGCGTAGAGATACTCTTCCTTATCATCAAATGCACAATTAGTGATATGACCAAAATCAATTTTACCTAACAGCTCACCAGATGGAGAAATAATCAAAAGACCTCCTGGGCCTGATGTAAATATATTTCCTGATGAGTGAACTTTCATTCCATCAAAATTACCCTCATCTTCTTGAGGCAACTGAGTGCCATCAAATAAAGTACCTATCTCCATATTTTCAAGATTTATCTTCAATATTTTTCTGCTACCATCTATGACTGCCATCTTATTTACATAAAGGGTTTTCTCATCAGGTGATAATGCAATTCCATTAGGTAAGTCAATTTGATCAGTGATTAATGATAACTCTTCAGTGTTAATATTGTATTTATATACGCCATTAAATTCTAAATCTTTTAATTCTGATTCTACAAACTGAAAAGTTTCCAGATTAAAAAAGCCAAATGCTGGATCAGTAAAATAAATGTTTCCATCACTTGAGTAGGTAAGATCGTTTGGGCTATTAAATCTACCTCCTTCAAAGTTATCTACGAGTGTTAAAAAATTTGGTGAATTTGTTGCATTATTTTGAATTTTTGCAAGTCTTCTATCACCATGTTGACATACAATTATATCACCATTTCCATCAATCAATAATCCATTTGCACCTAGCAAACCCAAATTTACATTTGGAGCATAACCTGTATTGCCACTTGGAGATATATATTCACTTGTACCATCATCTTCATTCCACTTATAAATTTTGTTGTTCATGACATCAACAAAAAGTAAGGACCTTGATGACTCATCCCAAACAGGTCCTTCTGGGAGTGAAATAGAGTCAGCTAATTGTTCAATTTCAGCAAATGTGTCTATTATATCTAGAACAGATTCGTCATAGATTTCAATATTAGGGTTGGCTGTTTTTTCTGTGGTTGAACAGGAAAATAAAAAAAGTAAAAAAGGTATAGCAAATAAGTTTTTCATAAGTATTAATTTAATCTAAATATTAATTTAAGATTTTTTACCATGAAAAGCTATTTAATTTTAAATATGCTAGATTTAAACTTATTAATTTAAAATAATTCAAAATGAAAAAATTTATTTATTTACTAATATTAATTCCAATTATTTTTAGTTGTAATAATGCTGAAAATAATACTGTTGATATGAGTCAAGCTAAAGATGAGGTTGCTGCATTTATTGATACTCAATTTGATTTTTTTAGTTCAGGGAGTCTAGATAAAGCAAAGGAAACTTTTGCTATGGACGCAGTATTAATAGGTACGGACGAGGATGAGTATTTAAGTGGTTGGTCTGAAATAGAGCCATCTTTAATAGGGCAGATTGCTGTTATAAAAGATCCTGTATTCCAAACGAGAAATTTAAATATAGTTATGGGGGATGATGGAAAGATGGCATCCTATACTCAAGTTGTTGATTTTACATTTGATTCAGGTGGCCAAGCTGTTGAGATTACTAACGTTAGATCTAGTGGGGTAGTTAAGAAAAATGGAGGGAAATGGAAAATTGCTCAAATACACTGGTCTGTTGGTGTTCAAGGACAAGTAATAGAGTACTAGACTAATATTATTTCAATATAAAAAAGCTCCAAAAGGGGCTTTTTTTTAATTTAAATAATTTAGCTATAATCTCTAGCACTTATAAAATTATATTAATTGCTATAGCGTTAATATGCTTTGGAATACATTTTTATAAAAACCACAAAACGAAATAGAATTTTACTTTTACTGCGTTAATAGGTTGATTAACATTCACCATCTTCCCAAGAAATTACACCTGCATTTTGAGCATTACAAGAATTTGAATAAGTAATATCATCACATCCACAAACTGGTTCATAAACTGTAATACAAACTCCATCTAAATCAATTTTTGATTCATCAATACATATATCAACATCATCATCAACGTTATTGCAGCTAAAGAACCCAAGAGAAAAAAATATTAAAAAAAGATGTCTCATAGTATGAATATTTTTATAAGTATAAAATCAATTTATTTTTTCGGTTTCACAATGATTTTTTATAAAGTTTTTAGCACTATATGGCATGTAGAAATCTTCAAAACTAGCAGCTTTGGTTATATCATCACAGGCACTTTCTATATTTAAAGATTTTTTTATCAACCCTCTTTCATAAAAAGCATCACGATGATCAGGGTTTAATTCTATTGCTTTATTAAAGTATTCAATAGCTTTAAGTGGATCAGACATTATATTGATCATTCCTAATTGATAAAAATCACTAGCATCTTTAGGATTTTCAATTGGCGGAGCATCATAAAGTAAATAATTAATATACTCCTCTCTTTCCTTATATTCATAATCTAATGCTTCAGATGCTCTTTGCCTTTCAGCGTTTTCTGTTTTTTTCTTTAAGAATAAATCTTTCTTTTTAGCATTTGATTTTTTAATTTCTTCTATTAATATAGAATCTGAATTAATGGGGACCCACTTAGTTGATAATACACTATCCATCCCATCAATACTTTCGGTATAAATTAATTCATTTCCAGAAATTGAAAATGAATAATTATCTACTGTAGCATCTCCATAATCCCCTTGAAAACCTTTTTCTACCTTCAAAAGATTTTTAGAATTTTCTATGATTACTTGATATCCACACATATGACACTCTAAGGATTTACTATATATATTTTCTGTATCAGTATCCCCTTTAATAAATAGTCCTGATGGATTATATGTTTCTATTTCTACCCATTCTCCTTTTTTACCATCAATCTCAAAAAATTCTCCTGTTTTATTTAAAATTTTTACAGATATTCCATAATCTAGTGTATCAACTATTTTCCCAGCCATTGATGGAATTTCTCTTAGGTTAAGACCATTAACAGTATTAATATCATAAATGTTTTTGATGGTTTCAATACTATCTTTTATTATAATATATCCTTGATCAATCAATAGCTTAATATTACCGTTGCTCTTTTTTAAAAAACCATCAAAAACAAAGCCCTTAATAGTTTTACTTATTTCAACCCATTTGGTCGACTTTGTTTGGTTTATAGATTCAAGGTCTCTAAATAATAATGCTTCATCTCCATCTGTCCAAATAATATTATTATGTACTTTAAGAAAAGATTCCTGCTCCTGAAAGTCTTTATCTATAGCTTCTTTTTCTTCTTCTTTCTCTTTTTCAGGGGTATAATTGAGAGTATTTCCTCTACCAATATAACTCAAGCTTAATAATTCATTGCTGTATTCAAGTATAGCATATTTTAAAGTATCACTTCGATCAGTTGTTATCTCCAGATATTCAAGTTCAACACCTATTTCCTTTATATATCCTCTTAGTATTTTGAAATCGTAAATAGAAACAATAGATTCAGTCTCCCCTTTTTTGTAGAACGAAATCCATTTTCCATTTTTTATTTCAATTCCCGCAGTAGAATCAGTTGTGTTTATCCAACGTCCGTTTTTAAATTCCGTTTTTTTTAAAATCTTTTTGTCTTTTTTTGAATTGCAAGAAAACACAAGTGGAATAAAAAATAACAGGAGAAAAAATAATCTATTCATAAAACAAATATAATAAATCACCCAACCTTAAAGGAGTTAAAAGATTGATTAATCAAATCAAGACCTAAGCAGTTGGGATGTAAGTAAAGTGACTAATTGCAATCAGTTTTCTTGTTCTTTCGCTTGTCAATGGACTCTTCCACAGCCAAATTTTCCGATTAGTTGTAATTAAAGTTTCATATATTTGACGTATGAAAAACATCTTGTTTTTAATTTCAATGCTGTTTTTATTTTCTTGTGAGGAAGAAGAGGATTTTTCTACCCCTTTTTATTTTGCTGAAAATGGGGTAACAGTAAAAGCAAAAGACTGGGTTACAGCGGGGACAACTGGTGAACTTAATGGTATTTTTTATACTGCTGTTAATATTGATACATTAAGACTAATGTTTAGTAGAGAAGAGGATGTTAGTAAAGTGGTTACGACTTTAATTACAGATATGTCTAATCTATTCAGTAATGTTCCAATTAAAGATGTTGGACCTTTTAGGCCTCATGAATTACAGTTTAATCCGAATATCTCCTCTTGGGATGTAAGTAATGTGACTAATATGCAAAAAATGTTTGGGACTGATTCCAGTTCTATAGGCCCTTACGTAAGAAACCTTTTCAATCAAGATATTAGTAGTTGGGATGTAAGTAATGTTGTCGACATGAGTTATATGTTTAATAACTGCCATTTTAATCAACCGATTAATAGCTGGAATGTTAGTAATGTAAGAGATATGTCATACATGTTTCACAGCGCTGGATATTTTGATCAACAACTTGGATCTTGGGATGTAAGTAATGTGACTAATATGCAAGGAATGTTTGGATCTAAAGATGCATATGGTGGTGGTGACCATGTCACATTTAATCAAGATATCAGTGGCTGGGATGTAGGTAATGTTACTGATATGACTCATATGTTTTCGGCCACTACAAATTTTGAACAAAACTTAAATAGCTGGAATGTTAGTAATGTAAGAGATATGTCATACATGTTTAGCAACAGTAATTTTGAGTCAGAAATAGAGCAATGGGATGTGAGTAATGTTACCAGTATGCAAGGAATGTTTTATTATTCATTATTCAATGGAGATATAAGTAGTTGGGATGTAAGTAATGTGACTAATATGCAAGGAATGTTTGGTTTCACTAGAGCTTTTAATCGAGACATATCAAATTGGTGTGTGAGTAAAATAACTTCTAGACCTCATGGATTTCATAGCTCATTTACATTCGAAATTCCAGAAGCGTACTTACCTGTTTGGGGGACCTGTCCCGGATAGATTTTTTAAAACTAACTCCATTTTGCATTTCTCATGGATAGTTGTAGATTAGAGATATTATAATAATAAAATATTTTGATGTCTAAAGAAAAAAATGCTTTCAGATATATTGTTGAATTTTTGGTTATAGTTACTGGGGTAACGGTTTCTTTCTGGGGGGAGGAATATCGAGAAAGTTTACAAAATAAAGAAGAAGAGATTAAAGCTCTTAAAAATTTACAAACTGAATTAAATGATATTGATACTTATTGTGAGGAAAGAAAAATCAGTTATGTTAAAGATAGAAATGTTCTTAAATATTTATTAGATAATTCTGACTATGCATTTGACAGCATAGACAATCTTGTTCAGTCTTCACCCGGGATAGCATTTGCATTTAATGACTACAGGGAATTTCAGCCACCTATGAATCGATATAATTCAATAATAAATGAAGGAACAATAAAATTTATTGAATCAGACTCAGTAAAACAGCAGTTAAGTGAGTTACATAATACATTATATATATACTTGAAGGCAATAGTAGATGATGAAAAATTAATCCAGCAGAAAGTAAGTTTTTATTTAGCTGAGAATTACCCACAAGTTATTTTATTAGAAAACTATGATACAGAAAAAAAAACCTACTATAATGTCTTAAGTAAAGCACTCAATAATGATGAGATCCTTAAATCACTTATATATACCAAATACAGAAAAATGGGAATTAAAAATTATTTTTTGAGTGGATACTTAGAAGAACTGATTGAGTTAAGAAACTCCATTGAAAAGGAATTAGCTTCCAAATAACTTAGAGATATGGATTTTAGAGAAAAAATAAATTGCTGATAAATGCAACTAATCACTAAATCCACCTTCTAGTTTTCTTCTTATATGATAAATATTCTTTGCCAAATTTTTCAGTAAGAAAATCCTCTTCTCTTTTTATTTGAAATTTGTTTATCCATAGTATAAATAAGAATGGGGTTAGTATAGAGTAAATATTCAAATAAAATATTGATGTAGATAAAATAATCATCAACATACCTAGGTACATAGGGTTTCTTGAATATTTAAAAATCCCTGAAGTTACTAGTTTATTGACTTCCTCGAACTGGATTGGATTAACAGTAGTTTTTGATTTTATGAATTGCAGCACTGGATTTATAAAAATAAGTATTCCAACAGAAAGTATAAAAATTGATATTTCTAGTTGGAATGGTATGTTGATTAAATCAATTTTTTTTGATGAAAAATAGATTGAAATAACTAAAATTAAAACTATAAGTGGGGGAGGTATTTTTAACATTTTCAAATTAATATTTTTATTATTCTTTTCTTATTAATACACCATCAGCAAGAAACGTCATTGAAACTTCAGGTTCTGTGATTTTATTAATTTCCTCCAATGATTTACCAGCATCTTCAGCATAATGTCTTAGAAGCGCAACACTTAAAGTATCTATAGAAAGTTTACCATTTATGATGGTTTTATCTCCAGCTATGCCGTCTTTAGGAACAAAAAATCCATAATCTTTAAATCTTACAAGAATTGTATCTTCCTCGGATTTAATTTTCATCCAGCAACCTTTCATAGGGCAAGATGATAAAATCTCACCTTCTATCTTAATTAGATTTTCTGTATCAGCAATAAACTTTTTTTTATTGGATTTATAATCTTTTATATCCAAAACAGAAAATTCTTTTCCATAATATTTTTCTGTATTATAGTAGGTCTG
>CACPJB010000016.1 GCA_902634135.1 uncultured Marinoscillum sp. | reverse complement strand
TTTGAATATTATTAAAACTTATTAATTCACATCTATATCCAAGTGAGCTACAATTTGATGATTTATAATCTAGTTTAAATTCATTTACTTCATGAGGTAATGGACTAAAATACAAATGAAATTCTTTGCCAAATTTTTGTAGTTTTTTTTCTAATATTTCATTTAATGGCACAGATTCTCCATTTTTTAATTGAACTTTTATGATTTTACTGTAATAATTTTTGCCATCAAATTCAAAAATAATTTTTGTTTCATCCGGAAATGATAATGAGTTTTTTTGTTTTAAATTTCTAATTTTAATCATAAATTCTGAATTAGATGAATTAACAGAAACTATACTTAAATATCCAGTATTTGATGTATTAGGAATAGATCTTTGAGCTAGATTTTCTGAATATATTAACAAGAGGAGTATAATCAGATATTTATTTTTTTTAAAAGACTCAACTAGTTTAAAAAAAGTCATAATTTATGCACCTCCGAATAAATTGTTTATTTTGAAAAGTCTGTACCAATAACTTTTTACCCAATTATACCCATCCCAAAAATTAAGACTTACTTTTTTCTTATTTATTGAAAGGACTAAGACAATGTTATTATCTAAAATAACTTCTATATTTTTAAATTTGATCTTTTTTTCTAATTCTCCCTTAATTAATTCATGTAATTCGGTTTTGGTTTGTTCAGATAGCCAAAAACTCTCCATTTGATAATTATATGAGCTATTTTGAAAGCTTAGTAAGTATTTACCCCTATCCTTGAAATGTAATAAGCTTGCTGAAAACTCTTCACCACCAGCCCAAGCCATTCCTCTAACACCTACTGATTTATAGGTGTTGTTTGCCTCTTTTCTTAAATTGTTCGTATAGTTTTCATGTTTATATGCATCTATATCTTCATCTACAATTACTTTTAAGGCATCAGCAGTAGGTAATTTTCTTGAAAGACCACCAGTTTGAAAAGCGGCAGTATGACTTATCTTTCCTATTAAAGAGACATTTGTGTGTGTACGTTCAACAACTTTTATTTGAGATATTGCAGAAAAAGAAATAAAATAAATTATAGAAAAAAAAATATGTTTTATCATGTTATAAAATTTAAAGGTGCCACAAATTTATTGTAGCACCTATTTTAATGACTTAATTTATATATTCAATTACGTCAGCACTTACTACACACTCAAGAACAATTTCTTTTAAAACTGAAATTCCTTGAGGACCACCTTTACCAGTTTCTGTTCTTAATAAATCGACAGATAAGTTAGCATAAGCTTGATTGTTATCAAGACTAGGTAGCTGTGATTTAGCATCAGCTAATAATCCGTCAGTTACTACATCTTGTCTCATTTTTTTCCATGCGCTTAACTTAATTGTAGTTTTAGCTTTTCCCATCACATTTCTTGCAACATATTTAAAATCAGAGTTAGTTTTTATTGACTCTGTTCCATAATGTTCAAAATTATAATATTGTCTTGTAACAGTACAGCTTGTAAAAGTTATAAATAGAATTAAGGTTAATATATACTTATTCATGTTTTTAAAATTAAATTACTTAAAATTCAATCTATATATTTTTTTTATTATTTAAAAAAAATATTGTAAATGTGTTTTTTTAAACCTTGACATTAAATTTTTCATTTGTTTTATCTATAACTAGATTGAGTATTGAAATATTTTTTTCTATTTAAGAGTAATAAAGATAAAACCTTATAAAATTAATAAAACTAAAAATTATGTTAGATATTGATGTATCTAACCATAATGAACGTCTTTATATTCTTGAAATAGTTTCACAAAAAGATGTCAATAAAGTAAAGGTTTTAATTGAAAAATAAATTTTTGATCTAGAAGTTAGTTAATCACTTTCTATATGTACAATTGTCAATGAGTGAGGTTGAAGTTGGGTAATTCCATTTTTAAATTTTATTTCTATTTCTTTAGGATAAACTCTATTAGGATGATTAATGTCGTTGTAACTATCTGTTGATTCACCAGTTAGGATTCGTGCATTATATGTGCCATCTAGGAGCTTATCTCCAATTTTAACTTTACACTCCAGCTTATTGTTAGGATGACGATTAATCAATGAAATTGCCCAATTTTTTCCACTTTTGTCAACGGTTGCAATAACATCAATTACAGATACAGAATCTTTACCATTTGTAAGTTTGCTTCCTTTTATTTCAGCATTACTAACATATTCTTCAAGTTCATTCACATACATCTCAATCGTATGGAAATGTGTTCTTTTTACAATACCTTCTGGATGTACATATAACGGTCCAGTTTGATTTACAAGTGGTGCTATATTTGCCATGGTAACATATTCAGAATTACGTAAACATGAGTTAAGAAAAGATGCGGAAAATAGTGCATCAGAGAGATTATAAATAGAGGGTTTAAGACTTATATCTCTTGCCTTAATCAATTTAATTATTTCTGGGTCATTATAATCAACTTTTTCAAAACGTTGAAACCCTGGATGATGCCATGAACGAAGGTTCCACTCATCAAAAGCTATCTTTATCTGTCCTTTATTTATGTGTCCTTCTTTCTCAGCTGTTTTTATCTGATTAATAACGCTTTTTATATACAATTCCGGTTTCTCAGAGAGCATCATACAAGATAGGTAGTCTGGTGTGGAATGTGTTTGCCAATTTTCGATCCAGTATTGATGAGCAGATATATAATCTAAATATTCTCCACCTGCCTCAAATAAGTACGGATCAATACGAGAATTTCCATGAATACCAGAGCAGGTTACAAGAAGACTTGAATCCATCTTCTTCATTCCTAATCCTGCATCTCGTACTTTATTTATATATTCAATACCTGATCGTTCATTTCCAACACTCCAAATCTTCACATCCAAAGGATTAGGGTATCCATTTTCTTTTCGCATTTCAGCAAACTTTCCTTCTGTAGCATTTGAGTATTCAACCCAATCAATCATTTCTTTAACTTCTGCCAGACCATTATGACAGATATACGGCTCTGCATCTAGAAGTTTGCAAAGCTCAACAAATTCGTGTGTCCCAAATGTATTTGGCTCAATTACTCCCCATCTAACATCATCGGTAGGCTTACGGTTATCTCCAACTCCATTTATCCAGTGATATCCATCAACAAAACATCCTCCTGGCCAACGAATAACAGGTACTTTAAGCTCATTTAATGCTTCAATAACATCTGTCCTAAACCCTTTATCATCTGAAAGAGGAGAACCAGGATCGAATACTCCACCATAAATTTGTTTGCCAAAATGTTCTAGAAAACCTCCAAAAATCATGGGATTGTATGGTTTTGCTTCTACATCTGTGTTAATAGTAATACTAGCCTTTATAGATGTTTTTCTTTCTCCTATGTAAAAAGTTAAAAGAGTAATAAAAATTACAATGAGAATTGATATAATTCTTTTCATTCTTCAATATAAAAAATAAGAATGTAAAGAAAAAAGAACTGGGATGGACGGGATTCGCATTTTATACGATTCCAGTAAGTATGTATAATCAAGGATATATATAGGTTTTATAAAAATTAATTATATTGAATCTTAAATAGATAAAATTATGATCAGGAACTTATTTTTTTTAGTGTTTTTATTTTTGTTTTCTTGTTCTCAAAATAAACATGATTCTCAATTGAACAACCCTAGGGTTAGTAAATACGATACTAAGTCCGAAGAAAAATTTGATGATCCACAAGAATTTATGAAATTATTTGCAGAAGCAAGGGAAGGTTATACATATGGATACAGAGAAAGGGAACTAGAAATAATGAAAAATAGAATTAGAACTAGTATGAGTCGAAATTCTGATAATCCTACCTTTGGAACTTCAGCTGCTGCTACAGCTACATTCACCGAACGAGGACCAAGAAATGTTGCTGGTAGGACAAGAACAATTCTTATTGATGTTGCTGATCCTACCGGAAATACTTGGATAGCTGGAAATGTTGGTGGTGGTGTATGGAAGACTTCAGATCAAGGTTCTACGTGGACTAATTTATCTCCTAATATGGAAAATATTGCTGTTACCACACTTGCTCAATCTGCAAACAATCCTCAGATTCTTTATGCAGGAACAGGAGAAAGCTGGGTAGGAAATGTTGATGCAATTGATGGAAGTGGTGTTTTTAAATCTTCTGATGGAGGATCAACATGGACAAACATAACACCTTTAAGTGGAGGTGAATTAAATCATGATTTTAGAGCTGTAAGTAGGGCTATAGCTGATCCAAACGATGCTAATGTACTAGTAGTTAGCGCTTCAGATAAAATTTATAGGACATCTGATGGTGGAACTACCTGGAGTCAAGTGTATGATGGTGCTTGGACAGTCATGCATGTAATTGCTGCTAAAAGTGATTTTAATATCCAGTATGCTGCTGTAAAAAATGAAGGAATTGTAAAATCAATCGATGCAGGTTTAACATGGTCATCTACTGCTGATTTTCCTGTAACTACAGGTGGTAGAATTGAAATTGCAGCTTCAAGAACAGACCCAAATAAGATGTATGCTGCAGTTGTTACTGGAGGATATAAAAGTGGAAAGATTATTGCAACTACTGATGGTGGAACAAATTGGCGTACAATACTAGATGATACAATGTGGCTTGATGCACAAGGATGGTATGATAACATTATAACTGTCAATCCATATGATGATAATATAATTTATGTTGGCGGAATTGACTTATGGAAATTTACAATAGATTTTAGTACTAATACAAAAACGGATACAAGGATTAGTGATGCTTACGGAGGATCAATAAATGGCTTTTTCTGGACTGGAGGTGTTCACCCAGATCAACAATTTATTGATGTTATTGATGATGGGGGAGGGAATTTTAGATTATTAGTTGGAAATGATGGAGGTATTGATGTTTCAGTATCTAATAGTGATCCAGGAACAACTAATGGTGATTTTACAACATCTGATTTAGGTTACAACACAACGCAATTTTATGGTGCTGATAAGGTTAAAGGTCATAGTCAATATATTGGAGGAGCTCAAGATAATGGAACATGGATGTCTGATAGGTCAGAAGTTCCATCTAGCTCATCTGATTATTCTTTTGAAATAGGAGGTGATGGTTTTGAAGTAATAGCCCACTGGACTGATCCTGATAAAATGATTGGAGGGTCTCAAAACAACACATTATATAAAACTACCAATGGTGGTAGCACATGGACATATTTTAAGGATAAATTAATAAGTGATTGTGGTGATAACTATGGGTGTTTTCAATTTTTTACTCATGTAGCTACATCTTATCAAGATCCAGAAATGGTTTATACTGTCACATCTGATGGAATTTTTAGATCATCTGACTTTGCTAATTCTTTTAATTTAGTTACTCCTTCTGGTGGTTCTTGGGGTTTTGGTTTGTGGACTGATATAGAGCCATCTCTAGCAAATCCAAGATACGTTTGGTCAGGTGGTTGGGGTGATTTGTATTTATCTACTGATTATGGAGCTTCATTTAATACAGTTCCATCTTATTTGAGTTCTAGGTCAGGAGATATAAAGGGTATATATTCTCATCCCACGGAAGACTCTACGGTTTATATTCTTTTTACTAATTATGATAAAGCAAAAATTATAGAGACTAAAGATTTAGGTCAAACCTGGTCAGATATTACAGGTTTTGTTTCGGGAAGTTCAACACGGGGTTTTCCAAATGTTCCTACTTTTTGTCTTGCAGTTATGCCCTATGATACTGATGTTATTTGGGCTGGTACAGATATAGGTTTAGTAGAATCTACAGATCGTGGCCTCACATGGAATTTGGTTCAAAGCAATTTACCTCACGTGAGCATTTGGGACTTAAAAGTTAAAGATGAGGGTCAAGTTGTGATATCAACTCATGGAAGAGGAATTTGGACTGCTACAATTCCAAGCCTGGTTGGTTTCACTCCCAAACCAGTGATTGGTCTTGCTCCAGAGTTATTAGAGCTTTCGGAAAATGTAAATGCAAAGTTTAACATAAGGTCTCCATATGACTCTTTGGTGATTCATGTAGATGGCGTTCGTTACACTAGTTTTACAAATGTAGGGTCAATAGGTGAAAAGGTATTGGAATTTAATTTAACTGATGGAGAATATGATATTCAAGGTATAGGATACATTGATGGTTATCCTTTTCATTCAAATATAAAATCCATTTCTCTAATACCTGAAATACCCGCCCAAGCATCTTATATTACTGATTTTTCATCTCTACCTGATTTTGATTTTATGTTAGATGGATTTGAAGTTACGACAAAACCTGATTTTCAAAGTAATCATCTTATAAATAATCCTACTCCATATATTGAAAACACTATCTATGTTGCTGAATTAAGAGTTCCTATTATAGTTAATTCTTTTTCTCCATCTATTAAGTTTAATGAAATTGCTATAGTTGAGCCAGGTGATGAAGGTGGTTTTTGGGATTATGTAATTGTTCAAGGTAGAAAAAAAGGAGATTCAGAATGGACTGATTTGATTACTAAATACGATGCTAGGGAACATACTGAGTGGCTATCTACATACAATTCAGGATTAAATGGTGCTCATAATTTATATAAAAACAGAGAAATTAATTTTTCTCCATCATTTGTTGAGGGCGATACTGTAATGGTAAGGTTCTTATTAGAGTCTGATGAATATGCTAATGCTTGGGGATGGGCAATTGATGACTTGTTTATACAGTCGTCAGGTGTTGTCACTGATACTGATGGGGATGGAGTTACAGATGATATTGATACCTGTCCTAATACACCATCTGGAGAGGTAGTTGATGCTAATGGCTGCTCTGACTCACAGAAAGATACTGACGATGATGGCGTGACTGACGATAAAGATAATTGTCCAAATACTCCGCAGGGAGTGGATGTAGATTCTAGTGGGTGTCCAGTGCCACTTTTTGTTGAAAATCTAACCTTTATTGAGAATATTTATCCTAACCCAGCAAATGATAATCTGAGGATTGTTCTAAAAAGTGGATCAGAATATAAAGACCTTCACTTTCTAGACTTAGTTGGTAAGCTTATTAGACCAACATCAGTAGATAGAATACAAGAAGGCTTAGAGGTGAATGTATCTAATCTTAATGAAGGAGTTTATATTCTAGAGATAGTAACGGATAAAGAAATAAATAAGGTTAAGGTAGTAATAGAAAGATAAAAAGCGGGATGGACGGGACCCTAATATAACCTCAATACTCTTTTAAATCTAATGTTTTTAGTCAAGGACGATCAAATGTACGACTGAGTATTTTTATTATATTTGATAATATGAAAAATCTATACCTTCTATTTATAATATCTTTTTTATTAGTTTCTTGTGAAGATGATGAACAAGTAATTGATCCAGTTAGTGAACGAGTAAATAAATTAAATGGTACTTGGAAGATTGAAGATTCAAACTCTATAAATTTTAATGGTCAAAATGTAAATTATTTCTCAAAAATGACACTTAACTTTTCTAAAGGATCGAAAGATGGTGGTGAATTTTCAACAACTCATAATGAAGTAACTGGTACAGAAGTATGGCCATTTGAAGGTTCTTGGTCTTTTCTAGATATTACTGATCCTAATGATACTAATACTTTGATTAAGGACATAAATAGAATTGTAAGAAGTGATATGGTAGTTATGGATATTTTAGTAACTGACTCATCTTTAAGGTTAATATTTAGAGTCACTGATTGTCTTTACATATGTACTCCTGGAACTTATGATGGTGACTGGATTTTTAATTTTGTAAAAAAATAAAGCGGGATGGACGGGACTCGCTAAATCACTCTTTTTAGATCAAATTCAATGATTTTATTGTTAGGACGACCAATAGGACGACCAAATATTTTGTTATATTTATGTATGTTGATGAACAGAAAATATTTTTATTATTTAGTTTTTGGAGTTACATTTTTAACATTCGGATTGGTTCAAGATTACATCAGACCAAATTATGAAGCAGAAAATTCCCTTATAATTTATTTTCTTGGAGTAATTCCCAATTTCCTTCCAGGAATTGGTCTACCTAGTTTGTTTTATGTAACTATTCCAGAGATTTTTAAACCTAATACATCTATTTACAGAAATAGATTAAAGTTGTCAATAATCATTTCTATGATTGGTCTAATTGGAAATGAGTTTATTACAATTTACACTCCAGGCAGAGGAGTTTTTGATTGGAATGATGTAGTATGGACAATTATTGGGGGAATAGTTTTTTATTTTCTACACAGAAGAATACAAAACTTATTCAAAAAATAGTTAAAGAAGCGGGATGGACGGGACTCGCTAAATCGCTCTTTTTAGTTAAAATTCATTGATTTTATAGTAAGGACGACCAAAGGGACGATTTAATATTTTTTATATTTTTCTTACCATAGGGGATTGTTTCAACCCCGTACCAATTCCAATAAACAAACCCCAAAATCCAAATAGGGTAGCCTATTTTAGAGAAAATTTCAAAAAGGGGGAGTGGGGTTAGTGGGTTATTTGTTCAGTTCTTATTTTATCAAACAAATGACTTAATTCTTTGTTGTTAGTTTTATCCAAAATTGATGAATATTAGAATATGCGTCCATTTCTAGTTCACTCCATCCATCATTTTTTTTCCAATCATCAATAATTTGATTTTTTTTAAAATAGTTTATTCCACAAAATTTTTTAGCACCATTTTCGAGAAATTGATTAAAAAGCTGATAAATATTCATTTTATGAAAAAAAACGTCTTTTTTTTCATGTAATAAAATTTCTTCCCAATCTTTTTTTGCTTTCATTTTAAAAATTTTTATTTTATTCTTTTCAAGAATTTTTGTTAAATCACTATTGAATTTCTCTTCAACTTTTCCTCTATAGTATTTTTTCCAAGTTGGATATTTAATACCATCATCTCCTTTATTGTAATTTACTTCAAAATCAAGATTACCCTTATCATTATAATATTTTGTGATTCCATGTTCAAACGATTTTTTATTACTAGTATATTCATCGCAAGGAAAACCTTTATCATCTACATTAAATAATTTATATGTTCCTTCTTGCCTTAATTGTCCATTTTCATACCAGAGCGTATAAGAACCGATTCGTATACCTTCTTCATATTTTTCTTCTCTAATTAATTTATTATTCTTCCATTTTTTTAAGATTCCTTCTCTTTTCCCATTTATATATCTAACCTCTCTTTCTAGTTGGCCTTTTTTATTCCAAGATCTAGCTAATCCATTGAGTTCGTCATTTTTATAAGTTAATTCCATATGCAATTTTCCATAAACTTCTTTTTCACATCGTTTATTCTCCTCATAAGTCAATGTACTATCCATATTTGGTATTATTATTGGCCTCGGAAACTTCAAATCATCATAAAACAAACCTTTAGGACCAAAATAATGCTTCGAAACACCTTCTTTCTTACCAAGAAGGTATCTTGTTTCATTATTCATTTTATTTTCATTGCCATCAATAAAACTTTGACATAATCCATGTTTGAAATTTTTCTCATACAGGTATTGATATCTTTGATAAATTTTTCCATCTACATTTAAAACTTCTTCCCACTTAATTTCATCATTATTAACTTTTTCACCTTTATTAAAAAGCATTTCTTCAATAAGTTTTCCATCCTTATTATATTTTTTTACTATTCCATGTTTATATCCAAAGGCTTCTTTTGGAACAATATGAAGAAACATATGGAGGCTAGCAACATCACCTCTTGCAATCAATCTACTTACTCTATTAAATTCAACTAATTTTTGTTTATCAACAATATGGTCAACTTCATTAGTATTATCTTTCTTAAGAAAATAATCTTGTTTAGTAAATAATTTATATATTCCCTCTTCTGCAATTCTGCCATTTTCGTGAAAAGATTTGTATTCTCCAACTTGTTGAGAATGTTTAAAAATTTTTTCTACTTTAAGCTGTCCGTTTTTGTGCCATTCTTTAGTTTCACCATCTAATTTTCCATCTTTATAAATCAAAATAGCTTTAATTTGGTTGTTATTATAGGTTCTAAATGATACTCCTGAAAATGGTTTTCTTTTATAATGAACTATAGAGAGTTTTGTTTCAAGTTCATTCTCTGGTACTATATTTTTATATTCATCATTTAATCCAGGGTAAGAATGTTTATAAATAACACAATTGTAGGTTTTATTTTCCTTTGTAATTAAATATTTTTCTTTAACCTTACCTGATAAGTTTTTATATTTTGCTACCGCTGCTGAGTCAAAATAAATTTCAGCAGATTTAGTTTTAGAAGAATTTTTATCAATATTAGATGCTAACATAATTATATATTATCTAACAGGGTTCGTGTTTAGTTTAAAATTTAAAGTAAAAACTGGCCCATTCAAAATAAATCTTTGCTGATATTTATCTCATAAAAATTAATATGAGTCATTAACTATTTGCTTTCCATTTATTATATTCTTCTACTAAGTCATCTTCCATATACTCATCATTATATAGATCTTCATCAATATAAATTGATTTACAGTCTTTTATTCTTTCCATAATTACCGATAATAAATCGTGACCATAGTAATGAAGCTCATCTTCTATAATTAGTGGTTTATCATTGTTATACTTAGCTATAAAAACTTCATAGCCATCTGCAGTATCTTGTCTATAAATAACAAACTCAGCACTACTCTCATCTTCATGAGCAGTACTTATTTTTGTGCCTAAATGTTTAAGGTAAGCTTCTACTTTTTCTGTATTTGTCATGGTCTTATTTATTTTAATTTTGGGTAATTTTATCTATAATATATTAATTTTTATTTAAACGTAAGGTTTTAATATGATAAAATTAAATTCGAGTATTCAATTTGACATTATGAAGTAACTCCATTTTTTTCCTCTGACAGTACTGTCATTTGGAAATTTAAAATTAAGTTTTTGATTGTTAAATTCAATGCTCTTAATAAAATAAGAGGGTACAGTTGCACCACTTACTAACTTTTCACTATTATCATCAAATATTAAATTTACTCTTACATTAACTTTGTAAATTTCTGCTAATTTTCTTTCAAATGTTTCTAGTCCTCTCCAAGGTCCTTGGTTTAGATTTTTATGTTGTAAGGCACAATTAAGAAAACTAAATGTTTTTTTAAACTTTTCTTCACTGCAATCAAAATGCGCAGCTGGTGCGAGATGCCCTTTATGCCAAGTTTCATTATAATCTTCATCATTAGAGGTTTGAATATTTTCTTCATTTTTAAACTTTGGTCTTATATTATATCCATTAGAACATTTGAAATTTATAGTATCAACAGAATATGTTATCCAAACAGGCTGTTCATACTCTTCAGAATAATAAACGGTGAAAATATCTCTTTCTATTAATTCTTGGGAGTAAGAATTTAGACTAAAAAAAATTATAAAAACTACTAATGATTTACTCATACTATAAACCTACAACTATCCAAGAAAAATTCAAAAGGGGAAGTATACAGAAATTAATCTTTTTTTTGTTTCATTAAATTAATTGAGCTTTTCTCGGATAATAAAAAGCGGGATGGACGGGACTCGCTAAATCGCTCTTTTTAGATTAAATTCAATGATTTTATAGTTAGGACGACCAAAAGGACGACCAAATATTTTTATTGAAAATTAATGTTATCTCATTTTATTATTTTTTTTTTATAATTGCATCTTAAAAAATTTCAATAATAAATTTATGAAGAAAAAATTACCTGTTACCGTTTTGAGTGGCTTTCTTGGAGCTGGAAAAACTACGTTATTAAATCACATACTACATAATAAAGAAGATCTAAAGGTTGCTGTTATAGTTAATGACATGAGCGAGGTGAATATAGACGCTGAGCTTATTAAAAATGAGAAGACTCTCTCTCGTACTGAAGAGAAGTTAGTTGAGATGA
Organism: uncultured Marinoscillum sp.; assembly: GCA_902634135.1. Lineage (GTDB taxonomy): Bacteria > Bacteroidota > Bacteroidia > Cytophagales > MED-G16 > MED-G16. The sequence goes on along the minus strand of CACPJB010000016.1, from coordinate 7,518 downwards.
GTAATGGTTGTATTTGTTGTACTCTTAGGGAAGATTTAATGATTGAAGTTGAGAGGTTAGCTAAAGAAAATAGGTTTGATTACTTGCTTATTGAAAGTACAGGAATAAGTGAACCTATTCCTGTAGCTCAAACATTTTCATTTATTGATGAAGATAATGGTATTGATTTGTCTAGATTCAGTTATGTCGATACTATGGTTACAGTAGTTGATGCCTTTAACTTTTTTAAAGATTTTGGTAGTCCTGAAACTCTCGTAGACAGAGAATTAACTGATATAGAGGATGATTTTAGGACAATTGTTAATTTATTGACTGACCAGGTTGAGTTTGCTAATGTTATAATTTTAAATAAAACAGACCTAGTTACAGATGAACATCTAGGTTTACTCAGAGCGTCTATTAAGAAATTAAATCAATCTGCAAAAATTATTGAAACAAGTTATAGTAAGGTGCCTCCTAAAGAAATTTTAAATACAGGTTTATTTAATTTTGAAGAAGCAGAGCAGAGTGCAGGTTGGATGGAAGAACTTGAGAAGGATGAACATACGCCTGAGACTGAGGAATATGGTATATCTTCATTTGTTTATAGATCTAAAAAACCATTTGATCCTATTAGATTTTGGGATTATTTACAAAATAAGTTTCCTGCTTCAATTATAAGGAGTAAAGGGCTTTTTTGGTTAGCCTCAAGGCCAGATCAGGCATTAGTTTGGAGTCAGGCAGGAGGTTCTCTAAAAGCAGAGGGTGCAGGAGTATGGTGGGCTAGTATGTTATTTCACCAGAGGATGAAGTATTTACCTTTTCTTGAAAATCAAAAGCAGATAGAAAAAGACTGGGATAAGAAATATGGAGATAGAAAAAATGAAATTGTATTTATTGGTCAAGAAATGGATAAGGAAAAAATTAGACAGGAACTTGATCAGTGTTTATCTTCAGACGAAGAGATTTTGTCAAATGATTGGAAATCAGGATACTCAGATGACTGGCCAGTTGAGAGGATGATGCCAGAAAAAGTATAAAAAGTAATCAAAAAAGCGGGATGGACGGGACTCGTTAAATCACTCTTCTTAGTCCAAATTCAATGATTTTATAGTTAGGACGACCAAAAGGACGAGTTAATTTTTTATTTTATTAACAGTTTTCATTATATGGAGAGTAACATTTTCTTATGAAGTTAAATACGCAATCAACTTCTTTAACACCATCATTGGTAGTAAAGCTGATTTTTAGAAAATACCTCTTTGGCTGTGCATAATTATGAATATGGTTGTTATTTTTTTCATAATTTATCTACCAAGTATTTTTAAATGATTCTTTTTTAAATGATTTTTTTACTTCTTTGTAAATTGTATCAGAATTATTTCTTAATTGAAGTTGGTCTTTATTCCAAATTTTTGATAATAATGAAATAGGAAATAATAATAAATAAAAAATTAATCCTAATATAATATTAGGAATAATTAAACTTAGAACATATGCAATCCTAAACCATAAATTTTCTATATTAACACTTAAAAATCTAGAAAAAACACCAATTATACCTAATAACAATACTATCTGTAAAAGAACATAAATTTTAGTAAAAAAATAAATTACCATTAATCCAGTAATAATGACTAAAATTGTTTTTGAAGGCTGTGATTTAAATTTATTCATTTTAAAATAATGTGTAAATAAATGGAGCTAAAGCACTACTCCCTCCGAATACGATTAAAAAACCAAGTAAAAGTAAAACTAGAATAATAGGAGCTAACCAAAACTTTTTTCTTTCCTTTAAAAAAGCCCATAAATCTTTTAATATTTCCATTTCAATTGTTTTTTATTTTTTTAGTTATTATTTGCGACAATAGATTATGTCCTTTTTTATTCCAATGACCATCATATGTGAAATATAATTGTGATTGAAAATTATTCTCTTTAAACTCATTAAATTCTATTGATAAGTTATGAGTCTTTATTCCAAATTTATCATTTAAATTTTCAAATAAATATTGTTCAAAGCCTTTTGCGGTTATAATTTGATGTTTTTTTAATCCATAAACTCTTCTTGCTTCTTCACATTCATCTTTCCACATGTATCCTAAGGGAACTACATACACTTCAAAATTAATATTTTTACTTTTTAAAAAGGTATTAATATTTAAAATTACTTTTAAAGTTTGATCAACATTATATTTTAAGTCTTCAGGCCAAATTTTATAGTTTTTTTCAAGTAATAACAACTCCTGGTTTATAAGATTAGGTCCACTATACTTACGTTTAATATTTTTTTTAATATTTTGATAAACCAAATATACAAGCCTAACTATTTCAATATTACGTAATACCTTCCTAAGAGTACTTCTTTTCCTATTTAACTGATAATTAGTAGGAATTCCATCATGATATATTGCAAGCTTTCTGTAAAGTGAATCAGAACCAGAATAAACCTCAGGCCTATAAAAATCATTAATACATATAAATAAATTTACTTTATCTGGACTTAAGCTTACTCCTTTATGATAAAGCCAACTAAAAATAGGAGTTGGAGCCCAACTTGAAATTCCATGAGCAATAAATTCTATTGAATCTTTAAATTGATTATTTAATAATTCACTAAATGTTTGATTAAAGTTAATTTCATCAGACTGGATAAAACTATCTCCAATATTTATATGCCGTTTATTTTTTTTATCTTGAATTTCTGGCCCTCTAATTCCAAGAGAATTAACTTGAATTTTTATAGCTTCAATATTATCAATTTTACTTTCAGCTCTTTCGAATGATGTATTAGGGGTATAGTCTTTATAGGTTGACTCGTTAATATTTATAGATGATACAACTTCATCATTATTTCTATCGGTAATATCAATAATTCTAAGACAAAATTCTATAACAAAAAAGACAGAAATTAATAAACATAAATTATAGAAAATATTTTTATTCATAAATTTTAGTCCATCTTAAATTTAATTCTCCATTTTTCTCTATCCTCCCAATTAATTTGGTCAATTTTTTTATAAACATAATTGTTTATAACTAAATAATCCATCTCAGTACTCATAAAACATCTATATGCATCATAAGGGGTACAAACTATTGGCTCACCTCTGACATTAAAACTTGTATTAACAACTACACCAAATCCTGTAATCTTTTTAAAATCATTAATTAAGTTCCAATACCTAACATTTGTTTCCTTATGAACAGTCTGAACGCGTGCAGAGAAATCAAGATGAGTAATAGATTGTAAAACACTTCTTTTAGTATATAATCTGTCCCATAAAGGAAGATCATAATAGTTTTCAGGTAATTTCTTTTTTATTGAATCATTTATTGGAGCAACTAATAACATATAAGGAGAATCTACATTTAAATCAAATAATTCATTTGAATCTTCAGTTAATACAGATGGCGCAAAAGGTCTAAAACCTTCACGGTACTTAATCTTTAGATTCAACTTTTTTTGCATTTCAGGATTTCTAGCATCACCTAAAATACTTCTATTTCCTAAAGCACGTGGACCAAACTCCATTCTTCCCTGAAACCATCCTATAACTTTACCTTCACTTATTTTTTGAGCTATATTTTTAGTGAGATCACTAAATACATCATAAGATTTAAAAACTGCCTTAGTTTTTTTATTCATTGATAAAACTTCCTTAGTAGAGAAACTAGGACCTAAATATGAACCTGCCATTATATCATTAACCCCATCTACTTCACGTAGTCCATCATAATAAATATGATAGACAGCCTGAGCAGCTCCTAGTGCTGCACCAGCATCTCCTGCTGCAGGCTGAATATAGATATTTTTGAATATGCCCTCTTTTTGCAATTTTCCATTTGCAACACAATTTAAAGCAACTCCTCCAGCTAAGCATAAATTTTCTGAATTTGTTAGCCTTTTTGCTTCTTTTCCCATTTTTAAAACAATTTCTTCAGTAACAATTTGTATTGCTAAAGCTAAATTACAATGGTGCTGATCTATATCAATTTCCTCTATTCTTCTAGGAAAACCAAACAAATCCTTCCACTTATCATCCTTTACCATTCGTAATCCAGTTGCATAATTATAATATTTTTGATTAAGCCAAATAGAACCATCATTCTTAATATCTACCAGATTTTTCTTTATTAATTTAACAAATTCATGAGTTTGATCAGATTTAGGATTTCCATAAGGTGCAAGACCCATTAGCTTATATTCTCCAGAATTAACTCTAAATCCTAAAAAATAAGTAAATGAACTATATAAGAGACCAACTGAATGTGGAAAATGCAATTCTTTAATAAAATTAATATTATTATCTTCACCATAACCAATTGAAGCTGTACTCCATTCACCCACGCCGTCAATTGTAAGTATTGCTGAATCTTTATATGGTGATGAAAAAAAGGCACTAGCAGCATGAGATAAGTGATGTTCAGGAAATAAAAGATTAAGGTTTTTTACATTATATTGACCAACATCTTTTAATCCGTCCCTTATATTTTTCTTCAAAAATAGTTTTTCATTTAGCCACACGGGAATAGCTTTTAGGAAAGAGAGTATTCCATTTGGAGAAAATGCATAATAAGTTTCTAATAATCTTTCAAATTTAAGTAGAGGTTTATCATAAAACACTACAGCATCTAACTCATCAATTTCTAAACCTGATTCTTCTAAACAAAATTTAATTGCTTCAACAGGAAATTTAGAAGTTTGTTTTTCTCTAGTGAATCTTTCTTCTTGAGCTGCCGCAACAATATTATTGTCTACAATTAATGCTGCAGCTGAATCGTGATAAAAAGCTGAGATTCCTAAAATTTTCTTTGACATTTCTTAAATTTTGATTTAAAATTAATAAAATAAGATAGTATTTAAATTGATTGTTTATACTTAATTTATATAATATATTTTCATAAAAATTAAGTTGCTCGTTTTTATGAATACAATTTGTCTTTTTTATTTTTTTAAAAAACAAAAAACCATATAGAAAAATCTTTATGGATCGAATTAATAATTTAGATTAGATATATGCACTTAGATAATGTTGTGGGTATTAGAACAAAGAATAAAAGCGGGATGGACGGGACTCGGACCTTGTACGATTCCAGCCAGTATAGGATCATTTTTATTTAATGTCCACCTATGTGTCCACCAATTAACGAATTAATTTTTGTATCTTATTATTATGATTCTAAAGGTAATAAAATTTAGGGATTATGGATGGGTAATGACTGGAGGAGAGGAAACAGATAAAATAATCAACAGATTCTACTGGTCTGTATATGAACTAAATAATGGAGAAGTTATTGTTCAACAAAAAATTGAGGATTGGGAAGGGAATAGATTGATTAGGACATATTTTCAGTATAATTATGCTAATCATGAGTTAAAAAGTGGTGAAAAAATAATGTATGATTTTGATCATGATTTCAATACTCTTTTTGATTCATCACCTCCATTTAAAGATATTAAGAATCCAAGTTTCCCATCTAAAGAAGAGCAATCTTGTGTGAATGATTTTTATAATAAAGAAGTTCAAAAAAACCCCTGAGATAACAGGGGTTTAATTTTACTTATCTAAGTCTATCTCCTTTATTCTTGTAGCAACAAATATATTTTTTTGATGAAGATGTTTTTTCTTCTCATGAAAGTCCATCTTATGCCAAAACTGTATTTGTTGAGCACACTTATGTAGTGCTACTTTCTGCACTATATCATCTATTGCAAATAGAGGTATATTCATATCCTTGAATTTTACTTCAAAGATTATTCTTCCTTTAAATTTTGCCATTATCACCCTCCTTCCAGCTATTAAAGGGACTGCCCTTTATTTTTCTAAAAAGATCTAGTGATTCTATAATATGAGACTCATTGGTCTTATTATTAAAAAATCTGACTTGAATATTCCTAACCCCATCTGGAATAGGAGGTATTTTGTATTTGGATTTTTTATTTTCCATAATGTAATAATTAAATAGTTAAACAAATTATCACATCAATCTTAAAATAGGGGATTTCCGAATCTTTTGAACGATTGTCCCGCATTCTAAACCACCGTGTCTCGGAAGATCGGTTGGTACACTATATAGTGTTCTTGATGCAATACAAATATATTTATTTATAATGATATATTAAACTTCTTTATTGCTTTTGCTATAACCTCAGCAAGTAGAGGAGGAACTGCATTTCCAATTTGCTTATATTGATTTGTTAATGGTCCTTCAAATTTATACCAATCTGGAAATGACTGTATCCTTGCAGCTTCTCTTGGTGATATACCTCTTGGATTATTACCATAATGAACATATCCATTATTGTCTCTGTTTAAGTGTGCTACTATTGTTCTTGATGGTTTATCTGGATTAAGCTTAAAGTATTTATCAGTGAAACTTTTACTGTCCTTTTTAGTGTTTTTACCAATGCCAATATCATATTTAACTAATTTCAAGGCCTCCTCATTTTCTTTAGAAATGAGAGGTACTCCAGCCTTTAAAAGAGTATAAATTTTTAAATCATCAGAATTATTAAATCTGCACTTATGATTGTATAATTTTTTTGGGTAAATATTTTTATTTTCATAGTTCCTGCAGATATTTTTTACATATCCTGTTTTCTCTGATATAAGATCTTTATAAGATATTGTACTTTCATTCTCACCAAAAGAATCTTTTTCACCAATTGGAATTTCATTTACCTTTTTTGTATTCAGTTTTTTTGGGTTTGCTTTTATCTTGGGAAGATCATCTATTGACTCTTTAAGTGAAATATGATCTTTTATGTTTTTATAAATGGTATCTTTAATTTGATTAATATCACGTTTTGTTGATATATCTTTTCTGACTCCTATAAAAAATACTCTTTCTCTATTCTGAGGAACGCCAAAATCTGCAGCATTTAATAGTAATCTAATTGGTTCGTATCCTTTACCAGTTAACCTTAAACTATCTTCAATATTCTTGACATAGTCAGAAGTGCTTGTAATTCCTTTTACATTTTCAATAACAACATATTTTGCATTAAAATAATTAACTAATGAAAGAAAATATTTAAAAAGATGATTTCTTGAATCATCAATAAAATCATCTACATTTCTTTTATACTTTTTCTTTTTTCCTCTTGCAACTTGTGAAAAGCCCTGGCAGGGAGGACCTCCAATTACGATATCAATATTATTTTTATTAGACTCAATATAGTTTATATCAGAATCACTTATTTCATTCTTTATCTTATACATATTGTTTCTTGTTCCTGTATTAACTGAGTTTTTAATATAATCTTTATTGATATTAGTAATACCTAGCTTTTTGACAAGCCTTTCAATAGAGCAGATCATTACTTTGTCCTTTGGATTATTTTTTGAAAGGGTAGAGGAAGCGTGCTTATCTATTTCGTTGGCAAATATATGATTGTAACCAGCTCTTTTAAAGCCTATACTCATTCCACCTGCACCAGCAAAGAGATCAACATAATTCATGAGCAAATTTATCAGAAAGATAAGTTATCATAGCCATAAAACAAGCATACACTTTTAATAACATCCCTTACAT
>CACPJB010000015.1 GCA_902634135.1 uncultured Marinoscillum sp. | reverse complement strand
TTATGATTTCTTGTGACGATGACGACCCGGTTTTAGAACCAGTTGAGGCAATGATTGTAACAAACTTAGCAGCACTAACGACCTCAGGTCCAGGAGAACCACCAGCAGGAGATTATGTTAAATTTAGTTTCGAAAATCAAACGGTTGTTGAAGGAGATGATTGGGACATAGCATTCAGAGCAACAAACATATTAGTTAACGGTGGATTTGCTGCTGCTGGTGATGAACCAAATAGATCAGGCATAGCTGCTGGGTATGTAGCTGTAGGAGCTTATGGGTCTATTAATAGTGTTGATGAGACGTTATTATCTCAAGATTCTGAAACAGCTTATGCAATTCCTACAGGTAGTGGCAATGGATGGTATAACTATGATCCACAAACATATTTAATAACACCAATAGCTGGTAGAACACTAGTATTTAAAACTCATAATGGTAGATATGCTAAAATGGAGATACAAAGTTATTATAAAGATTCTCCAGAAACACCTAATGCATTTACTAGTCAAGGTCAAACGTATACTTTTAACTATACATATCAACCTAACGAGGGTGTAACAACATTCGACTAATTAAAAATACTCTAATATAATTTTTAAAGGGATCTAAATTAGATCCCTTTTTATTTGGACTAATTCTAAATAACTATTATGATTGTGCTGTTATTTAAAATAAATCTAAATAAAATGAAGGTAATTATAATCCTATTAAGCATTTTCACAACAAATCTTTTCGCTCAGCAAAAATCAATAGAAGGCACAATTGTCGACAGTAAAACAATGTTACCATTAAAAGATGTTGAAATAAGCATCTTAAACTCAGAATATAAAACTAAGACTGGCTCGGATGGTAAATTCTTATTTAAAGGATTAGAGGAAGGCTCGTATGATCTGCTTATACTTAAACCATCCTTTAAACAAATAAAAAAAACTATTACATTATCAAATGAGGAATTAAATTTTAATATAATTCTAGATGAAAACTATATAAATTTACCGGAGCTATTAATTCAGAGCTTCTCTTTAATCAATGGAGAAAAAAATAGGAAAGAGGCAATTGGATCTGCACACTATATATCAAATACAGATTTAAATAAATATAACAACACAAATATTCATCAAATTCTTAATAAAATTCCTGGAATTAATCTCCAAGAAGAAGATGGCTTTGGGTTGAGACCAAATATAGGAATTAGAGGCACTGGAATTGAAAGGACTTCAAAGATTACCATTATGGAAGATGGAATAATGATGGCGCCAGCCCCTTATTCTTCTCCAGCAGCCTATTATTTTCCAACTGTTGGAAGGATGAATTCAGTTGAAATATTAAAAGGTTCAAGTCAAATTAAATCAGGACCCTTAACAACAGGCGGATCTATTAATTTTATTTCAACACCTATCCCAGAAAAGTTTAAATCATCAATACTATTAATTGGAGGAACAAATAATTATAGAAATTATCATGGTTATGCAGGGGGTACATTTAAAAATTTTGGAGTTCTTATAGAGGGCTTTAACTATAGCTCTGATGGATTCAAAAACTTGGATGACAATAGACCAACAGGGTTTAATAAGAAAGATTACAATATAAAGTTTAATTATAAAGGGAAAAACTCTTCTAAAGTATTTCACGAAACTATACTAAGTTTAGGGGTTACTAATGAAAACTCTAACGAAACATATCTTGGATTAACCAATGAAGACTTTAAGATAACACCTTACAGAAGATACGACGCCTCTCAAAATGACAACATGAAAGCTGACCAAGAAAGATATTCTATAAAAAATTATATTGAATTTAAGAACGGAATAAACATCTCATCAACTTTATATTTAAATAAATTTCATAGGAATTGGTATAAGTTCCAAAGTATTGTTAGCGATAATAACAAACTTGGAATATCGTCAATTTTTAAAGAAGGTAATGAAAAAGCACTGAGCATAGTAAATGGAACCACAAATAGTTTAGATGACGCGTTAATTGTAAGAGCAAATAATAGAAAGTATATCTCTAGAGGAGTTCAAGTGGTTTTAAATAAAACATTCTATAAAAATAATATCTCACACGACATAAGCATAAGCTCAAGATTACATTATGATGAAATGGACAGGTTCCAATGGGAAGACAAGTATAGAATAGAAAATAAAATAATGAGATTAACCTCAAAGGGAATCGAAGGTACAAATAGCAATAGAATTCAGCACTCCAATGCGGTCGCAAACTATATCAATTACAAGATTAAAGGACAAAAATACTCATTAACATTTGGCCTGAGAAATGAAAATATAGTTGGACAAAGGGAAGACTATGGAAAATCTGATATAGAAAGGTTAGGATTGGATCTGAACATAAGAAAAAACAGCATAAATGTAATTATTCCAGGTTTAGGTTTTATGTATGATATTAATAATTCTTCAAAAGCATTTTTAGGGATTCATAAGGGTTTTTCTCCTCCTGGAGATAAACCTGAAACAAAGCCTGAAGAAAGCATAAACTATGAACTTGGATATAGAAAATATACGAGAAATACTCAAACAGAAATTATAGCATATTTAAGTGATTACTCTAATTTGTTAGGAGCAGACTTAGCCGCAACAGGTGGAACCGGAACTAACGAACTTTTTAATGCTGGCGAAGCATTGGTGAAAGGAATTGAATTTTTAACAAGCATAAATACAATTAACCTCTCTTCCAAATTTAAATTACCAATCTACTTTAACTATACCTTTACAGATGCAAAATTTAGTGATGACTTTGAAAGTGCTTTCGACGCATGGGGTGGAGATATAAGATCTGGTTATTATTTACCATATATTTCAAAACACCTTATTGGAATAGGAGCTGAATTTAAAAGCAATTCATTTATGATTAATCTAGATTATTCATATAAAAGTAACTTTAGAACAAGTCCAGGGTTAGAAATGAAAAACTCAAATGACATTATTGATAGTTTTGGGGTTTTAAACACTGCATTAAGCTATAATTTTAATGAAAATATTAAGCTTAAACTCTCAGTAAGCAATTTGTTAAACAATGTTTATGCTGTAGCCAGCAGACCTGCAGGACTTAGACCAGGGCAACCTAGGGTCATAAAACTTGGAATTAAACTGGATCTTTAAAAAAGTTTTTACAGACAGGATCAAAATAAATTAAATCCTTCTCAGGAAAGTTTACATAAATATTTGAATTTTCTTCTATGCGTTTCGAAGAAAAAAAATGCCATATCTCATTATTAATTCTACCCTTTACCCTATATTCTTTACCTTGAAAAAAACATTTTTCAACCTGAATCTTATACTTGGATCTTTTTGTAGAAATATTAACTTTTTCAGGTCTTATATAATAAGTTTCATTTTTATGAAACAGCTTGTTCATATCTCCAAGCACCTCTGCACAATAACAATTTGCGGGTTCACAATACATCTTAACTGGATCATCATACTGTTGAAGTATTCCTGCCTTAAAAATTAAAATTCTATCAGAAATATTAAGCGCATCATTAATATCATGGGTAACTAAAATAGTGGTCGTCTTGGTTTCTTTTACTATTTTGAAAATTTCCTCTTTCATTGATTCTTTAATTGTTGAATCTAAATTACTAAACGGCTCATCTAATAATAGTAATTCCGGCTCTCTTATAAGAGCACGCGCGATACATGCCCTTTGTTGTTCTCCTCCTGATATTTCATGTGGAAATCTTTCAACTAAAAACTGAAGCCCTGTCAACTTTAAAATATAATCTAATTTAGACTTGTATTTTCTTTCTAAATTAAAAGTGATATTGTCTAATATGTTTAAATGTGGGAACAAAGGATAATCTTGAAAAACAAAACCAATTTTTCTTTTTTGAGGCTTTACAAAAGTATTATCATTATTTAAAAAAGTAGAATTTAAAGATATTGACCCTCCGTTGATAGGCTCAAGACCTGCAAGGCATTTTAAAAAAGTAGTTTTACCAGAACCACTTTCGCCTAGAAAAGAAATTAGTTCTCCCTTTTTAACTGAAAAAGTAAGATCCTTTATAATAGTGTAACTTCTATTATAATATTTTAGCAAATTCTTTACTTCAAGATACATTTAACTGCTTATCTATAAAATTTTTTAAAATTAATAACATCACGCTTGACAATACTATAATTATAAGAGAATAAATACTAGACAAGGGAAGCATTTCTTCAACTGCGAATAAATATGTTTGAGTAGCTAAGGTTTCAAAATTAAATGGACTTAAAATTAATGTGATTGGAAGCTCTTTCAATACATCAATAAAAACTAGAATAAAAGCGCTTATTAAAGCATATTTATTTACAGGCAAGTGAATCTGTTTTAGTAATTTAAAAGGACCAAGGCCTAGGTTTTTACCAGTATCATCAAAACTTTCAGGTTGCTTTTCAATACTAGATTTTATAGGTGATTTTCCAACAGCAAGAAACCTAATGATGTAAGCATAAAAAAGAATTAGAAAAGATCCTACAAGAGAATTAGAACTAAATATCAAAATTAAACCCAAACCAATTACTGCTCCAGGAAGAGCATAACCAAGAGAAACTAAATTATTAATAAAAGAGAGAGATTTTATCTTAGAAATTCTATTTACAAAAAGTAAGAATAAAGCAATAGCAATAATAAATATTGCTGAAAAAGTCGAAACAAATATTGAGTTACCTATTAAGTCAAATAATTTTGGGAAGTTAGTTTCACTAAAAGTATGGAAAGTATTATTTATTATAAACGATACAGGCAAAATAAATCCAAACAGAAAAGGTATTAAGCACATAAAATAAGCAAGTAATGGTTTGGATGTTTTTTTTAGTTTTCTGCTAAAAACATCGGAATTTTTAGAATAATAAAACTGTGAATTTTTCAATGATTTTTTTTCTAAATAGAATAATAAAAGAACAAATATTAGAAGAATGCAAGCTAATTGAATTGCTCCGTTTATATCTCCAAGAGAAAACCACGATCTAAAAATACCGGAGGTAAATGTGTTTACACCAAAATACTTTACAGCTCCATATTCATTTAAGACCTCCATTATAACTAAAAACAATCCCGATATTATTGCCGGTCTTGACAATGGTAATATTACCTTATAAAATGTTTGGAGCGTAGATAAGCCTAAATTTTTTGAAACATTAATATAATTTGATCCGATCAGACTAAAAGAAATCCTTGACGCAGTGTAAACATAAGGGTATAAAGACAAACCCAATAAGATACCAAGTGTTTCAATTTGCAAATAATCAACATTAAAAAAATCTGATGGCAAAAAAGAGTAGTTGCGTAAAAATGTTTGGAAAGGTCCTGTATAATTTAAAATATCTATATAGGTAAATGCCATAATATAAGCAGGTATGGCCAAAGGAAGATAAAGAGCTATATCAAAAAATTTTCTGCCGTAGAAATTATAATTACTGATGACCCATGCCGGAAATATCCCAATAACTAATGCAGTAATGGAAGTTAATAATATTAGATAAAAAGTATTTAAACTATAATCAAATAAAACAGTATTGAATAAATAATTTAAAGTAGTCTGATCACCGCTAAAAAAGTTTAATAATAAAACTAATACCGGTAATAAAATTAAAATAGAGAATATTAAACTTGAAAAAATCCATCTTTTATTCTCTAGAAGATATTTGTTGTTCTTTACTTCCAACCTGTTGAATCAAATATTTTAATAGCCTCTTCTCTAAACTCACCAAGTTTATTTAAATTAAGCATGTCTACTTTAAATACTCCCCAATTTTTTACAATTTCGGAAGGTTCAACTTTAGTGTTTACAGGATATTCATAGCTATTATTAACATAAACTTTTTGAGCCTCAACACTTGTTAAATATTCTATAAGTTTAATTGCGTTTGATTTATTAGGCGCGTTTTTTGTTAGACCAATAGCAGAAACATTAATATGACTGCCTCTCTCGTTTTCCCCTTGATTTGGGAAAAAAACTTCCACGGAATTACCTGCGCTTACATCCTGATCTTTATCTGAAGAAAGAAGAATTCCTATATAATAAGAGTTCACTATAGCAACGTCTCCTTGACCTGCAGCTATAGCTCTAACCTGATCTCTATCGCTGCCTTTTGGATCCCTTGCAAAATTTGTAACAACACCTTCTGACCACGCTGTAGCTTTTTCAGAGCCTAAATTTGCAACTAAAGATGACATTAAGGCTTGATTATATGCATTGGATGAGGACCTAGCTAATAGCCTGTTTTTCCATTTTGGATTAATTAAATCTTCATAGGTGCTTAAGTCAGATTTTTGAACTCTTTCCTTGCTATAAACTAAAATTCTAGCTCTATAAGTTATTGGAGTCCAATAACCATCAGGGTCTTTAAGCTCTTGCTTTACGTTTTCATTAATCACATTAGAGGAGAACTTTTGCAATAGACCTAATTCTCTGGCTTTATACAGTTTACCAGCATCAACAGTAATAAATAAGTCAGCTGGTGAGTTTTCTCCTTCGTTTTTTAACCTTTCAATTAACTCGTCTGCGCTAGCTTTTACAACATTAACTTTAATGCCAGTAAGTTTCTCAAAATTTTTATACTGAACCTCATCCACAGGATAGTGTCTTTTACTATATAGGTTTACTTCTTGTAATTCTTTCTTAGATGAACATGAAGAAATTACCATTAAAATAGCTAGCAACAATTTTTTCATAATTTTCTTATTTAGACCAATTCCAAACTGTAAATAAACTAAATATTTTGCAAAATCAAACAAAGACCTAATGATAAAGGTTAAAAAAATATTTATAGTTAATTTTACAATAATATGAGTAAAAGAACTGAAAAAGATTCAATTGGAGATATCCTTGTTGACTCTGATAAATACTGGGGCGCACAAACTCAAAGATCATTACAGAATTTTGATATAGGGTTTGAAAAAATGCCTTGGGAAATCATTGAAAGTTTTGCTGTTCTAAAAATGGCAGCAGCAGAAACAAACTATGATTTAGGCATTTTAGAGAAGAAAAAAATGGAAGTTATAGTTGGTGTATGCGGAGAGATAATTGATGGAAGACTTATGGATCATTTTCCATTATCAGTATGGCAAACTGGCTCTGGAACACAATCTAATATGAATGTGAATGAGGTGATAGCTAATAGAGCACATGTAGTTATGGGCGGGAAACTTACTGATAAAATAAAAAAAATTCACCCTAATGATGACGTAAACAAATCTCAATCATCAAATGACACATTCCCAACTGCAATGAACATGTCTGCATATCATTTACTAAGCAGCTATACAATCCCATGTATCGAGAGTTTAGCTAAAGAAATAAAAAACAAATCAAAAGAATTTAAAGACATTGTAAAAATAGGACGAACTCATTTTATGGATGCCACTCCCCTAACACTAGGAATGGAGTTTAGTGGATATTCAACACAACTTGAAAATTCAATTAAAAACATAAAAGAGTCTCTTAATCACCTTTCAGAATTAGCATTAGGTGGTACAGCAGTAGGCACTGGACTTAATACTCCAAAAGGTTATTCTAAGTTGGTAGCTGAAAAAATTTCAGATATAACTGGTTATAATTTCAAATCAGCTAAAAATAAATTTGAGGCTCTTGCGGCAAATGACGCAATGGTAAAGGCCTCTGCAGCACTAAAAGGTTGTGCAGTTGCATTAATGAAAATAGCTAATGATATAAGAATGCTATCATCTGGTCCGAGAAGTGGTATTGGAGAAATTATTTTACCTGCTAATGAACCAGGGTCCTCTATTATGCCAGGGAAAGTAAACCCAACACAATGTGAGGCTGTTACTATGGTCTGTTCACAAGTTATGGGAAATGATGTAGCGGTAACAATTGGTGGAATGAGCGGGCATTTTGAACTAAATGTTTTCAAGCCAATGATTGCACATAATGTTTTAAACTCAGCGAGATTACTTGGGGATGTTGCTACTTCATTTAGCCACAACTGTATCGTTGGAATCAAAGCAAATTCATCAGAAATAAAAGAAAAACTCGATAAGTCATTAATGCTAGTAACAGCTTTAAATACTCATATAGGTTATGATAACGCTACAAAAATCGCAAAAAAGGCTCATGAAGAAGGTCTGACATTAAAAGAGGCGGCTCTAAAATTAAAATTAGTTTCTGAAAAAGACTTTGATAAATGGGTTGATCCAAAAAAGATGATTGGAAAATAAATGATTGTTTATAAAAGCACAGAGCAAATTGAACTTATAAGAGAGAGTGCGCTTTTAGTATCTAAAACACTTGGAGAATTAAAAAAATATATATTTCCTGGAGCAATTCCCTTAGAGCTTGATAAGATAGCTGAAACCTTTATAAGAGACCATGGTGCTGTACCTGGGTTTTTAGGAATGTATGATTTTCCAAATTCACTTTGTATCTCAATTAATGAAGAAGTGGTTCATGGAATACCTAACAACAAACCACTTAAAAATGGGGATATTGTTTCGATTGATTGCGGGGTACTTAAAAATGATTATTATGGTGACCACGCTTATACTTTTAGTGTTGGAGAGGTCGACGAAAAAATTATTAAGCTTTTAGAAATTACTAAGGAGTCTCTTTATAAGGGAATAAAGAAGCTAAAAGTAGGAAATAGAATTGGAGATGTAAGCTCAGAGATTCAAAAATTTACAGAAAGTCACGGGTATGGTGTTGTAAGAGAACTGGTTGGACATGGGCTTGGGAAAAGCTTACATGAAGAGCCTGACATACCCAATTTTGGAATAAAAAATACTGGTCCAAAAATTCAAAATGGTCTTGTGGTTGCAATAGAACCGATGATAAATCTTGGAACCAAAGATGTTGAACAAAGTAGCGACGGATGGACTGTTGTAACAAAAGACAAAAAGCCTTCAGCGCATTTTGAACATAATATTGCTGTAATTAATGGTAAACCAGAAATACTTTCAACTTTTGATTTTATTGAGCTTAAGAAATAAACTTTAGCATTTCATCCAAGTATTTTCTGTCATTAGATAGTCTTGGTACTTTATTTTGTCCCCCAAGTTTATTTTTTGATTTTAACCATTTATCAAAAAACCCTTCCTTAACAAAATGAATTATAGGCCTTTTAATTGCTATATCTTTATATCTTTTAGCATCGTAGTCTGAATTAATTTTTCTTAGTTCGTCATCAAGTATTTTTATGAAATCATTTTTATTATTGGGCTCAGATATAAACTCAATAATCCACTCATGAGCACCTCTATTTTTTCCTGTTATAAAAACAGGTGCTGCAGAATAGTTATAAAATGAAGCATTAGTTCTTTCACATGCTTTTTCTAAAGCCAAATCAGCATTCTGAATAATTACCTCCTCACCGAAAGCATTGATAAAATGCTTTGTTCTTCCTGTAACTAAAATTCGATATGGATCTAAAGAAACAAACTTTATTGTGTCTCCAATTTTATATCTCCACAACCCAGAATATGTAGATATTATTAATGCATAATTAATATTTTTTTTAACGCTAGAAAGATTACACACTTTCTTCGACATTAAATCTTCAAACTCATAATAGACTCCGTGATTTGTTAATAAAACCATTTCTCTTTTGGTTGGATCATCTTGAAATGCGAAAAAACCTTCGGAGGCATTATATGTTTCTAAATAATTCATCTTCTTAGTTGGAATTAAATCTTTAAATAAACTCCTGTAAGGATCAAAAGATACAGCGCCGTGTATAAACAGCTCAAGGTTAGGCCAAACCTCTAAAATATTTTTTTTGCCAGTATGTTTTAAAACCTCTTTAATTAAAACTATTGTCCAAGTAGGAACTCCAGATAAACTAGTAACATTTTGTTTTGAGGTTATCTCTGTCATCATTTTTATTTTATTCTCCCACTCTGGCATGAGCGCAATATCTAATGCTGGCGTTCTTGAATAAGAAGCCCAAAAGGGAAGGTTTTTTAAAAGAATTGCAGAAATGTCACCTGTAAATATCTCGTTTTTATTGTCAAAAGGGGCAATTTGTTTGCTTCCACCAAGAGCCAAGGAAAAGCCATCAAATATTTTAGAAGTCTTATTATTTAATAAATATATAGATAGAAGATCTTTTCCAGCTTTATAATGATTTTCATTTAACGACTTTTGAGAAACTGGAATAAATTTACTTGTGTCGTTAGTTGTTCCAGAGGATTTAGCAAACCACTTAATTGAACCAGGCCAAATAATGTTTTTTTTACCTTCTAGTGTTTTTTGAATTTCAGAAAAAAAATATTCATATTTTACTAAGGGAACTTTCTTTCTAAATTCTCCATATGAATTTATTTTATTGAAACCATACTTAATTCCATATTGAGTTTTTTTTGCTCCTTCAATTAGAGATAAAAAAGTGTTGTGTTGATCCTCTATGGCACTACACTTAAATTTAGAAATTTTTTTAAGTCTAGAATTAAAAAATAGTCTTGCAAGAAAAGTAATTGCACCCATTTCTAAAGTTTTCTTTTTAGCTCAAACCTTTGACCTAAATATAACTTTCTAACTTGTTCGTCAGAGGCTAGCTCTTCAGAAGTTCCAGATTTTAATAATTTTCCCTCGAACATAAGATAAGACCTGTCAGTAATTGATAAAGTTTCATCGACGTTGTGATCTGTTATTAATATTCCTATGTTTTTCTTTTTTAAAGAATAAACAATGTTTTGTATTTCTTCTACAGCAATTGGGTCTACCCCTGCAAAGGGTTCATCTAATAAAATAAACTTAGGTTCTGTTGCTAATGCTCTAGCAATTTCCGTTCTTCTCCTCTCTCCTCCTGATAGAACCATTCCTAAATTGTGTTGAATGGATTCTAATCCAAATTCTCTCAATAATTTTTCAGCACGTTCTAATTGTTGATCTTTATCTAATTCCGTCCCTTCTAAAACAGCAAGAATATTATCTCTAACAGATAGATTTCTAAAGACTGAAGCTTCTTGAGCCAAATATCCTATTCCTTTTCTTGCCCTCTTGTACATAGGTAGGCGGGTAATATTTTCACCACCAATAAAAACTTCACCTTCATCAGGTTTTATTAAACCAACTATTGAATAAAATGTCGTTGTTTTACCAGCTCCATTAGGCCCTAATAAACCAACAATTTCTCCCTGATTAACGCTTAACGAAACACTATCTACAACCTTCTTGGAACCATATATCTTAATTATTGCACTAGCTGATAATGACATTTGGGCATTCATGTAACAAAAATATATATAATTAGTTTATATTGTTAGTTTTACAACTAAACCAAGTTAAAATGTTAAGAAGAAATAAAGTTCGGCTTTTCTTTTTCTTTAAAAATTTTCTGAGAGGACTTTTGTTTTTTGCGGTAGCTCTTGGGTTTTATAAGATAACATTTAGTTATTTAGACTTATCCTCTTTAAAAAACCAGATAACATTTGACTTTCCATCCTTTTTTGTTTTCCTCCTATTTTTCACATCTGAAGTTGTTTTAGGAATAATTCCCCCTGAACTATTTATGATCTGGGCTATTACCTCAAAACCCATAGAATCTTATCTATTTTACGTAGTAATGTTCTCTCTATTATCATATACTGCTGGTTTTGCTGCATTTCTTTTTGGAAAGTATTTACATAATACCTGGTTATATGATTTTATGAAAAGAAATATTATAGGAAAGTATGAAAGAAAGATCTCAGCTTTTGGGTGGCTTGTAATAGTGGTAGCAGCAATAACCCCTCTTCCATTTTCTGCAACATGTGCTGTTGTTGGGGCTGTAGGGTTTGATAGAAAAAAATACTTGTTTTACTCTTTGGCAAGATTTTTAAGGTATGCTATATATGGGTTTTTTATATGGCTAGCTCATCCATTTTAAAACTCTGATATTTCTACAATTTTATTCACAACATAATCCACCTCCTCTAAAGAATTATACTTACTAAACGAAAATCGAACATTAACATTGCCATCAACAGTAGATATTTCTTTTAAGACATGTGAGCCTGAATCCGAACCACTAGAACAAGCGCTACCAGCAGAAGCTGCAATATTATTAATGTCTAAATTAAATAAAAACATTTGTTGGTCATCAATATTTGGTATACTTACATTAAGAACTGTGTATAAACTTTTGTCAATATCAGCAGACATACCATTAAACTTCACTCCTTTTATTTTTTTTTCTAAGGATGAAATCATATAGCTTTTAAGTTTTAGAACTTTCTCTCTATGACTACTAATGTTATTGGTAGCTAAAGTTAAAGCTTCAGACAGACCAATAATTCCATATACATTCTCTGTGCCTCCTCTCATATTTCTTTCCTGAGCGCCGCCATGTATAAATGGAGAAATTTTATGTTTATTATTTAAATACAAAAATCCTATTCCTTTTGGTCCATGAAATTTGTGAGCTGATCCAACAATACCATGGATATTTATATCATTAAGATTGATTTTATAATGACCTAAAGTTTGAACTGTATCTGAATGGAGAATTGTATTGTATTTTTCACATATTTTTGAAATTATCTTGAGGTCATTAAGGTTCCCTATTTCATTATTTCCATGCATAAGCGTAACAAGGGAATTAGTATTTTTTCTAATTATATCTTCTAAATGATCTGCATCAATTTCTCCGTTTTCATCAATATTCACATATTTGATATTGATTTTATGTGACCTATTCAAATACTCACAACAATGAAGAACTGCATGATGTTCAATCCTTGAAGTAACTATTGTATCAATTTTTTTTTCTAAAACAGTATTAGTGATAAACATATTATCCGCCTCAGTCCCCCCTGAGGTAAAAAATATTTCTCCTGGTTCACAAGATAAAATTTCTGCAACCCTTGATCTTGACTTTTCAATAGCAGACTTTATTTCTCTCCCTCTTTTATGAATTGATGATGGATTACCGAAACCATTTTCCATATAAGGAATCATTTTATCTAAAACCTTTTTTTCTAAAGGTGTAGTGGCGGCATTATCAAAATAGACATTCATACTAAATGTAATTTAGAAATTATTTTATTAGATATACTGGAAGCTTTGTCTAATGTTGTTGCCTCAGAGATAATCCTAATTACAGGCTCAGTATTTGATTTTCTTATATGAGTCCAGCTGTTTTCGAAATTTATTCTTATTCCGTCTCTTAAGTCAATATTGAATTCAGAAAATTCTTCTGAAAAATACTTAACAACATTTGCTAAGCTTCCTGAAAATTTAGTTTTAGACTTGTGTATATAATATTCTGGTAATGATTGTTTTAATTCAGATAATTTTAAGTTTCTTTCTGCAAGTAAGGTCAAAATCAAACCTATTCCTATAAGAGAATCTCTTCCATAATGAGTTGATGGAAAAATAACACCCCCATTACCCTCACCTCCTATATCCGCCTTTTCTGCTTTCATTTTCTCGACAACATTAATTTCTCCTACAGGAGAAGAACAATATTTTCCAGAATATTTTTCAGTTATTTTTTTTAAGGCTAAGGATGAAGAAAGATTTGAACATGTAATTGGTTTTTCTATTTTAGAAATTACATGTTCAGCAGCTGCAACAAGAGTATATTCTTCACCAAATGGCTCACCCTTTTCATCAACTAAACATAACCTATCAGCATCAGGATCAACAACTATACCTAAGTCAAAATCTCCACCTTTAATTTCATCACAAATTTGCACTATGTTTTCTGGAAGCGGCTCTGGATTATGAGCAAACTCTCCATTTGGTTCACAGTTTATCTTTTTTATTTTTTTTACTCCTAAATGATGAAGAAACTTAGGTACGGCTATACCCCCAACAGAATTGATACCATCAACAGCAATCTTAAAATTTCTTTCAGATACCCTATCTAATGACACAAGTTGCTGTGAGCTAACTAAATTTATATGATCTTTCAAAGCATTGTTATATTTTATGATTTCACCTTGCTCATCTGGTTTTAAAATTTTTCTTTCTTTTTCCTCAACAATTAAAGAAACTTTTTCTGGAGAAAGAAATTCACCATTATTATCTAAAAGCTTAAGAGCATTCCATTTCTCATCGTTATGACTTGCTGAAATCATAATCCCCCCTGAAGCATTAACCTTTTTTGTGTAAATCCCTAAAGTTGGAGTTGTAACTAAGCCAACATCTATCACGTCACACCCATTTTGGACTAATGTATTTGATACGATGTTTGCAATATTCTTGCCGGATTTACGAGCATCTCTACCTATTACAACAATTTGATTTAATTTATCTGCAATTATTTCCAAGTAGTAAGCTAACGTAAATTGTTTTACATCATAATCCGAGAGGGAATCCCCTGGAATATTTTCTAGCGTACCTCTTATTCCGGAGATAGATTTTATAAGTGTCATTTTTAACTTTTTTTACAATCAGTACCTGGGGCAACTGTTTTACCGCAATAGCCACATTGTTCGCCTTTAGGATTTAGATAGGGATTCTGAGAAGCACATGTGCCTTTAAACTCACCTCCTTTAATTAAAATTAATCTCAGTGATAGAGCGGCAAAGAAAAAACCAACAAGTATTATAGCTATTATTGTTTCTGTCATAATTACAAAGTTATGAAATCAGTTTCTTATCTTTAGTTTATATAATAAATTCTTTTATAATGAAATCCCATAATACGTTTGATGACTTAAAATCTATAATATCGGAACTAAGAGAAAAGTGTCCTTGGGACAGAAAGCAAACATTTGATTCTTTAAGGAGATTGACTATTGAAGAGGTCTATGAACTATCAGAAGAAATAATTAATAAAAAATATAGCGGTATAGAAGAAGAAGCTGGAGACTTATTATTACATGTTATGTTTTATAGCCAACTGGGTAAGGAAGAAAATAAATTTGACATAAACTCTGTAATAGAAAAATTAATTTTAAAACTCAAAAGAAGACACCCACATATTTATGACAAAAAACAAGATCTTAGCGCAGAGGAAGTTGAATTGAATTGGAAAAAAATTAAAGAAATAGAAAAAAAAACAAATAAAACCTTGGGAAACATACCAAAAAGTCTCCCGGCTATAACAAAGGCCATGAAAATACAGGAAAAAGTTAAAAGTATTGGGTTTGATTGGGACAAAAAAAGTCAGGTTATCGAAAAAATTAATGAAGAATTTAATGAGGTTAAGAAAGAGGTTATCAAATCAAATAACGATGAAAAAATTAAAAATGAAATTGGAGATCTTATTTTTTCAGTAATTAATCTGGCTCGATTTATAGGAATAGACCCTGAAGAATCACTGGAGAAAACGAATATAAAATTCATTAATAGATTCAATGAGATGGAAAGGGAAATTAAAAAAGATGGGAAAAATCTTAAAGAGATGAACCTAAAAGAGATGGATAGATATTGGGAAAAATCTAAGGAGCAATATGAATAATAAGAAAAAAATTGAAAAAAGTAAATTCATAGTAGATGAAAATCAAACTATGGTTCGGTTAGATAGATTTTTATTTGATAAAATGCCAAATGTAACCAGAAATAAAATTCAAGAAGGAATAAAGAACAAACAGGTTTTAGTTAATAAAAATATTGTTAAGCCTAGTTATAAGATTAAATCAAAAGATATTATTGAAATTGAAATTTTAAAACATATAAAACCCAACGATATAGAACCAGAAAAAATAAAGCTAGACATAATTTATGAGGATGGAGAATTATTAATTGTAAATAAGTCTGCAGGAATGGTGGTACATCCTGCACATGAAAACTGGAAAGGAACCCTGGTAAATGCTCTTATTTATCACTTTAAAAATTTACCCGAAATGGAAGGAAATGAAGGAAGGCCAGGACTGGTCCATAGAATTGACAAAGAAACATCAGGACTACTTGTTATTGCAAAAACTAATTTAGCAATGGAATCTTTAGCTAAACAATTTAAAAATCATTCTATAAAAAGAAGATACCAAGCTTTGGTATGGGGAATTCCGAAAGAACCAACGGGAACAATTAATATAAATCTTGGGAGATCTTTCAAAGACAGAAGAATAGTTGAAGGTTATGCAGATAACACCTTAGGAAAGAAAGCAATAACTCATTATAAGGTCCTTGAAAACATTCATTACATATCATTAATCGAGTGTGAATTAGAGACAGGTAGAACTCATCAAATTAGAGCGCATATGAAACATATTGGTCATCCTATTTTTTGTGATAAAACATATGGCGGAAAAATGATTGTCAAAGGAAACAGGTTCACTAATTATAAAAGGTTTGTCGAAAACAGTTTTAAATTAATAGACAGGCAAGCTCTTCATGCTAAAAGCTTAGGTTTTATTCACCCAAAAACAAAAAAAGAAATGTGGTTTGATTCAGAGCTGCCAAATGATATGCAAGAGGTAATAACAAAATGGAAGAAATACGAGAAACCAGAAAATTATTAAATCATCCTAGGATAACTACCAAGTAACTTTATATTATCTTCATATCTTTTAAAGATAAGTTGGAAATTATTACTTAAATAATGACCCTCAAAATCAATGTAAAAAACATATTTGAATTCAGTGCCTTTCTTTGCGGGTCTACTTTCAAGTTTTGTTAAATTGATTTTAGCATCATGAAATTCTTGTAAAAATTTAGCAAGAACACCATGGCCATCAGTTAAGTTAACTAGTATAGATGTTTTATCCTCTTTAGATATAACTTCATTTTTAGCAAGAGAGAGAATAACAAATCTAGTATGATTGTCTTTTGAGTCTTCAATTTTATCATACAAGATTGGGACACCCTTTTGTACTGCAGCAAACCTTGAACAGATTGCTGCTGACCCATCTTGTTTATCAGCATATTTTACAGCGGCACTAGTACTATTTACAGGGATACATTTTATATCTTCTGCAAAATAATTTTCAATAAAATCTTTACATTGTTTGAATGCTATATCTTTTGAATAAATTTTATTTACATTTTTAATTTCTTTAGCTCTAGTAGCAAATGAAAAACTTATAGACAATGGGAGCTCAGAAATTATTTGAAGATTACTTACCCCTAAAAGATCAATGGTCTCTTGAACAATACCTTCTTGATTATTTTCAAGAGGGATTATTCCATATTTTGACTTTTTAGATTCAATAGACTCAAATACAGACTTGATAGAATTTAGTGATAGGTATTTTGCTTGTGAGCCAAAGTTGCTTTCAGCTGCTTGATGAGTAAAACTTCCTTCCGGTCCCAAATATGAAATCCGCTCAGGTAACTCAATATTTCTAGCTGCGGCAAAAACTTCTTGAAAAATTGCCTTGATAGAATCAGCTTTTAATTTTCCCTTTGTAATAGAAGTTAACCTCTCGATAATTTCTTTTTCTCTTTCAGGCCTGTAAACACTCTCATTAGATGCGCTCTTTAATAATCCAATTTCATGAACAATATCCATTCTTTGATCAAGCAGACTTAAAATATCTGTGTCAATTTTATCTATTTTTGTTCTTAATTCTTTAATGTTCATTACTTTTATAGTAGGATTAATTTATTTCACAAAATAACAATTTAAAAGTAAAGATTAATCATTATTTATAGTTATATGAGAGACAAAAAATTATTTGATTTAATTGATCAAGAAAAAAAAAGACAGACTGAAGGAATAGAACTAATAGCCTCTGAAAACTATGCTTCTGATGAAGTTATGGCTGCTGCTGGCAGTATTCTTACAAATAAATACGCAGAGGGACTGCCAGGTAAAAGATATTATGGTGGTTGTTTGGTGGTTGATGAAATTGAAAATTTATGTAGAGAAAGACTTAAAAAGCTTTTTGATGCCAGTTGGGTAAATGTTCAACCACATTCTGGAGCACAAGCAAATTCTGCAGTAATGCTTGCTATATTAAGCCCAGGAGATAAAATTTTAGGTTTTGATCTGGCTCATGGTGGTCATTTAACTCATGGCTCTCCGGTTAATTATTCTGGGAAAATTTATAAGCCTTTTTTTTATGGGGTAAAAAAAGATGATGGAATTGTTGATTATAAATCATTAGAAGTAATTGCAAAACAAGAAAAACCAAAATTAATCATTTGCGGAGCGTCTTCTTACAGTAGAGATTGGGATTACAAATTTATAAGAGAAGTTGCGGACTCAATTGGAGCATTAGTTTTAGCAGATATTGCACATCCGTCTGGTTTAATTTCAAGAGGTTTATTAAATGACCCGTTAGATCACTGCCATATAGTTACATCTACAACACATAAGACATTAAGAGGGCCAAGAGGTGGCATAATAATGATGAGGAATGATTTTGAAAATCCATTTGGATTCAAAACACCTAAAGGAACTACTAAATTAATGTCTTCTTTGTTAGACTCGGGTGTTTTTCCAGGAACACAAGGAGGTCCACTTGAACATATAATTGGAGCAAAGGCTGTTGCTTTCGAAGAAGCTCTATCAGATAAATACCTAGAGTATGTGGTTCAGGTTAAAAAAAATGCTAATGTTATGTCAAAAGAGTTTATAAATAGAGGATATAATATTATTTCAGGAGGAACAGAAAATCATCTAATGTTAATAGATCTAAGAAACAAAAACATAACAGGAAAATGGGCTGAAGAAAATTTAGGAAAAGCAGATATAACAATTAACAAAAACATGGTTCCTTTTGATACAGAGTCTCCTTTTGTTACATCTGGAATGAGAATAGGAACAGCTGCAATTACCACAAGAGGAATGATAGAAGACGATATGGTTAAAATTGTTGAATTTATTGATAGAGTTATAAATGATGAAAATGAAATTACAGCTGTTAAAAAAGAAATAAATTCTTGGGCAATTAAGTTTCCTCTGCATAAACAATGAAAAAAGAAAAAGAAATGTCTTTTATTGATCATCTTGAAGAATTGAGATGGCATATAATACGTTCGTTATTAGCTGTTCTTGTTTTTGCAATAATTGCCTTTGCCTCTAAAGACATTGTGTTTGGAATTATATTATTAGGTCCATCAAAAAGTGACTTCTGGACATATACAGCTCTATGTAACTTAGGAAAACAAATAGGTGTATCGGCGTTTTGTATTGAAGAGCTTCCTTTTATCATTCAAAGCAGACAGATGGCGGGTCAGTTTATGATGCATATATCCTCTTCATTTGTGATTGGTATAATCTTTGCTTTTCCTTATGCTTTTTGGGAATTTTGGAGATTTATTTCTCCAGGACTTTATCTCAATGAAAAAAAAGCAGCTAGAGGGGCAACTTTTTATGTGTCTTTTTTGTTTTTTATTGGGGTAATCTTTGGATACTTTATACTAACACCAATTTCAATTAATTTTCTTGCTAACTATCAGATAGACCCCTCTATACTAAATGAGTTTGATATTATATCTTATGTTTCCACGATTACAACTTTAGTATTAGCTTCAGGAATTCTTTTTCAACTTCCTATGGTTATTTATTTTTTAACTAAAGCTGGTATTGTTAATAAAGGAATTTTAAAGAACTATAGAAAACATGCCATTGTAATAATTTTAATTTTTGGAGCAATGTTAACCCCGCCTGATCCTTTTAGTCAAATTGTAATGGCGGTACCCTTGATTGGTTTATATGAAATAAGTATATTAATATCTGGTGCAGTAAAAAAAACAGACAAATGAAAATAATTATTGGTTCTGACCATGCAGGATTTGATTACAAAGAAGATCTACTAGATTTGTTTAGGGGGGAAAAAATATTTTTTAAAGACTGCGGGTGTTTTAGCACTGATTCTGTAGATTATCCAGATTATGCACATATTGTATCAAAGGAGGTTTTAAAAGACAGCCGAAATCTTGGTGTGCTTATTTGTGGAAGCGCCAATGGAGTTGCTATGGCGGCAAATAAACATAAGGGTATTAGGGCGGCAATTGCTTGGAACAAAAAAACGTCAGAACTAGCAGTCACACATAATAATGCAAACGTACTATGCGTTCCAGCAAGATTTATATCTAGATTAGAACAAAGAAAAATATTTAAAGCTTTTTTAAACTCTACGTTTGAAGGTGGACGACACAAACATAGAGTAAGCAAAATAAATTGTTAGTGTGAAAAGACAAAGACTAGAAAAACATGAAAGTCTAATTCATAGGGTAATTAACGAATACTTAATAAAAGAAGGGAAATCTTTTTTACAAAATGAGTTCATTACTATAATGGGAATAAAGCTTTCTCCAGACCTAAGCATTGCTTTAGTTTTTATTAGTCCATTAGACAATTCGAGATCTAAGTTTATTGAAAAAAAATTATCAGAAAAAAAACATGAGATAAAACAATATATTGTTCAGCATATTGGAAAAAAGATTAGAAAAATTCCAGAAATTAAATTTATTATAGATAGCACTGAGCATGAAGCGTCTAGAATCAACCAAATACTTTCTAAATTAGATATCCCACCTAAGTAATAAAATGAAGTTTTCACTAAAGGCAGCATTAAAATTTATTTTGTCAAGAAAAGATAAAACATTTATTAACTTTTTATCTTATATATCCATTCTAGCATTAAGTATAGGTACTGCAGCAATGATTATTGTTCTTTCGGTTTATAATGGCCTTGAGAATACACTAAAATCCATTTATAATGACT
>CACPJB010000014.1 GCA_902634135.1 uncultured Marinoscillum sp. | reverse complement strand
ATAAATTATGGATTTAATAATAATGATACTGTTGATACAACTATTGAAATTTTTTCGTTTGATACCCGAAGAGACCCTAAGAAAATTAATAAACTAATTGAAGATGGGAGTTTAGATAAAATGGATTTAATTATTGGTCCTTTATATAGTAAACCAATAGAAATTATTAAGCAGTTTTGTTTAGAAAATAAAATAATAATGATAAATCCACTATCTTCTAATAATAAAATTATTGATGATAATAATTATAGTTTCTTATTTAAACCATCATTAAAAACAATAGCCAAAAGAACTGCTGAGTATTCAATAAAGAGTTTTACTGAAAATAAAAATGCAATTATATTTTATGAAAATAATTTTCAAGATTCCCTTATAGCATCATTATATAAACAAGAACTAGATTCTAATGAATTTAATATAATTTATACTAAGTCTGTAAGTCTTGAAGATTCAAGATTAATATTAGATTCATTAGCAAGTACTTATGAATTTATCCTTTCAGATTCTTTGTTTGATACACTATCAAATAATCCTGAAATAGTTATAAAGGAGGGTAGAGGTATTGATGAATTAGATACATCATATATGTATACAGAGAAATTTTATATTGAAGAGGATAGTATTGGTCATATTTTTGTTTCTTCAAAAAATTCTTTATTTGCATCAAATGCAATTAGTGCTTTAGACGTAAGAAATGACACAATACCACTAATAGGATATACTGAATGGCTTGATTATAATGTTATTTCTGTAGATCAATTTCAGGACATTGATATAAGGATGATAGGAACAAGCTTCTTTGAAAAAGAAAGTGATTCATTCAAAAATTTGGATAATTTTTTCAGATCTAATTATAAAAGAAAGGTTTCCTATAATTTTTTGTTAGGATATGATTTAATTAATATGATAATAAGTATTAATAATAATTACGGAAAATTTTTTCAGTTTGGATTAAGAAATAAAAATATAATTGAGACTAATTTAATTTCAAACCCTTATTATTTAGAATTTAATGATAATCAAAATGTTAAGATTTATCAGGTAGATAATTTTAAAATTGTACCTATTAATTAGTCTATTTTATATTCCATTCTCATTTGAAAAGGATCATAAAACTTATTTTTTACAATACTTTCAATAATCCAATTATTTTTAACAAAAGGGTCTAGAACACTTTTAGTTTGTTGAATAGAAGAAATAATTTTTTCAATTTCTGTTTTTTGCTTTGGATATTCTATTATTTGATAATTTTCAATACCTCCTAGTTTAGCAGCTAAATTTATAGCATCATTAAATTCACCAACAATATCAATGAGATTTAATTTTTTTCCTTCATTTCCATAGTAAACTCTTCCCCTTGCAAGATTATCAACTTCATCTACAGTCATTGATCTTCCTTCAGAAACTATCGATAGAAAGTCAGAATAAATTTGATCAATACCTCTTTGAATTAATTTTTTTTCATCTTCTTCTAATGGTCTAAATGGATCAATTTCTCCAATATTTTTATTAGTTCTAATCTGATCTGTTGTTATTTTAAGTTTGTCATTTAATAAACCTGATAATTCAGGTAATAATCCAAAAACACCAATAGAACCTACAATAGATCCACTAGAGGCGATTAAAGTATCAGCTGGCATTGAAATATAGTACCCACCTGAAGCACATACATCTGACATATAAGCTATTAAAGGTTTTTCTTTATTTAACAGTTCTAGTTCTCGAGCTATTAAATCAGAAGCAAATGCGCTACCTCCACCTGAGTTAACATATAGAATTACAGACTTTATATTTTTATTTTTTTTAATTTTTTTAATTTCTTTTATAATAGATTCTGAAAAAATACCATCATCTCCAGTTCCAGGTAGAATATTACCAATAGCATATAGTACTGCTATTTTATTTTTATTGTATTTATTATTTTTTAATGTTTTTCGGTACTTAAGTAAAGAAATCTTTTTGTAAGAACTATCTACTTTGTTTTTTAAATAACTATCCATTTCATCCTCATAAATTAAACTATCAATTAATTGATTATTTAATGCATCATTTGCTAGTTCAGTTTCAAAATTTTCTATCATATTGAATAGATTATCTTTTTCGATTGATCTTGATATAGAAATTTTATTTAAATAGTTTGACATTCTATATTCTAATAAGTTTAGATATTGTTCTTCATTTTCTTTACTAAAATTTGTTCTTACATATGTTTCAGCAGCTCCTTTATATTCTCCAACTCTAAAAAGATTAATGTTTATACCTAATTCATCAAACATATTTTTATAAAAAAAATCACTTATTCCAAATCCACTTACTGAGATAAATCCTGGAGGTGATATTGCCATAAAGTCTGCAACTGAAGAAATGAAATAAGCACCTTTAGTTTGTAGGTCAGCATAGGAATATATTGGTTTTTTCTTTTTAAATTCTTCAAGGATATCTCTAACCTTTTCAGCTTTATTAAAGCTAATTCCAACATTTTCCACATTTAGATATATACCTTTGATATTTTCATCCTCTACTGCTTTATTTATTATATTTTCAAATGTAATAAGACTTATTTTTTCAGTTTGTTTATTATCAACAATTGGAATAGGTAATGGGATATCAAAATTTAAATTTAACTCATCTTCTTTTGTATCCCTATCATCAATAAGATTCAAATTATTTATGTGTAATAGACTGTTTTCTGAAACTGATATCTCTTCCTGTGTATTTGGAGAGAAAAGTGTTCCAATTACACTAAAGAAAATTAATAACATAATAAAAGCTAAAAATATAGAAAGAATTGCTTTAATAGCTCCAAAAAATATTTCTTTTAAAAAATTCATAATTATCTTAATTTATTTTAAGTAATTTTTTTGCTAATATAAGATCTTCTTTTGTATCTATGCTAAAACTATCAAAATTAGTAATTCCAACTTTTATCTTAAATCCATTTTCTAACCACCTTAATTGTTCTAAAGATTCATTTAATTCTAAACTTGAAGGTGGTAATGAAATAATTTTATTTAGCGTAATGGGATCATATGCATATATACAAATATGTTTGAAATAATTTTTTTTAATTTTTTGATATGGTATTAATGATTTTGAAAAATATATAGCTTCATTATTGTTATTTTTCACAACCTTCATTATTGATTTACGCTCAAGATTTTGAGAATATTTTTCTTCTTTAATCAATGTACATATTTGATTAGGTTTCTTACATATTGAAATCAAATCTTTTAATTGATCTTTTTTTATAAAGGGCTCATCACCTTGAATATTGATAATAAAATCATATTCTTCATTTATTTTGTCATAAGCTTCAAATACTCTTTCAGTGCCATTTAGAGGTCTATTTGAGGTCATTATTACTTCACCAAATTTATTTACATGATCATAAATTTCTTTGTTAGGAGTAGCTACTATTATTTTACTAAATAATTTAGAATTTATAACCGATTCATAAACTCTTTTGATCATTGTTTTTCCTCCTATATCAATCAATGGTTTTCCTGGAAGTCTTGAAGATTCCATTCTAGCAGGAATAATACCAATAATTTTCATCTATGCTTTTTTAACTTTTAGAGATGAGCCTTCATTACTAATAACAGTAATAATTTTATTTTTTTCTATAAACTCTCCTGAAGTAGATGCGTCATATATTTTATCTTTGATGGTAACCTTACCACTTGGTCTTAAAACTGAAAATGACTTACCTTTCATGCCTACTAAATCATCAGAGTATTTTTGAGAAATAAAACCCTTACTTCTTTCTTGAGTCTGTTCCAAAGCAATCTTTTTAAAAGCTGTAGAGTCAGTTATTTTAACTCCTCCAAAAATAATTAATAACAGAAAGCTAAATACAGATATTAAAACTGATAAACTTGAATTAACTAAATCTTTAGATAAGACAAAAGTAAAATCAAATAGATCATTATTTAACATTATTAGAATTAGTGATCCAATAGAGGTAAATAGACCCATTACTCCAAAAACACCAAATCCTGGAAGGATAAATACTTCAATAATTATTAATACAATACCTATAAAAAATAAAATTATTTCCCAGTTTTCAGCTACTCCGTTTAAATAGTATGGAACTAAATAAAGAATTAATGCAGTAATTGAAGCCATTATAGGAAAACCTACTCCTGGAGTTTGAAGTTCAAAATATAGCCCTCCTAAAATCAACAAAATTAAAATACTACTTACTATTGGATTTAGAAAAAAAGATATAATACTCTCTGCAGATCCAATTTCAAATTTTATTATTTCATAGTTTTCTAATTTTTGTCTATCTAGAATTTCTTCTATAGAATTTAATTCTGCGTCACAGAAACCATATTTCATTGCTTCTTTCGTTGAAAAAGTTATTACTTTACCTTCCATAGAAACACTATCAACTGAAATGTCTTCATCAACCATTGCTTCAGCAATTTTTGGATTTCTTCCTTTAGCTTCTGCAGTTGATCTCATAATTGATCTCATATAGGACTGATATTTATCAGGGGCTTGCGTTCCATCACCAGTAACAACTGTAGCTGCACCAATACTTGCACCACTACTCATATATATACTATCACAAGCGATTGAAATTAATGCTCCTGCTGAAGCTGCATCCTTATTTATCCAAACATATATTGGTTTTTCAAAATCTAATATTCTTGTTCTAATATCATCTGCATCATTTACAGCCCCTCCATAAGTATCCATTTCAATTATTACAATATCATATTCATCCTTGGAAGCCTCTTCTAATAATAATTTAGAATATCTGTTAGTTCTAGGGTCAATATTGTTATCTATTTTTCCTAATAAAATGTTTTTCTCTTCATTGTCCGCAAGAATATTAAATATAGGTAAAACAAATAATACAAAAACCTTCAATATATTTGAGTACATATCATTTTTTTTAGTTATGAATAGTTATATAAAGTTATTAAAATTTGCTCTATTATTAGTTTTATTTTCATTTAACAGTATTTTTTCTCAGACCGAAAATTTTCATACTGTTAAGAAGGGAGAAACTTTATATTCTTTATCAAAAAAATTTAATATAAGTGTGCAAAAACTAAAAGAATTAAATAATTTATCTAATACCTCTTTATCAATAGGTCAAAAAATTATATACAAAATAAATAATGAGAAACCAAAAATTGTAAATACTGATGATGATTTATCTACGAATAGGGTTGAGGGATTTGCTTCTTCTATTGATGGAATGGATGATTCAGATAAATATTTAGCATTACATAAGTCTGCCTCAATAGGTACCATAATTTTTGTTAAAAACCAAATGAATCAAAGCATGGTAATTGTTAGGGTTATAGGAAAACTTCCAGATACAGGTGTAAATGATAAAATTGATATAAGGTTATCAAATATTGCTTTTGAAAAATTAAATGCTAAAGATTTAATAATACCAGTAGAATTGACCTATGTTGATAAAGAAATAAAATAATAATTATTTTTTATAAAAATTATAAGATATATTGCGCTCTAATTTTAAACATTATGAGTACAGGTAAAGTAAAGTTTTTTAACATATCTAAAGGTTACGGTTTTATTATCGAGGATGGTAATGAAGCTGAACATTTTGTTCATTCAACTGGATTAATTGATCAAATCAATGAAGGTGATTCAGTAGAATTTGAATTAGTTGATGGTAAAAAAGGTAAAATAGCTGGTAACGTGAAAAAAATATCTTAATTGATATTTATTTCCATTTTCCAGGATTTTCTCTCCAAAATTTCAATTTAACAAGTTCTTGTTCGCTAATGTATTTATTAGTAAGTGCTACTTTTAGTAGATCACTATAGTAAAATACACTTTCGGCAATGCAATTATTATTTTTGAAGTTTTTTGTAGATATATCAAAACCATAATTAAATATTGATAATACAGTAATAACCTTACAATCATTATTTCTTATTGCTTCAACAGCTTTAATTGAACTTCCACCTGTTGAAATTAAATCTTCAATTAGTATAACTTTTTTTCCTTTTTCAATTTTCCCTTCGATCAGATTCTTCATACCATGAGACTTTGGTTTTGATCTAACATAGGCAAATGGAAGATCTAAACCTTCAGATACTAAAGTACCTTGAGGAATGCCTGCTGTTGCTACTCCTGCAATAACTTCAACATCATTATACTTATTTTTAATTATATCAATTAATTTATTTGTTATTTCTCTTCTAATCTTTGGATATGATAATGAAATTCTATTATCAAAATATATTGGTGATTTCCACCCTGAAGCCCAAGTAAATGGATTATTCAGATTAATTTTAATTGAATTAATACTAATTAAATCATTTAATAATTCTAGAGATTTCATATTTTAACAAAAGTAATCTTAATTTTAATATATAATAAGATGAATACAATTTTTGTAAATGATATTCCAATTAAGTTTAAAAAGCTTAATAATTTAAAACTTAAGAAAGAAAATTATGATACATATATTGATGGATCATCTGGAATAGTTCCTAAAAAATTATACTCTAGAGTTTTAATTTATGATGCTTCAATTGAAACAATTGTTGATCTTTTAAAAAAAATGACTAAGTATAAATTCAAGAAAATTTATTCAATAACATTAACGCTAAAAGATCTTAAATATGTTGTTAAGAAACTGAAAAAAATGTTTACTATAATCAAAGCTGGTGGTGGAGTAGTTAATAATAATAGAAATGAAATCTTATTTATATATAGAATGAAAAAATGGGATTTACCTAAAGGGAAATTAGACAAAGGAGAATCAATAAAACAATGTGCTAAAAGAGAGGTAGAAGAGGAAACTAAAGTTAAGGTAACTTGTGGTAAAAAAATTCTATCTACATGGCATACTTATACAAAAAGCAAAAAATTTATATTGAAAAAAACCACATGGTATATGATGGAAAGTAAAGATGATTCAAAAATGAAACCTCAAAAAAAAGAGAAAATTGAGAAAGTAGAATGGATGAAAAAATCATTAATCGATGATATTTTATTGAATTCTTATAAAAATTTAAACTATTTAATGAAGAGATATTTTAAGTTAAAAAATTTAAATTCTTGAAATACTCTCTATTGTTTTATTAATTTCTTCAATTGAGTTATAACATGAAATTCCTAGTCTAGTAATACCACCTATTTTATCTAATTCTAAATTCTCAATAGCTGTTTTTGCATAAAAATGGCCATCCCAAGCACATATGTTATGGTCAGCTAATATTTTACATATTTCGTTAGCTGTTAAGCTATTATGAATAAATGAGACTGTTGGAGTTCTTTTATTTGAAAAATCTGGACCTATGATACTTATATTATCTAAACTTTTTAATGATGCATAAAGTTTAGATGCTAAATCTTTTTCATGATGGCTAATCTTTTCATATGCGTTTTCTATTTTTTCCCTGTAATTTTTTCCCTCACCCAGAGATGATATAAAATCTATGGCTTTTTCAACTCCCTTACATGCTGCATGATTTAATGTACCTGTTTCAATTTTATATGGAGCATTTTGTTCTTGAACTACTAATCTATCGGTATCTATTTTATCTAATAGATCAGTTTTGGTATATAAAAAACCTAAATGAGGGCCATAAAATTTATAAGATGAGCATAATAAAAAATCACATCCAATTTTTTTTACATCAATAGAAAAGTGAGGGGCATAGTGAACTGCATCTAATAGAAATAATATCTCTTTATTTTTAATTAGCTTTTTTACATATTCAAAGTCATTTACTGTTCCAATTGCATTTGAAGACATTCCCATTGCAATCATTACTGTATTATCGTTAATTTTTCTTTTAAAGTCTTTATAATCAAGTTTTCCATTATTTAATAAATTAACTCTTATTATTTTAATTCCTTTTTCTTTAAGGGTCATCCATGGTCCTCTATTGGCTTCATGATCTAAATCTGTTATTATTACCTCATCTCCCTTTTTAAATAATTTGGAAAGTCCTCTAGCTAAACTAAAATTTAATGTTGTCATATTATGTCCAATTGAAATACAATTTTCATGTTCAGCGCCTAAGAAAATAGACATTTTTTTCCTTAAAGAACTCATTACATTATCAGTATCTATACTGGTAATAAATTCACCATGTGTATTTGCATTAGAAAATTTATAATAATCCGATATTCCATCAATAACTTTTTTAGGAACTTGTGTTCCTCCAGGTCCATCCAGAAAAATAATTTTATCTCCGTTATTATTTTTAATAGACAATGACGGAAATTGACTTCTTATTTTATTTATGTCTAGCATATTTTTTTTGATAAATATAAATAGGAAGCGATAATGAAAGTAATACAATTCCTGAAATAATTGACTCATAACCAACTCCAATTATCATCCAAATTGAGAATAAAAATGCTGGAATTCCTGTAATTAATGATTTATAGTATGATGAAATATTATTTTTGTTTTTGAAAGCAATTAAAATTTCTGAAAGAGAAATAAAGAAATATAAAATAAGTGTACAAAATGTTGAGGTCAAAATAAGAAATGTAAATATGTTAGATAAATCTTTAGTGTAGTTAATTCCAATAAGACCTGAAACAATAATTGTTGATATAATTAGTCCTTTGTATGGTACCCCATTTGAATTAGTATCAGAGAAAATTCTTCCTAAAAGTCTTTTTTTCGCAAGATTTTTTGGTATTTCAATTTGAAGTAATGTCCATCCATTAAGACATCCAATTCCAGAAATTATTGCAAATATTGCTATTATTCCTCTTCCATAATCTCCTAAAACAATTCCTATTGCATCAGCAAATGGAGCATTAGAAACTGAAATTTCACTTGGATTCATAATTCCAAAAATTGCTATACTAGAGAGTAAGTAAATAAAAAAAGTTATTGAAGTTCCAATTATTGTTGCTTTTGGAATAGTTCTTTCCGGATTTTTAATTTTATCAGCAGGAATAGTGGCTGACTCTATACCCAAAAAGGCAAAAAATGTTAATGCCGTTGTAACTGTAATTGCTTCAAAATTTGTTTCTTGAGATATATTAATAGGAGTAAAATTAGATATATCAAAAACAATAAAACTGATGAATATGGTTAATATTAAAGGTAAAATTTTAAGAAATGATGTGATAAATTGAAATCTACCTACCTTCTTAATGCCACTTAAATTTAATAATCCTATAATAACCACTATAGTAATAGCAAAAGGTAAACTAAATGATATTATATCTAATTTGCTAAAAAAAATTGTAGAGTAACTAGTTATTGCAATTGCTAAACTCGCATTAACTAAAAGAATTGAAATCCAATATCCCCATATTACAAAAAATCCGACAAACTGACCAAAACTCTTTTCAGTATAATAAAATGGTCCACTTTCTCCTGGATATTTTATGCTTAATCTTTTGAATATATTTGCTAAAATTAATGCCATAAAACCAGAAATTAACCAACCCAAAATACTTATTGATCCGTATTTAGAAAGTGAGACAGGAAGCATAAAGATGCCGGCACCTATCATATTACCCATTACAAGGCTAATTGATTCCTTTAATTCTATTCTATTATTTTCTATATTGTGCATTGATTTTTCAATATAATATTTTTAAATGAGTCATCCTGTATATTTTTTGGGTATTGACCTTGGAAGCTCTTCTGTAAAAACCACATTATTCGATTCTGAGAAAGGTATAACTATTGATTCTATTACATATCCTGATAAGGAAATGAAAATAATTTCAAAAAATAAAGGTTGGGCAGAGCAGGATCCAAACTATTGGTGGGATTGTATTAAAAAGAGTTTAAATATTTTAAAAAATAAAAATGATTTTAGTTTAGTTAAATCAATTGGAGTATCATATCAAATGCATGGGTTAGTTGCTATTGATAAACGGGGTAAGCCTTTAATCCCATCTATAATATGGTGTGATTCAAGAGCTGTCGAAATTGGAGATAAAGCAAAGAAAGAAATTAATAAGGAAATTATTGAAAAAAATCTTCTTAATTCTCCAGGGAACTTTACTGCATCTAAGATTAAATGGGTTATGGAAAATGATCCCAAAACTTATTCTAAAATTTATAAAGTTATGCTACCAGGAGATTATATTTCCTATAAATTGACTGGTGAAATCTCAACCACTGCTTCAGGATTATCAGAAGGTACAATGTGGGATTTTGAAACTAATTCTATAAGCTCTGATATTCTAAATCATTATAGTATTGATGATAAGATTATTCCTGATTTAGTTAATTCAATTGGAAACCAAGGTAATTTATCTAATAAAGTCTGCAAGAAATTCGGTTTTAATAAAGAAGTATCTATAACATATAGAACTGGAGATCAGCCTAATAATGCTTTTTCTTTAAATGTTTTAAATCCTGGTGAAATTGCTGCTACTGCTGGTACATCAGCTGTAATCTATTCTGTTACAGACAAAAATATATATGATAGGAATAATAGAATTAATACATTTTTACATTGTAATAGTAGTGAATCAAAAAAAAGAAATGGTTTGTTATTATGTATAAATGGTTCTGGCATTGCATTTTCTTGGATAAAATCTTTATTAAACGAATCTTCTTATAAAGAAATGGATATTAAATCAGAAAGTGTTAGTAGTTCAGAAGGTATTAAATTTTATTCCTTTGGAAATGGGGCGGAAAGGTTATTTGAAAATAAAAAAATTGATTCTCATTTAATTGGCTTAGATTTTAATATTCATTCAAATTCTCATATCATTAGATCCGTATTAGAAGGCATTGCTTTTTCTTTGACATAT
This sequence comes from uncultured Marinoscillum sp., assembly GCA_902634135.1. Lineage (GTDB taxonomy): Bacteria > Bacteroidota > Bacteroidia > Cytophagales > MED-G16 > MED-G16. The sequence goes on along the minus strand of CACPJB010000014.1, from coordinate 10,199 downwards.
GGAATTGAGCTTTTAAGAAAGTTTGGTGTAGATGTAAACACAGTTCGTGTAGGTAATGCAAATCTATTTTTAAGTAAAGTTTTCAGAGAGGCTTTTGTTAGTTCGTCCAGTGTAAAATTACAAATATATGATACAAATGGATCAGAGGGTGCTGCTAGGGGAGCTGCTTTAGGTTATGGGTTTTATAAAAATGAAAAAGAAGCATTTGAACAACTGAAAATGATTTCAGAAATAAATCCTACAAAAGAGGATTTTTACAATGAAGAATATACAAATTGGAAAGGAATTTTAAATAAATTAAATTAAATATTATGGGAGTAATAATTGGAAAAAAGGAGTATTTTAAAAATTTACTTGAAGTAAAATATGAAGGTCAAGAATCGGATAATCCTCTAGCATATAGATATTATGATAAAGATAGGATGGTATTGGGAAAAACAATGAGAGAACATTTTAAATTTGCAATAGCATATTGGCATTCTTTTGTTAATTCTGGTAATGATCCATTTGGCCCAGGAACTAAAATATATCCATGGGCTACTTCTTCAGATGTATATGAAAGAGCATATAATAAAATGGATGCTGCCTTTGAATTTATATCTAAATTGGGTCTAGAATATTTTTGTTTTCATGATTTTGATTTAATAGATGAGGGAGTTTCATTAAAAGAATCAGAAGAAAGACTTCAAAAGATATCTGAATATGCTTCTGAAAAAATTAGTTCATCAAATATTAAGGTTCTTTGGGGTACAGCTAATCTATTTTCTAATCCTAGATATATGAATGGTGCAGCAACTAATCCTGATTTTAATGTAGTTTCATATGCTGGCGCTCAAGTTAAAAATGCTCTTGACATCACTCAAAAGTTAGGAGGAGAAAACTATGTTTTTTGGGGTGGAAGAGAAGGATATATGTCTTTATTAAATACAAAGATGAAAACAGAGATTGATAATATGGCAACTTTTCTTCATATGGCAAAAGATTATGGTAGATCTATTGGCTTTAATGGTAATTTTTTTATTGAACCAAAACCAATGGAACCATCAAAACATCAGTATGATTATGATTCTGCTACAGTAATTGGATTTTTAAAAGAATATGGTTTAGATAAAGATTTTAAGTTAAATATTGAAGTTAATCATGCAACTTTGGCAGGACATACATTTGATCATGAATTACAAGTTGCTGCAAATGCTGATATGCTTGGAAGTATTGATGCAAATAGAGGAGATTATCAAAATGGTTGGGATACTGATCAATTTCCAAATAATATTTATGAGATTGTAGAATCATTATTAGTGATAATTAGATCAGGAGGACTTAGCGGTGGAGGGATAAATTTTGATGCTAAAACCAGAAGAAACTCTACTGATCTTGATGACTTATTTTTTTCTCATATAGGTGGAATTGATATTTTTGCTAGATCATTACTAATTGTTGAAAAAATAATTAATGATTCTGATTATATTAAACTCCTAGATGAAAGATACTCATCATTTGACTCTGGAATTGGTAAAAAATTTACTGATAGAAAACTTAATTTAAATGATTTGGCTATTCAAGCTAAAAATAATGGAGAGCCTACATTAAAATCTGGTAAGCAGGAGTTACTGGAAAATTTAATAAACAGATTTATTTTTTAAAGTATTTTTGAAATTTATACCTAAAAGTAACTTAAAGATATCAATTTACGTTTAATAAATGCAATTAGTTTAGTTAGTTTGGTTTGCAAAGCACTTGAAATTTTCAAGTGCTTTTTCTATAAACTAATACCAATAATCAAATAAAATATACTTGTAATTATACCTGCTAGTATAGCATAGGGTAACTGTGTTTTGACATGATCAATATGGTCACTGGCAGAAGCCATTGAAGAAATAACAGAAGTATCAGAAATAGGAGAACAATGGTCTCCAAAAAGTCCACCACCAAGAGCAGCAGCAATTGCTATCGAACTATTTATACCCATCTCATTTGAAATAGGTACAGCTATAGCAAGCATTATAGCAAATGTTCCCCAAGATGTACCAGTTGAAAAAGAAATAAAACAACTTGTAATAAACAGTAATAAAGGTACCAGTTTTGGTGATAGGACACCTTTCAACTCATTAGAAACATAAATTCCTGTTCCTAAATCCTTACATATATTACCAATTGTAAATGCTAACATTATCAATAATGATAATTGCATCATACCAGACATCCCTTTTATAGAGTATGAAACTACCTCTTTAACTGATAATATACCTTTAATTATATAATAAATTGATGCAATAATTATCGAGAGTATAACTGAATAAAGAACAGAGGTTGAGCCAGATGAGTTTTCAAGAATTTCAAAGAAACTGATATTTTCTTTACTTGGATCATATCCTGTATAGAAAAGCATTAATATCATAATAATTACCATTGATACTAATGGTAAAAACATATTAAATGAATTGGTTTTTATTCCTTTTTTTGTATTTATAACTGTTATTTCTTCTGAAACCATTGGGCTTGATCCTTTATCAAATAATAAGCCTCCTTTTGTTCTTTTTTCTGCTTTTTTCATAAGTCCAAAGTCTTTTCCTGATATAATTATTACAACTAAAATTAGAATAACTAAAATTGGATAAAAATTATATTTCATTGCTGAAATTAATTCACTGAAAGGTTTTTCAACTCCTTGAACGGAAAGAATACCTATAATGTAGGCACCCCATCCATTAAATGGTATTAATAATTTTGAGGGTGCAGATGTTGAATCTGCAATGTATGCCAATTTTTCTCTAGAAATTTTAAGTTTATCAAACAAAGGCCTAAAAATGGTTCCTACAGTTAATGCTGAAATATTTGATTCGACAAATAATAAAAAACCTGTTAATGATGCATATAATTGAATTCTTTTTTTATTTTTTGCTTCATTAACTTCTGAAAGTTTTTTTTGAAAACTATTTATAAATCCTTCAACTCCACCTGTGACTTGAATAAGAGTAATTAATGAACCGACTAAAAAAGTAAAAAAAACTACTCTGGTATTACCAGGATCATTAAATACTTTTACAATACTTTCAATAGTTAAAAGAATTCCTTGAAATGGATTCCAGTTTCCTATAATTAATCCTCCAAAAAATATACCTGATAATAAGGATATAAATACTTGCTTAGTTCTTATGGCAAGAACAATCGCAACTATTGGAGGAATTAAAGAAAGAAAACCATAGTTATCCATAAGCCAATATTAATTAAATTTGTACCAATAATATCAAATGAATAAAATTAAATCATACTTCTTTCTATTTCTATTTTTATTCTCTTGTAATAAAGAAGATGAAATTACAAGAGCCTATATAGATACATATACTAAGTTATTTTCTATATCAAAAGATAATATTTTAGAGATTGTTCAAAATTCAGAATTTCAAAACCTTAAAGATTATTTAAAGCATGATATTAGTCTTTATACTATTACATATAATACGGTTTACAAAGGTCAAAATATTAAAGCTTCTGGTTTAGTTGCTTTTCCAGATACAGAAACGGGAATGCCTATATTAAATTTTAATCATGGGACTACTTCCCTTCATGCAGATGCTCCTACGGAGGATTTAATTCAGTACAGTTTCTTTGCAAATGCTGCTAGTGCTGGATATATTTTTGTAATTCCTGATTATTTAGGTTTTGGTGTATCAGATAATATTGTTCACCCTTATTACAGATCTGATTTAACTGGTCAAACAGTCGTAGATATGATAAGAGCAACAAAAGAATTGGCGACTATTGAAGGGTATAATTTTAATGGTGATGTCTTTCTTTCTGGGTATTCAGAGGGAGGGTTTGCTACTATGTCTGCACATCATAATATGGAAAAAAATAATTATTCAGGATTAAATCTAGTAGCATCAGCACCAGCTGCAGGAGGGTATGATATTACTGGTATGTTAAATTATTTCTTATCAAAAGAAACCTATCATGTTCCGTATTATATAGCTTATGTAGCTATTGGTTATAAAACCTCTTATGATTGGGATCTTCCTTTATCTTCAATATTTAATGAACCGTATGCTTCTATTATTCCAGAGTATTTTAATGGACAATACTCAGGATATGAAATTAATTCTGTTTTAACAGATGATATAAGCGAATTACTTACGGACAATTTTATAAATAATATTTATAATGATCCTGATTTAAAAATCATTATAGATGCATTTGAAGAGAATAGTTTAAATCAATGGGTGCCTAAAAATAAAATGATTATGTACCATGGCACCGATGATATTACTGTTCCATATCATAATTCTGTAGACACTTATAATGATTTTATTTCATTAGGAGCTAATAAAAATAATATTGAGTTTATTGATTTGATTGGTGAAAATCACTCCTCAGGTTCACTTCCTTATATAGTTGATTTATTTGATAAATTTGAACAATTAAAATAATGAGATTTCTTTTAATAATATTTTTTATTGTTGGTTGTCAGAACAGTAATAAAAATATTTCTATTGATTCACTAATAGATGATGTAAAATCAATTCATGCTCCTGATAAAAGGGTATCTTTATTCGATATAAATTATTCAATAAATAATAATTCTATAATAATTAATGGAGAAACAAATAAATTAGAAGCAAAAAAAGACCTTTTACTAAAATTAGATAGCGCTGGTTTATTCTATTCTGATAATATAGATGTGATCCCAAAAGATAAATTATATGGAATTATCAATAATTCAGTTGGAAATTTAAGAGGAAAACCTTCACATTCTTCTGAGTTAGTATCTCAAACACTATTTGGAACAAGAGTAAATGTTTTAAAGAAAAAAGGGGAGTGGTACCTAATTCAAACACCAGATGAATATATATCATGGATTGATCATGGTGGTATTTCAATTCTATCTGAAAGTGATTTTAATAATTATTATAAAAATGCATTTATTTTTAGTTCAATTCAGGGGTTTGCATATACATCAACTAAAAAAGAATCTATTGTATCTGATTTAGTGGTTGGTTCCATTTTAAATGTGATTGACAGAAAAAACAATTTTTATAAGATAGAATATCCTGATAAAAGAATTGGTTGGGTTGAAGATAAGGATGTTTCTACAATCTTTAATAGTAAAAACAAGACAGAATTAGATATTATTAATAACTCTAAAAAATTTGTAGGTGTTCCATATCTATGGGGAGGAACATCATCAAAAGGGTTTGATTGTTCAGGGTTTACTAAAACAATTTATTTGATGAATGGACTTGTAATACCAAGAGATGCTTCTCAACAAATAAATGAAGGATTATTAGTTGATGAGAATAGAAATTGGAATAATCTAAATAAAGGTGATTTAATGTTTTTTGGTTATTATAAAGATGGCAAACGAAAAATAGATCATGTTGCAATATGGGTGGGAAATGGTCAATTTATTCAAGCTTCTAAAAATGTAAGGATTAATTCAGTTTATTCAGATGATCCATTATACGATAAGTATCATATGGAAAAATATATTCAGTCAAGAAGGATTATAGGTTATCAAACTGATAGAATTAAAAAATTATAGTTTTTCTATTTCGTAAATTTTTTCTATAAAATTATTAGTATTAAAATCTACACCACCAGTTAATCTAAACGATTCATTTCCATTTTTATCAAAAACTACTGTTGTTGGTAAACTGTATGCATTAAAGTATGATAAGTCACCATTAAGTTTGATAAACTCTAGATCAAATTTTCTTTTATCAAGAAAAGAATTTATCAATTTTAAATCTTCATTAGATACAGCAACAATTTTGATATTTTTATCTTTAAATTTTTCTTTTACTTTTTCTAAACTCTCAAATTCTGCAATACATGGTTTGCACCATGTTGCCCAAATATTAAGAATTAATACATTTCCTTTGTAATCATTTAAATCATAATAATTTCCTTCAAGATCAGATAAAATAGAGAAATTTTCTTCAGCTTTATTACTTGTTATATTGCAGCTTGCAATTGTTAAAATGAGTGAAAGATTTAATAGAAATCTCATTTTTTATTATTTTTACAATGTTAATAATAATAATGAAGAAATTTTTAATAACGTTATCATTGATTTTAATATTCAATTTTGGATATTCTCAGTCTTTCTACTCAAACTTAAAAGCTACTGGTTTGACATGTGCAATGTGTTCATATTCAACACAAAAAAGCCTTGAAAAGCTTGATTTCATTGAATCAATAACGCCTGACTTAGAAGCAACATCATTTAAATTAGAATTTAAGGAAGATAAATTTATTGATTTTGATCTTATTCAGGAGAAAGTAGAAGACGCTGGATTTTTTATTGGTTCTATTGATATTATCTTTTATGATAATTTAATAGCTGAAAACGATAAGCATAGCGTTATTGATAATAATCTTTTTCATATATTCTCTGAAGGAGAGTTAGAGACAAATGTTTTTACTTTAGTTGATAAGAATTTTATTAGAAAGAATGATTACGAGATCATCTCTAAAAAAACAAATCACTCTTGTTATGAGACAGGTATACACACAGATACATGTTGTTCAAAGCATGATAACTTAAAATCAAATAAAGTTTTTCATATTAAGACTACTTTATAATTTTTTTTAAACTTTTATAATCTTATTGATGAAATATTTCAAGATTATTTTTTTATTGTTTTTTATTGTTAATTCTTCTCTCAGTCAAGAACTATATATTAATACAGAACCAGCTAGCCTTATCCCTAAAGGCACTAAAGTGGTTAGAGTTAATCATCATACAATATTCTTAAATGATATTAATGAACCTGGTTCTTTTTCTTCAGCTAAACTACTTATACCTTCAATTTCGTATGGTATATCTAAAAACATAATGGTCAGTGCAAGTCTTCAATTATCAAACAATCCATTTGATCAAGATCCTAATTTTGGGTTTAATGGATTTAAATTGTATTCCAAGCAAAGGTTAATTTCAACTGACAAGAAAAAATATCATACTCGAGTATCATCATTCATCAAATATTCTAATCACGGGAAATGGAACCAACCTAATTATAAATTTATTAATAACAATTATGATTTAGATTTTCAAGATTCAGGAGTTGAAGTTGGATTAATTGCAACACAGTTGGTAAATAAATTAGCTGTTTCAGTTACATCAGGATTTGGTCTTATATCAAACAAAACCTCTGATGGTACTTATGATGATAAAAACTTTAATTCATTACATAACTCAATTTCAGCAGGTTATTTACTATTCCCACGAAAATATAAGTCCTATAAACAGACAAATTTCAATATTTATCTAGAATATTTAACTAGTTCTATTTTAAGTAAGAATTATCCTTCTAGATACAACAAGTTTATGTCAACATTTGCTCCTGGAATTCAATTTATAATAATGTCAAGATCGAGGCTAGATTTTGGTTATAAGATAAGAGGAAATAACTATCCTAACGAATTTCTAGTAAAATTAACCTATATAATTTACTGATTAATCTTCTATAAGATAAGTTCCCTTATAAACTTTAAACCCATCATTAGACCAGTAAGCTAACTTTGGATTATTTCCTTTTTTCTCTTTGATTGATGCACACCCTACGCTTCCATCTTTTCCTAGAGCAACTATTTTATCATTAAAGTCAATATTTTTTGTTCCGCCATTAATATCTATAATTCTTTGACACAAAGCTTCACATGCTTCTTGAGGAGTTTTTCCATTACGCATTTGTTCTACAACAAAAAATGATCCACATGTTCTTAATATTTCTTCACCTCTTCCTGTTGCCCCTGCAGCTCCTACCTCATTATCAACATATAATCCAGCGCCTATAATTGGAGAATCTCCAATTCTTCCAGGTATTTTGTATGCTAATCCACTAGTTGTAGTAATGCCAGCAACATTACTATCTGCATCTATTCCAAGTACATTAATTGTTCCTGTAATTCTTTTATCATCATAATTATTATTAGAAGGAGGAAACCAGTCGTCATTTGATGATAAATTTTCTTTCCATCTTAACCATATTTTTCTTGCTTTTTCTGTCAATAAATTTTCAACTTTAAAACCATGAGCTCTAGCAAAATCTTGAGCTCCTTTTCCTACTATATGTATGTGATCTGTTCTCTCCATGACAAGTCTAGCTACCGAGCAAGGTGTTTTTATACCTTCTAGAGCTGCTACTGAACCACAATTATGGGTAGGGCCATACATTATGGAAGCATCTAATTGGACAACTCCATGTTCATTTGGTAAACCTCCATATCCGACAGATGTATCTTCAGGATCTAATTCTGTAACATTAGATGAGACTTCGATTGCATCTAAGAGCTTACCATTATTTGAAAGTACATCCCATCCAGGTTTTAAAACTTTTTCACCCCAAACTTCTCCTCTGCTACACAGAATAACAGGGCCTTTATTTTTTTTAGGTTTTGCTTCAATATTTGCAACTAAAGGAACTGTTGCCCCTACTGCTGTTAAATTCTTTATAAATTTTCTTCTGCTATTCATGATTTAATTTGTTTTAATGATTTAATATAACTTTCAATATAACTTTTTTTTTCTTTGGATTTATACTGCAAAATCCATCTTGGATGGGGTAATACAATAATTTCATTAAAGAATTTATACTCTTTGTTTAATAATTCAAAAAATTTTTGATTTTTTCCTTTTCCAATTATAACACAAGTCTTATTTGAACCTATATGTTCAATTTGAAATCTAATCCATTCAACTATTTTATTTTTCCATTTATCGAATAATTTAATATCATCATAATAGTTAATATTTTTTCCATTTAATGTAAATCCATATGGGCAAATACTTGAAATAAAAAAATTTTTATAAAACTGATGAATACTACCAAAAGCATCGATCATTTCATAAATAAATTTTGAACTTAGTTCTTTCTTGATTGGAATATTTGAATCTATTTGACATCTTTTTTTTAAATTAAAGCTGTCAGTGAATGGTATCCCAGTAATTCCACCTCCAAATCTTCCTGGGTTTATTCCAAATATTATAATTCTTCTTTTTGAATCGTTAAAATATTTTTTATAAAACTTTTTGTAAACATTTCTGATCTCTGGTTCTGTATATGGATCTAATACACTAATATCTCCAGGAGTAGAAAGTTTCTCAAGATCATCATAAAATTTAAAAATCTTGAGAAAGGTTTTCATTAATAAAATTGAAAAAAGATTTATTCTAATGTTTTAGCAAATGCTTTAAGGTGTTCTTCAGGTATGGTATCAACTTGGAATGAAATAATTACATTTGCCCATATCATAACAACATTTGCAACTTTATTATCATTAGCATCAATCCTATAGGTTAGTCTTTCAATATTAGTATCCCATAAAAATGGATCCACATCAATAGATTGTGCGAGATCTTTGTTGTAAGCATCCATATCAATCTTACCATCTACATAATAGGCATAAGGATATTTAACTGCAGAATTCAAATCGACTGTCCATTTACCACTAGCTCTTGGAGTCATAGCAATAGAATATTTACCAGCTCTTAGTTTTTTACCTCCTACCATGACGTCTGTTGAGAAAACAATTGCTGTTGGGCTATTTGCTCCTGCTCTCCATATTTCATCATAAGGTACAAGATCTCCAAATATTTTTCTTCCTTTTACACCAGGGGAGGAATAATAAACTGATATTTTAGTCATCCCAACATTTTGTGTTACAGAGGCCTGAGGGCTAGCAACGGGAGCTAAATACTCTCTTGCGGTCTGGCTAAATCCAGTAAAGTAGGTTAATATGATAAATGTTGTAAGTATTATTTTTTTCATCTTTTTAAATTTTTGATAATTATAATTATTTTTTATTTGATTCTATTGCTAAGACTTAAGAATTTTTAAATTTTAGACATTGAGTAATCTCCCCTTAAAATTCTCCATCTACTTTCAAAGCTTGATGGTCTATGAATTTTACCTGTCAATACATTAGGATCAATTTTGATTTTTGTTTCTTCATACTTTGTTCCCGTTTTCCATCTCAAATATGGCCAAGTTTCACATGTATTATCATTTGATTCAAAATTAACACAAGTTAAGTATTCTCCACTGTCAAATCTATAGTCGTCTTCTATGAAAGAAACCCATCCATAAATATCTATGACTCCACTTACATTAAATGAGGTATTTGAATCTTCAAAGGTGGAAAAACCTTTAAATGTGCATTTATTTGATGAATTTATGATTAAAGAAAAATTATGAATT
>CACPJB010000013.1 GCA_902634135.1 uncultured Marinoscillum sp. | reverse complement strand
GGAGATTTATTGATGATTTTTGCATTCAAAATGTTAGAAAACATAAATGATGAATCATTCAAAAAAATATTTAAAAGATTTAATAACATTGCCATTAAAGTATGTGAGGGTCAACAATATGATATGAATTTCGAAACTAAAAGTCAAATTTCTGAAGAGGAATATCTCAATATGATCACTTTAAAAACAGCTGTACTAATAGGATTTAGTTTAGAATTAGGTGGCTTAATTGCAAACCAGGAAAAAGGGGTCACTGAAAAATTATATTGCGCTGGTGAAAAAATTGGAATCTCTTTCCAACTTATGGATGATTATTTGGATGTATTTGGAAATTCTGAATTTGGAAAAAAAATTGGTGGGGATATCTTGTCAAATAAAAAAACATATTTGATTATTAAGCTATTAGAAAAAGCAAATTCAAATGATAAAAAAAATATTTTAAAGTTCATGAATAATAATGATCAAGTTGAAAATAAAATAAAATTTATTACTGATATGATGATCAAATATCAAATTGATCAAATATCAAAAAATAAAATGGATAGCTTTTTCGAGGAGGGAATAGAATTATTAAACGACATATCAGGCAATTCTGCGTCTTTTAAAAACTTGAAAAACTATTTTGAAAAAATAAGAAATAGGCAGTCTTGATTATACAACAGATACGAAAGATCTATTGTTTTTTCCTTTCTTAAATTGAACAACTCCATCTGATAGAGCAAACAGAGTATGGTCTTTTCCCATACCTACATTATTTCCAGGATGATGTTTAGTACCTCTCTGCCTAACAATTATATTACCAGCAATAATTTTCTGTCCACCAAAAATTTTTATCCCGAGCCTTTTACTATGAGACTCTCTTCCATTTTTTGAACTACCTGCTCCTTTTTTATGTGCCATGATTTATTTTATATCTTTTATTAAAATTTTAGTCATCTGTTGTCTATGACCATTTTTAACTTTATATCCTTTTCTTCTCTTCTTCTTAAATACAGTAACCTTGTCATCTTTAAATTGTGAAAGAACTTCTCCAGTTACTTTTGAGCCTTTGATTGTAGGTTTACCAATTTTTGCTTTTCCTTTATCGCTGATAAATAAAACATTATTAAACTCTATTTTTTTACCAGTTTTTGGTTCAATTTTATCAGTATAAATAAATTTATCTTTTTCTACTTTAAATTGTTTTCCAGAAATTTCAACAATTGCATACATAATTGCTTTTTTAAAACGTGTGCAAATTTATGATTTTATCTCTATTATTCAAATCAAAAAAATTAAATTAGAGAAAAAATAAAAAAAAATAAAAAACCTTTGAAATATGTTTTGATATTTTAAAGTCTTTTTATAATATTTGTACAGCCTAGACCAAGAGATAAATTTTACTAGTTTTTTTTTGGTCATAGCTTCCAAACACAAAGATTATAAACCACTTATTGACTAAAATTTTTTAGTCATTATGTTACAAAAAAATTAATGTAATGACGAGGATTTTTTTGTCTTTTTTTTAGTTAAAACATTGATAAAATGCAAAACAAAGAGCAAAGTCTAGAGCCAATACTACAAGAGAACGCAGATAGATTTGTATTATTTCCCATAGAACATGATGATATTTGGCAGTTTTATAAAAAAGCAGAAGCTAGTTTTTGGACTGCTGAAGAAATTGATTTAAGTCAAGACCTAAAAGATTGGGGAAATTTAAATGACGGAGAAAGACATTTTATAAAACATGTATTAGCATTTTTTGCTGCAAGTGATGGAATAGTTAATGAAAATTTAGCAGAGCATTTTGTTTCTGATGTTCAATATACGGAAGCAAAATTCTTTTATGGGTTTCAAATAGCTATTGAAAATATTCACTCAGAGACATATTCATTATTAATTGATACATATGTTGATGATACAAAAGAAAAAGACACCCTCTTACATGCAATTGAAACTCTTGATTGTGTAAAGAAAAAGGCTGATTGGGCTCTAAGATGGATTGATAATGGGACCTTTGCTGAAAGACTAATAGCTTTTGCTGCTGTAGAGGGAATTTTCTTTTCAGGGAGCTTTTGTTCTATTTTCTGGTTAAAGAAAAGAGGTTTGATGCCAGGATTAACATTTTCAAATGAACTTATTTCAAGAGATGAAGGTCTTCATTGTGACTTTGCTTGTCACTTATATACTAAGCATCTAGTAAATACTCTTCCAAAAGAAACTGTTATAGAGATAATAAAGGATGCTGTTAATTTAGAGAAAGAATTTGTAACTGATGCATTACCTGTTAAGCTTATCGGTATGAATTCAGATCTTATGTGTCAATACATAGAATTTGTAGCTGATAGACTTTTAGTTGAATTAAGTTGTCCAAGGGTTTATAATTCAACAAACCCATTTGATTTTATGGACATGATATCTCTTCAAGGAAAAACCAATTTCTTTGAGAAGAGAGTTGCAGAATATCAAAAAAGCAGGTGTTCTTAAAAAAGAAGATGAAGCTGATAAACCTAAATTTTCATTAGAAGAAGACTTTTAAATTATATAGTTATGTTAGTAATAAAGAGAGACGGCAGAAAGGAAACAGTTAAGTTTGATAAGATAACGGCTAGAATTGAGAAGCTTAGTTATGGATTAAACTCTGATTTTGTAAAGACCATTGAAATTGCAAAAAAAGTTATAGATGGCCTTTACGATGGAGTTTCAACTCAAGAACTTGACGAACTAGCTGCTGAAACAGCTGCTACTCTTACAACGAAACATCCTGATTTTGCTACTTTAGCTGCAAGAATCGCTGTATCAAATTTACATAAAACAACCAGTAAGTCTTTTTCAAGTACAATGAAAAGACTATATACATATGTAAGCCCAAAGACTGGCGAAAATGCATCATTACTTTCAAAGGAAGTTTATGGTATAATAAATAAAAATGCAGCTTTGCTAGATTCCTCAATTATCTATGATAGAGACTTTAGTTATGATTATTTTGGATTTAAAACTTTAGAAAAATCTTATTTACTAAAAATTGATGGCAAGGTTGTTGAAAGACCTCAACATATGTTAATGAGAGTTGCTGTTGGTATTCATATGGATGATATAGACTCTGTATTAGAGACATATAATTTATTGTCTGAAAAATGGTTTACTCATGCAACTCCAACATTATTCAATGCCGGAACACCCAAACCACAGCTCTCCTCATGTTTTCTCTTAACAATGAAAGAAGATAGTATTGACGGAATTTATGATACACTCAAACAATGTGCAAAGATTTCTCAATCTGCTGGCGGAATTGGATTAAGTATTCATAATGTTAGAGCTACCGGATCATATATCAAAGGAACAAATGGGGTATCTAATGGTATTATACCTATGTTAAGAAACTTTGATATGACGGCAAGATACGTCGACCAAGGTGGAGGAAAAAGAAAAGGAAGCTTTGCTATATATTTAGAACCATGGCATTCTGATATATTTGAGTTTCTACAATTGAAAAAGAATCACGGTAAAGAAGAGTTAAGAGCAAGAGACCTTTTCTACGCAATGTGGATTCCAGACCTATTTATGAAAAGGGTTGAATCGAATAGTGACTGGTCCTTATTCTCACCCGATGAAGCAAAAGATTTACATGAGACATATGGTGAAGAATTTGAAAAATTATATCAGAAGTTTGAGAAAGAAGGAAAAGTCAGAAAGACAGTTAAAGCACAAGACCTCTGGTTTGAAATATTGGAAGCTCAAATAGAAACAGGAAATCCATACATTCTATATAAAGATGCATGTAATATAAAATCTAATCAAAAGAATTTAGGAACAATTAAATCCTCCAACTTATGTACAGAAATAGTTGAGTACACTTCACCTGATGAAGTTGCTGTTTGCAATTTAGCATCCATTGCTCTAAACAAATTTGTGAAAGATGATATGACCTATGACCATCAGAAATTATATGAAATTACAAAAGTTATTACTAGAAACTTAAACAAGGTAATAGATGTAAATTACTACCCTGTTGAAGAAGCAAGAAATTCTAATATGAGACACAGACCTATAGGAATAGGTGTTCAAGGGTTAGCTGACACATTTATCTTAATGAGGCATGCTTTTGATTCACCTGAAGCAAAAAAACTAAATGCTGAAATTTTTGAAACAATTTATTTTGCTGCTATGGAGTCCTCTATGGAAATTGCTCAAAAAGAAGGACCTTATAAAACATATGAAGGATCCCCGGTCTCTAAAGGAATATTTCAGTTTGATATGTGGGGTGTAGTTCCAAGTTCAAAAAGATGGGATTGGACTAAACTTAAGAGAGAAGTAAAAAAACACGGAGTAAGAAACTCTCTTTTACTTGCGCCAATGCCTACTGCATCTACATCTCAAATTCTAGGAAATAATGAATGCTTTGAACCTTATACATCTAATATTTATACAAGGAGAGTATTGTCTGGCGAGTTTATAGTTGTTAATAAACATTTGCTTCAAGATTTGATCAAGTTAAAACTTTGGGATGACAGTATGAAAGATAGACTCATGGAATCAAATGGATCAATTCAAGGAATTAAAGAGATTCCAGATGATATTAAACTTCTTTACAGAACAGTATGGGAAGTTTCACAAAAAAGTATAATTGATATGGCCGCTGATAGAGGGGCATACATATGCCAAAGTCAAAGTATGAATATTCACATGCAAGATGCAAACTTTGGAAAGTTAACATCAATGCACTTCCATGCTTGGAAAAAAGGTCTTAAAACTGGACTATATTATCTCAGAACAAAAGCTGCAGCTGATGCTATTAAATTTACTATAGTTAAAGATGAAAAATCTCAAACTACAGAAAATAAGCAAGCAGCAATGCAATGTTCCATCGACAATCAAGATGATTGTGAGATGTGTGGAAGTTAATTTTTATTTATATATATGACAACCGATATTTTTCTAAAGAGAGACAAGGCAAAAAGAGAAAAAATCATATTTAGATTCTAAAATAAATTAAAAAAAATCGAACCTAAAAATAATATAATAGAAATTGGTCTAAGTTTATTCTTCATTTGTGGTGATATAGGGTTTTAACCTATCTGATGTATAGCTCTTAATTTCTCCTTTTTCCATATAGATAAAATATCCAGATACATTACTTAAAGAATTTAATATTTTTTTTGACTCATTAAAATCCATAGTCATAAATGCTGTAGCATAAGCATCAGAAGTTAAACAATCATCAGAAAATACTGATGCACTTAGCATATTTGTATAGGAAGGATAACCACTTTTTGGATTAATAGTGTGAAAGAAAAGACTATCATTAACATAATAATTATTAACATAATTTCCAGATGTGGCAAGTGCCATATTAGGGAAAGAAACCATTGCAACCATATTAATATTTCCATCAAAGCTTGGTTCTCTTATCCCTAATACCCAGTTATCATTATTTTTGTTTTTTCCACTTACCCTAACTTCTCCACCAATCTCAACATATGAATTAAGTATATTTTTAGATTCAATATATGAATGAATTATATCAACAGCATATCCCTTTGCAACAGAGCTAAAGTCAATATAGGATTCTTTAAATTTTTTATTAATATATCCATTTTCGAAACTTATTTTATCAAACCCTACATATTCCATAATCTGATTAATCTCTCTTTCATTAGGAAGCTTATCAATAGTATCTGGCCCAAAACCCCATTTATTAACTAAAGGACCAACTGTAGGATCAAACATTCCTCCACTAAGCTCATATATTGATTTACTCTCAGAAATTAGCTTCCCAAATTCGTCACTAACTCTTACCTTACCTATTGACCTATTAACCACCGATATTTCTGAATCTGGAATATAAGTAGAAAATATTTTATTGAATTCTATTAGAATTGAATCAATTTCTAATTTTGATATTTTTTTTTCGTTTGATATATATTTAATATTATACTGAATTGAACCCATTGTTTTTCCTGTAATTTCATATTCATCAATATTTTTTCTAGTTATAAAAAAAATAGTTAAAACAAAAATTAGAGAGATTAATATACGACGCATAAAAATAATTAAATTAGCAACTGTTGTATGAGAGAAGACTATTTAAATTCCGATAAAAATTCTAACTCTAAAGATAAAGAATTTGAAAATATTCTTAGGCCAAAATCATTTAATGATTTTTTTGGGCAAGATCAGATTTTAAATAATATACAAGTATTCGTTAAGGCCGCAAAAAAAAGATCCGAACCACTGGATCATGTATTGCTTCATGGCCCCCCGGGTCTAGGAAAAACTACTCTATCCCATATCATTGCTAATGAATTATCAACAAATCTAAAGGTAACATCTGGACCAGTGCTTGAAAAAGCTGGGGATTTAGCGGGTCTTCTCACAAATCTAGAAGAAGGGGATGTTTTATTTATTGATGAAATTCATAGATTAAATAAGGTGATAGAAGAATATTTATATTCTGCAATGGAAGACTTTAAGATTGATCTCATGATTGATTCAGGTCCTAGTGCAAGATCTGTCCAAATCAAATTAAATCCATTTACATTAATAGGAGCTACAACAAGGTCAGGACTATTATCTGCTCCCCTAAGATCAAGGTTCTCAATTAATTTTAGACTAGAATACTATGATAAAAAAATCTTAAAAAGAATTGTAAATAGATCTGCAGAAATATTAAAAATTCCAATAGAAGATAATGCTTCTGATGAAATTTCTTCAAGGAGTAGAGGAACTCCAAGAATACTAAATAATTTATTAAGGAGAGTGAGGGACTTTGCAGAAGTTGAAGGAGATGGAAAAATAACTAAGGTTATAACAATGAACAGTCTTGATGCATTAAAAATTGATAAAAAAGGGTTAGACGAAATGGACAACAAGATAATTGAAGCAATTGTAAATAAGTTTAACGGTGGACCAGTAGGTATAAAAACGATTGCAACAGCATGTGGAGAGGAGCCTAATACAATTGAGGAAGTATATGAACCATTTCTTGTTCAAGAAGGATATATAAAAAGAACTCAAAAAGGAAGAGTCGCAACAAAAATATCTTACTCTCATTTAGGTATAAACCCAAAAGATGGTTATCAAAACCAAATATTCTATGATTGAGGAAAACACTAAATTCATTAAAAATAAAGCTAGAGAATTAGGTTTCTCAAGTATTGGTATATCAAAAGCAAGACATCTTCATGAGGAAGAAAATAAATTTGAAAAATGGTTATCTCAAGGTTACCAAGGATCAATGAAATATTTAGAAAAAAATTTAGATAAAAGATTAGACCCAAGAAAACTTGTTCCAGGATCCAAGTCAATAATTTCACTTAGTTTCAATTATTACCCAAAACAGAATATTGATAAAAAAAATAATTTTATAATATCAAAATATGCATATGGTAAAGATTACCACAAAGTGATAAGAAAAAAATTAAAAAAACTTTTTGAATGCATTAAAGAAAAAATTGGTGATGTAGATGGGAGAGTTTTTGTGGACTCCGCTCCAGTTCATGAAAGAGCTTGGGCTAAACTTTCTGGTTTAGGGTGGATAGGGAAAAACTCTTTGCTTATTAATGAAAGGAAAGGAAGTTATTTTTTTTTAGCAGAAATAATTTGTGATCTCGAACTAGAATATGATTCTCCAACACCTAATAGATGTGGAAAATGTACAAGGTGTATAGATGCTTGTCCTACTGACGCTATAACATCAGCACAAGTTATAAATGCAAATAAATGTATTTCATATCTTACAATTGAAAATAAAAAAGAAATCCCTATTGAGTTTAAAGATAATCTTAATGATGCAATTTTTGGATGCGATATTTGTCAAGATGTTTGTCCATGGAATAAATTTTCTAAACCACATAACGAGGAGAAGTTTATTCCAAAAAATGAAATCACTTCATTAAAAAAAAATGATTGGATAGAATTAACTGAGGAGACATTTAATAGAATATTTGAAGGTTCTGCAATTAAAAGAACTAAATATGAAGGCATTATTAGGAATATAAAGGCGGCAAATTAATTTAACTTTTTTTAATTTTTTTTTAAATCCTATAATCAACCTATTAATTAAATTTGAGTATGAAAATTTATTTTTCCATATTCTCTAATCTGTTCATTTTATTATTACCAGTATTTGTTCTTGCGCAGGAAATAAATGTTGACATATCACCAGAAAAGGTGTCTATTGGAAATAATCTAAAAATCACAATTACTATCAATAATGATCAAATAAGTAATTATGGACAATTTCCCGAAATAAAGGGATTTAGAAAATCTGGAATATCTTCATCTAGTTCTACAAATTTCATTAATGGAAAAATGACTAGTTCTCAAAGTATAATTCAAAATTATATATCTACCGAGATTGGTAGTTTTACAATACCAAATTTTGTAATTAAAGTAAATGGGAAATCAGTAAGTGTAAAAGGTAAAATAATTGAGGTTGACAATTCATATGATGATCCTAAACAATCTCCATTTAATAATTTTTTTGATCCATTTAGTGACCCATTTGATAACTTTTTTGATAGAAATAATGAAGAGTTTTACGAAGTAGAGGCTGATGCATTTCTAAATCTTTCGACTGATAAACAAAGTGTATTTGTAGGCGAAGGATTTAATACTACCCTTTCTTTTTTTGTAAGCGAAAATAATGTTGCAGATATGCGATTTTATGAGCTTGGAAAACAGTTAACAGATATAATAAAAAAAATAAAACCTTCTAATTGTTGGGAAGAAAATTTTAATATTGAAAATATTAATAGTATTCCAGTAACCATAAAAAATAAAAGATATAATCAATATAAAATCTTTGAGGCAACTTACTACCCTTTAAATAATGAGACAATTAACTTCCCATCTCTAGAATTAGAACTTATTAAATATAAAATTTCAAAAAGACCCTCTTTTTTTGGTAGAAATAAAATTGAAGACTTCAAAAAATTCTATTCTAAACCATTATCTATTATAGTTAACAAATTACCCCCTCACCCTTTACAGGATAACGTTTCTGTTGGAAAATATAAATTAAAAGAAAAAATTAATTTAAATAATATTAATACCGGTGAAAGTTTAAACTATGATTTTGAGATATATGGGGAAGGAAATATTTCAGCAATCAATGAACCAAAAATAGATATTGCAGGTGTTGATTTTTATCCCCCTAACTCTGAACAAAATATACAAAGAGAGAAAGGTAAAATATTTGGATCAAAAAAATTTATTTATTACACGGTACCAACAGAACCTGGAGAATATGATTTATCTGACAAAATCGAATGGATATATTTTGACCCATATAAAGTTAAGTATGATACACTTAAATCTAATTTAAAACTTAATGTTTTTGGTGAACGGAAAAAAACAGTAAGATCAAACCATTATAAAGAAAATTCAATATTAGATCTTATTAATACAAAAAAAGAAGAATTAACATCCATAAAAAAACAAGAAAGTATTACTCTCATTCTAAATATTATTACCTTAACTTTATTTTTGATGTTTAGTTTTTTCTTGATTAAAAAAAAATATGAGTAACTCATTTGGCAAAATATTTAAAATATCAACCTACGGAGAGTCACATGGTAAAGCGATTGGAGTAATTATTGATGGATGCCCTTCTGGAATAAAAATAGAAGAAATAGATATTCAAAAAGAATTAGACAGGAGAAAACCTGGTCAATCTAAAATAACAACCCAAAGAAAAGAAAGTGATTCGGTCCAAATTCTATCTGGTGTTTTTAATGGTAAAACAACAGGTTCTCCAATTAGCTTATTTATCAAAAATAAGGATCAAAAAAGTAGTGATTATGATCATATTTCTAAAGCTTTTAGACCTTCTCATGCTGATTATACATACCATAAAAAATATAAAAATAGAGATCACAGAGGTGGAGGTAGAAGTTCAGCGAGAGAAACTGCTAATTGGGTTGCAGCTGGTGCTATTGCTAAAAAAATATTGAAAGATATTGGTATTAACATAAAGGCATATGTTTCCAAAGTTGGTAAAGCAGAAATTGAAAAAGCATATACCCAGCTGGATTTAAAAAATATTGAAACAAATATTGTTCGTTGTCCTGACAAGAAATATGCTGAAAAATTTATTTCAATAATTGATCAGGCAAGAAAAAATCGAGATACAGTTGGAGGTATAATATCTTGTATAATTACCGGATGTCCAGTAGGTATTGGTGAGCCTATTTTTGATAAACTTCATGCAAAATTAGGAAAAGCAATGTTATCAATTAATGCAGTAAAAGGATTTGAATATGGAAGTGGTTTCAAGGGCTCAGAAATGTATGGTTCCGAACATAACGATCAGTTTGAAATTAAAGGAGATAAAATCAAAACAAAATCAAATTACTCAGGAGGTATTCAAGGTGGAATAAGTAATGGTGAAGATATATATTTTAATGTAGCGTTTAAGCCAGTATCAACTATAATGAAAGATCAAAGCAGCGTAGATAGTGAAAATAATAAAGTCACTGTAAAAGGAAAGGGAAGGCACGACCCATGTGTAGTACCAAGAGCAGTACCAATAGTTGAATCGATGGCTGCAAATGTTTTAGTTGATTTATATTTACAAAGTAAGAAATAAATATGGCTCTTCACTCAAAAATAATTCTGGGTTTAATTCTAGGTTTAATTCTAGGTATTGCATCTGTTTTTCTAGGAATAGGGGGCTATATATCTGATTGGGTAATGCCCTTTGGAACAATATTTGTAAAAATGCTAAAGCTAGTTGCTGTTCCATTAATTTTAGTGTCATTGGTATCTGGAATTTCTAATTTAAGAGATACTTCAAAATTGTCAAGAATAGGAGGAAAGACCTTTGGTATTTATGTACTTACAACAATATCAGCTATAATAATAGCTCTAATTTTAGCTAACACTTTACAGCCTGGAGAATATTTTCCTGAAGAAAAAACATTGGAACTAAAAGAAAAGTATGCATCTGATGCCTCTATGAAAATATCAAGTGCAAAAGATGTTGAAGATTCTGGACCTTTGCAAATGATGATTGATGTAGTCCCTGACAACTTTTTTTATTCAGCAAGTAATAATAGAAATATGCTACAAATAATATTTTTTGCTGTTTTATTTGGTATTGCTCTTGTACTATCCTCACCATCAAAAACTAGCTCAATCAAAAAAGCATTTGATGGACTAAATGAAATAATTATAAAAATTGTTGAGATTATAATGGAATATGCTCCAATAGGTGTATTTGCTCTTTTAGCAGGATTAATTGTTGATTTAGCTGGTGATGATCCAAATAATATTATAACGACACTAACACCATTATTATATTATGCTCTAACGGTTATAACTGGTCTAACATTTATGGTTTTTATTTTTTATCCATTGATTATATATTCATATACAGGAGTCCCTATTAGTAAATTTTTAAAAGCAATATTTCCAGCACAAATGCTTGCATTCTCAACAAGTTCAAGTGCTGCAACACTTCCATTAACAATGAAAAGAGTTGAAAAAAACCTTAATGTATCTGATGAAGTTACGAGCTTTGTGTGCCCACTTGGAGCTACCATTAATATGGATGGAACTAGTATTCACCAAGCAATTTCTGCTGTTTTTATTGCGCAAGCATTTGGTCAAGATTTAACACTGGTTGATCAACTTGCAATTGTTTTGACCGCGACTTTATCTTCAATAGGTGCTGCTGCAGTTCCGGGTGCAGGATTAATTATGTTAGTTATTGTTCTTGGGGCGATAGGTATCGATCCTCAAGGGTTAGCATTAATTATTGCAATTGACAGGCCATTAGATATGTTAAGAACAGTAGTGAATGTAACGGGTGATGCAACTGTTGCAAGTGTAGTTGCGTCTACAGAAGGAGAAAAAATAAAATTTAAAAAAGATGAATAGTGTAAATATATATTTAGAAGCTAACCCTAATCCTAACTCACTTAAATTTGTTGCTGATAGGATGCTTTTAGATGATAAAATAATAAAAGATTATCCAGATGCTGAAAGTGCTACTGACTCAGAAATTGCAAAAAAACTCTTTGATTTTGATTATGTAGAAAGGGTTTTTATAATGAGCAATTTTATTACTATTACAAAAAACAATCAAGTACATTGGGATGATATAAAACTTGAACTCAAAAATTACATAAAACGGTATATTGAAGAAGGAAAACCTGTAGTAGAAATAAAATCTAATCAGGAAAATGTTAAGTCATCAAATAAAGAAATTGATAATAAAATAATTGAAATACTTGATGAGTATATCAAACCTGCTGTAGAACAAGATGGAGGAGCAATTCAGTTTGAGTCATTTAGTAAAGGTGTCGTTAAAGTATCTCTACAAGGAGCATGTAGTGGTTGTCCATCATCTATGATTACACTAAAAGGGGGAATAGAAAAATTATTGAAAAGATTTATTCCAGAAGTAAATGAAGTGGTTGCTGAAGAAGTTTAAATTTTAACAGACCAATTAGTAGAGCCATCGGGATTATCTTTTAAGTCTATTCCAAAATCTAATAATTCATCTCTTAACTTATCAGATAAAATATAATCTTTTGTTGCTCTTGCTTTATTTCTAAGTTCAATTTTATTTTCAATATCCAATAATTTAATTGATTTAGATTTTAATAAAAGTAAATTAAGCTCCATAATAAAGTCAGATTTAGATTCATTAAATAAACCCATTAGAGTCCCAATTTTATCAAATAACTTTAAGAATTTATCAGAAAAAAATTTTATTTCACTCGTTATTTTTTTATTGACGGAAAGTAAATTAAACTTTCTAATCACATCAAAAAGAATACCAAAAACACCAGGTGTATTTAAATCATTATTTAAAAAAGAATCTATTTTTTCATTATATATTTCAAATTCTTTTTTGTAATCATTATTAACTTCAATATCTATATCAGAAGACATTATATTACTTGCAAGGTGGAGAGAAGAATAAATTTTAATGAGATTTCCAATTGTCTGATCAATGATTTTTTTGTTGAAATTTAATATTGACCTATAATGAACACTCAAAATTAAAAATTTAAATATTTCAGAGTTATAGTCATTTATAAAATCTCTTCCTTTAATAATATTCCCTAAAGACTTAGACATTTTTTGATTATCAAAATTTATTAGATTGTTATGTACCCAAAAATTAGCAAATGAACATGAAATATTACATTCTGATTGAGCAATTTCATTTTCGTGATGAGGAAAAAGTAAGTCTACCCCACCACCATGAATATCTATTTGATCTCCAAGTAATTTTCGAGACATAGCAGAACACTCAATATGCCACCCAGGCCTACCAAATCCCCAAGGAGAATCCCATCCAGGATCATAACCCAATGATGGTTTCCATAAAATAAAATCTAACGGGTTTTCTTTTTGTTCATTTACATTAACTCTATAGCCTGCTAGTAAATCCTCAGTATTTTTACCAGATAACTTTCCATACTCCTTAAACTTTTTAATTGAAAAGAATACACTACTAGAAGACTCATAAGCATAGCCCTTTTTGATTAAATCTTTAATAAAATCAATTATATCATCTATATGATCAGTACATTTTGGTGTGAAAGATGGTTTTTTAATTTTTAATGAAGCATAATCTTTTTCAAATTCATTGATATATTTTTCTGAGAGTTCATAGGTTGAAATATTATCTTCTTTAGATTTATTTATTATTTTATCGTCTATATCTGTATAATTATAAACGTATGTTACTTTATATCCTTTATTTTCTAAAAAATTTCTAAGAAAATTAAAAAAAATTGGACCTCTAAAATTACCAACATGAAGAAGATCATAAACTGTTGGTCCACAAACATACATTGAAACTTCCTTTTTTTTATTTGTGTAAAAACCTTCTTTCTTTTTACCAAGTGAATTAAAAAGCATTAAAGAATCTCTCATTATTTTTTGTACCTTTTTTATATCAAAATTTGTCTTCTACTTAAAAAAAGTTAAGTTTGCGTACTAATTTAATTGGAAGCGGGGACATTTGTCCCCATTTTTTTTGAAAAAATATTATGGATACCAAAATACTAATACAAACTTTTACAGAATTTGCTAAACAAAAAAACGTTGACAGGCCGACCATGATTAGAATTCTACAAGATGTTTTCAGAGCTATGATAAAAAAAAGATTTGAACATGATGAAAATTTTGATATTGTTATCAATGCAGATAAAGGGGATTTAGAAATTATGAGATTTCGAGAAATTGTTGATGACAATTCTGAAGATATTTGGGATTTTGATAAAATTAAGTTAACTGATGCCAAAAAAATTGAAAGAGATTTTGAAGTGGGTGATGAGGTTGCTGAAGAAATCAAAATAGAAGATTTTGGAAGAAGAGCTGTAATATTAGCTAAGCAAACATTGATTCAAAGAGTTAAAGATTTAGAAAAAGAAGTAATAATTACTAAATATGATGAACTAGTTGGAGAAATTATAACCGGAGAAATATATCAAATACTTAGCAGAGAAGTACTTCTAGTAGATGGTGAAGGAAATGAAATTTCTTTACCAAGAAATGAACAAATTTATAAGGATAAATATAGA
Organism: uncultured Marinoscillum sp.; assembly: GCA_902634135.1. Taxonomy (GTDB): domain Bacteria; phylum Bacteroidota; class Bacteroidia; order Cytophagales; family MED-G16; genus MED-G16. The sequence continues at coordinate 7,099 of CACPJB010000013.1, read as the reverse complement.
AAGGGTGATACTTTAAGAGGAGTTATTTCAAGCGTTGAAATGTTTAGAGGAAATCCAAAAATCACCCTATCAAGAACTAGCCCAGTGTTTCTTGAGAAACTTTTTGAAAATGAAGTCCCAGAAATTAGTGATGGTTTGATAACAATAAAAAAAGTTGTTAGAGAACCAGGTGAAAGAGCTAAAATTTGTGTTGAATCTTATGATGACAGGATTGATCCTGTTGGAGCATGTGTTGGGATGAATGGATCAAGAATTCATTCAATTGTGAGAGAATTACAAAATGAAAATATTGATGTAATTAATTACACGGATAATCAAGAATTATATATTTCTAGAGCACTAAGTCCTGCGAAAATAACAAGCATGAATATAGATAATGAAGAGAAAACGGTATCTGTATATCTTAAACCTGATCAAGTATCATTAGCTATAGGTAAAGGAGGGCAAAATATCAAATTAGCCAGTAGATTATTAGATCTTGAAATTGATGTGTTTAGAGAACTTGACGAAACTCAAGAGGAGGATGTTGATATTGAGGAATTCTCAGATGAAATAGAAGGTTGGATAATTGATGAACTAAAAAGAATAGGTTTAGATACTGCTAAATCAGTATTAAATCTTGACAAAGAAGATTTAATTAAAAGAGCTGATTTAGAGGAGAGTACTATTGATGAAGTAATTTCAACACTAAAAAAAGAATTTGAATAAATATGAGCGAAGGGAAACAATTAAGATTGGGTCAAGTTGCAAGAAAATTAAATGTTGGAAGGAATACCATCATTAGTTACCTTCATGATAAGGGGTATGAAATTGACTCAAACCCTAATACCAAAATTGATCATAAGCTTTATAAAATATTAGAAAATGCATTTGAAGATTCCGCTGTTGAAAAAAAAGTAGCTTCAAATATTAAAATTGGATTAGAAGAAAAATCAAATGTGTTTAGTGAACCCGAAAAAAAAGTTATCAAAGAAAAAAAAGCTGAATCTTCCTCAGAACATAAAAAAGAAACTAAAAATGAAAAAAAAGAGTCTGAAGGAATAAAAATTATTAAGAAAATTAATTTAGAAGATAATGATAAAAAAAGAGTAGCCTCGTCAGATCAATCAAAAAAGAAAAGAAGACCTAGAAAAAGAATTATATCTAATAATAATCAATCTAAAAATAAAACTTCATTTGATAATAAAGAAGACATTGATAAAAAGAACAAAGAAATTCAAGATAAAATTAAAACCACTCTAGCAAAACTAAGTAGTTCAAAAGATTCCGATACAAAAAGATCCAAATACAGAAAGGAAAAGAGAACCCAACATGCAGAAGCATTAGAAGAAGAAAAAATTAAAATAGAAGAGGATTCTAAAGTATTAAAAGTAACAGAATATATTTCAGCCAATGATCTTGCAAAATTAATGGAGGTGACTGTTAATGATGTTATTTCAAAATATCTTGAAATTGGAATGTTTGTATCAATAAATCAAAGATTAGATGCTGAAACAATTAGTATTATCGCCGAAGAATTTGGTTATAAAGTTGAATTTACTACATCTGAAAATAAAGAAACTGAAGTAATAGAAGAAAAAGATAAAGAGGAGGATCTTTCTGCAAGAGCACCAATTGTTACGATAATGGGACATGTTGATCATGGTAAAACTTCATTGTTAGATTATATTAGAAATTCTAGAGTTACTGAAGGTGAAGCTGGGGGAATTACTCAACATATAGGAGCATATGATGTTGAAACCAAAAAAGGTCAAAGAATTGCTTTCTTAGATACGCCGGGTCATGAGGCTTTTACTGCTATGAGAGCAAGAGGAGCAAAAATGACAGACATAGTTATAATAGTAATTGCTGCTGATTCAACTGTAATGCCGCAAACAAAAGAAGCAATTAATCATAGTAAAGTAGCTGATGTTCCAATAGTTTTCGCTATAAATAAAGTTGATACACCTAATGCTAATGTTAATAAAGTTAAGGAAGACTTATCTAATAATAATATTTTAGTTGAAGATTGGGGAGGAAAGTTTCAATGTCAAGAAGTTTCTGCAAAAACAGGACAGGGAATTGAAGAATTATTAGAAAAGGTTCTTCTTGAAGCTGAATTATTAGAACTAAAAGCTAACCCAAATAAAAAAGCATCGGGAACAGTAGTTGAATCTGAACTTGATAAAGGTAGAGGATATTTAACAACTATAATGGTCCAAGGAGGTACTTTAAATAAAGGAGATATCGTATTAGCTGGCGCACAACATGGGAAAGTAAAAGCATTATTCGACCATCGAGGTAAAGAGAAATTAAAAGTTGGTCCTGCAACACCTATTTTAATGCTTGGACTAAATGGTGCTCCTCAAGCTGGTGATATATTTAATGTATTTGATACAGATAAAGAAGCTCGAGAACTAGCAACAAAAAGAGAGCAACTTATTAGAGAGCAAAAATTAAGAACGAAAAAACATGTAACCTTAGATGAAATAGGTAGAAGGTTAGCTTTAGGAAATTTTAAAGAACTAAATATAGTTTTAAAAGGTGATGTAGACGGATCTATTGAAGCACTTTCAGATTCTCTTGAAAAATTATCTTCTGATGAAATATCTGTAAATATAATTCATAGAGGAGTCGGTCAGATAACTGAATCTGATGTTTTACTCGCTTCAGCCTCAGATGCTATTATTATTGGATTTCAGGTTAGACCTTCATTAAATGCAAGAAATCTAGCAGAAAAAGAAGGAATAGATATTAGATTATATTCAATTATTTATGAAGCTATAAATGAGATTACAAGTGCAATGGAAGGAATGCTTGAGCCAACGGAAGAAGAAAAAATTATGGGTAATGTAGAAGTTAGAGAGACTTATAAAATTTCTAAAATTGGAACAATTGCTGGATGCTATGTAACTAATGGAAATATTATACGAAAAAATAAAATAAGATTAATTAGAGATGGAATTGTTATATTCAGTGGAAAAATTAAACAATTGAAGAGATTTAAAGAAGATGCAAATGAAGTAAAGTCTGGATTTGAATGTGGAATAAGCATTGAAGATTTTAATGATATTAAAGTAGGTGATATTATTGAATCATTTGAAATACAAGAAATAAAAAGAAAACTTTAAATTTGTTATTATGGCTAAAAAAGAAAAAAACAAATATTCCGCATCAGAGTTAGTTGAATTTGAAAAGCTTATTTTAAAAAAAATTAAAAATGCTCAAAATGAGTTAGAATTTATTAAAGAATCACTAGAAAGGAAAAATTTATCTGGTACAGATTCTACACAAGGAGCACTAAAGACCCTTGAAGATGGGGCGGATACTATGGAAAAAGAAAGCCTTAGTCAATTAGCTGGCAGACAACAAAAGTTTATTTCAAATCTAGAAAAAGCACTAATTAGAATCAAAAACGGAACATATGGGATATGTAAAGATTCTGGGAAGTTAATTGATAAAAAAAGATTAAGAGCAGTTCCTCATGCCACTCAATCAATTGAAGCAAAACTTAAAAGAGGATAAATTTTGAGCTCATCATTAGAATCTAAGATTGAATCATTAATATTTTGTTCACCAAAACCTATAAAAATTAATGATATTATTAAAGCTTTTTCTGAAAGTGAAAAAACTAAGTATAATGAAAAATCAATTATTCATTCAATTAATGTTCTTAAAAAAAAATATGATGACATAAAATTTTCATTTGAAATTGTTGAGTCAGGAGGTGGATATCAATTTTTAACCAAAAATGAATTTTCAAGGCTGAATGAAATACTTTTAAAACAACAGTCTCAAAGAAGATTATCTATTTCAGCATTGGAAACATTATCAATAATTGCATATAAACAACCTATTATTAAATCTGAAATAGAAAAAATTAGAGGTGTAAATTGTGACTACACAATTCAAAAGTTATTAGAGAAAGAATTAATTAAAATTGAAGGAAAATCAGATAAAGTAGGAAGACCTCTGATATATTCAACTAGTGAAAAGTTTATGGATTATTTTGGCATAAATTCTCTAAAAGAACTTCCAACTATAAAAGACTTTCAAAAAGAAGAGAATTCAATTGGAGATGAAAAAGAAGTCTAACCCAAAAGAAAAAATTCGTCTAAATAAATATATCTCTCAATCAGGTTTTTGTTCAAGAAGAGAAGCTGATGCATTCATCCTTAAAAGAAAGGTAAAGGTAAATGATATATTATGTAATAAATTAGGGTCTAAAATAAACTTAAATGACTTAGTTACAATTAATAATATTTTAATAAAACCTGAAAAAAACATATACATATTACTTAATAAGCCTAAAAATTATATAACAACTAATGAAGATACTCGGAATAGAAAAATAGTTTTTGATTTAATTAAAGGGGTCAAAGAAAGAATTTTTTCGGTAGGAAGGTTAGATAAAAATACTACTGGAGTACTGTTATTAACTAACGATGGGGATGTGGCAAAAAAACTAACTCATCCATCACATAAAATAAAAAAAATATACAAAGTAACTCTCAATAAAAAAATATCAAATTATGAAATTTCTCAAATAAAAAACGGTTTATTGATTGAAGATGAACTAATTAAAGTTGATAATATAGAAAGATTAGAAAAAAAAAATGAAATAGGCATTGAAATTCATATGGGTAAAAATAGAATTATCAGAAAAATATTTGAGTCATTAAACCATAGGGTTTTAAAATTAGACAGGGTTCTTTTCGGGCCTTTTACCAAAAAATATTTACCTAGAGGTAAATGGAGAGTATTAAACCAAAATGAAATTAGAAATTTAAAATCATTTACAAATTAGTTATCAGTAAACTCAGATAATTGCATAGAAATATATTTTAAATGATTTAAGGTAGCCTCATCTCTGGTCTTTTTTATCTTATTTTTAATTTTTTTATTTAGATTAAAAATTTTGCCCATTAAAATTGGTTTTATATCCGATGAAGCATAATCTATATTATTTCCAAACCTTTTACCATAACTTGATTGCTTCTTATCCTCATTTAGCATATCAATAAAAATATTGATATAACTTTTTTGAAGATTTCTCTTAATAATATTTATTGGATTTATAGTATTTAAATCATCCCAAATACTTATGTCCAAATCTCTAATCATTTCATTTAAAGAATAAGCTCTTTTACCATTCATTGTTTCATTTTCTAACATTCTTGCTAGTCTTGAGTAATCAAACAATCTTCGTAAAGTAAGTTCATGAATTGACCTTACTCTTTCTTGAGCACCAATATTTTCAATTTTATTTAAAACATCTTTATTTACTAACCAATCCAAAGAAGTAAAAACATTTGAATTTAAAAAATTGATAGCTTTTCTTTGGATATTTTTTGGCACATGAGTATACACATCCCCATCTTGATCATTACTCTTTAAATTTTCATAAATTCCACCAACATTTGTAGAAACATGTCCAATATATCTCCTAAATTGAGAATAAACATTTAAATAAAGCTCTTTTAAGTCATCATAATTTTTTCCATTTTCATATGTCCAATTTATTAAATTAGGAATTATTCTTTTAAGGTTGAGAAGACCATAATAACTGGCATCCATATTGTCACTTCCGATAGACTCAGTTTGAGATCTTGGATCAATTCCATTAGAGTATCCAAACCAATAGTCATAATTATCTGCTTTTTCTTTTATCCAATTATTTAGAATTTTTTTTTCTGAATTTTGATCTTCTCCATCAAAATAGGTATATCCCCATTTAACAGACCAAATGTCATAAGAACCAACCCTAGGATAAAAATTAGTTACTCCATCTTCAGGCTGTGCAACATAATTGAATCTAGCATAATCCATTATTGAAGGTGCGACACCATGATGTGAAGTAAAAGTAGGTGACCTTAAGCTATCAACATGATAAGCAAAACTTGATCCCATATTATGTGGTAGTCCAATCGTATGACCTACTTCATGAGCTGAAACAAAACGAATTAGTTCTCCCATAATCTCATCTTTGAACTTAACACCTCTTGAATTATCATTAACAGCAGAAGTTTGTATTAAAAACCAATTTCTTAAAAGATTCATTACATTATGATACCATCCTATATCACTTTCTAAAATTTCACCAGTTCTAGGATCGGCAGTATGTGGACCATAAGCATTTTGAATATCTGAAGCAAAATATCTTATTACTGAATACCTTGCATCCTCAGGGCTCCAATCAGAGTCTTCTTCTTTCGAAGGAGGATACTTACAAATTATAGCATTTTTAAATCCTGCAGCTTCAAAAGCAATTTGCCAATCTTCAACACCTTGTTTTAAATATTTTCTCCATTTTTCAGGAGTTGCTGGATCTATATAATAAACTATAGGCTTAATTGGTTCAACCAATTCTCCCCTATTATATGCTTCAATATCCTTAGGTACTAGCTTCCATCTTCTTATATATGATGTTGATTTTGCTTTCTGCTCATCTAAACCATAATCTGTTTGAGTTTGAGAAAAATAACCAACTCTCTTGTCCAAAAACCTTGGTTGCATTTTATCATCAGGTAACAAAATCATTGAATTGTTTACCTCTAAACTAATTGTTTGTGAATTACTAGTTGATGGAGGATCCGTTGAAACATAGGTTAATACATTTCTTACTTCAATATTTGATGGAAAACTCTTAATTGATTCAATAAATGATCTTTTTTTATCTAAAGAAGTTATTTTTAAACTTTTTCTCCTAAACTGAGGAAAACCTAAAGCCTTCACATCAGTATTAAATAAAGATGTAATATTAATTAAAACTGAACTGTCTTCCGGATTATGAGCTTCGATGTCAAAAGAATATAAAATAGGTTCAAAATTAGAATTTAGGACTGACTCATAAATTGGTAAAGAATCTGATGCTATATTTTCATAACTTACAACTCTTAATAAAATTTTGTTATTTTTTTTTTGCCATCTCAATACCTGAGAATTAATTTTTTGACCGCCATAGCCTATTCCATTTATTGTTTTAGCAATACGAGTAACCATTAACATTTCCCTATTGATATGGTTAGGATTAATTTCATAATAAAAACTATCATCAACTTTATGAACTTTAAATAGCCCATCATCAGTTAAAGCATCATTGGTAATTATAGAATTATAG
>CACPJB010000012.1 GCA_902634135.1 uncultured Marinoscillum sp. | reverse complement strand
TTTATGATTCAAATCTTATTAAAAACTTAGTAGAGAATTTAAATCCATTAGACCTTAGTTTTAAAATTCTAAAAAAATAATTATGAATTTTGATGTATGTATTATTGGTGCAGGACCAATCGGAATATGTTGTGCTATTGAAGCAAAAAAAAATAATTTAAGCTATCTAATAATAGACAGAGGTTGCTTAGTTAATTCATTATATAATTATCCAAAAAACATGACCTTCTTCTCAACCTCAGATAAGCTTGAGATTGGAGATGTTCCATTTATATCTCATAATTCTAAGCCCACAAAATCTGAAGCTCTTGAATATTACAGGAGGGTTGTTTCATCTTGGGATCTAAAAATTAATCTTTATGAAGAGGTTACTAATATCATAAAAGAAGAGAATTTTGAGATTAAAACTTCCAAAGGAGATTACTCTGCAAAAAAAGTTATTATATCTACAGGTTTTTATGATATTCCCTATAAGCTCGAAGTTCCTGGTGAGGATTTAGAGAAAGTCAAACACTATTATGATGAGCCTCATCCCTATTTTGGTATGAAGGTTGCTGTTGTTGGTGCAGCAAATTCTGCTGTTGATGTTGCCCTAGAAACATACAGAAAGGGGGCAAAAGAAGTTACAATGATCATAAGAGAGCCAAGTTTAAGCGATAGTGTCAAATATTGGGTAAAGCCTGATGTAGAAAATAGAATAGAAGAGGGGTCTATTAAATCATACTTTAATTCAAACATTACAAAAATTGAAGAAGATAAAATTCATTTGTCTACTCCTGATGGAGATAAGGTGATAGATAATGATTTTGTTTTAGCTATGACAGGGTATCAGCCAGATTTTACATTTCTAAAAAAGCTTGGTATTCAACTTGGAGATGATGATAATAAAACTCCTATACATAATCCTGAAACTATGGAGACAAATATTGAGGGAATTTACCTTGCTGGAGTAATTTGTGGTGGACTTAAAACTAATAAATGGTTTATAGAAAACTCTAGAGATCATGCTAAGATAATTTTCTCTCATCTAAAATAATATAACTCATAATTTTAATTTATCGTATTATAATCTAGCTTATGAATATTCTGCGGTTTTTTTTACTTTTATTATTTATTAGTACATCTTCTTTTTCTCAAGAAAGATTTACACTAAATGGATATATTTCTGACGCTGAGTCTGGCGAAAGTCTTATAGGTGCTACAGTATATATCAATCAGATTAGTTCAGGAACAATAACCAATCCCTATGGCTTTTATTCTATAACATTAGATGAAGGTTTATACGATATTGATTTTAGGTATATAGGTTATCAGTCTATATCTAGAGAAATTGATCTTTCATCTAATTTAAAAATTGATATTGAACTCACAAGTTCAGATATTGAATTAGAGAGTGTGGTTGTAAGTGATGTCGCAGAAGATTTTAATATTTCAAGCATCGAGATGAGTACAGCAAAACTTGATATGTCTAAAGTTACGGAGATTCCAACTTTCCTTGGAGAAAATGATATAATTAAAGCTATTCAACTTCTGCCAGGTGTAAGTTCAGTGGGAGAGGGTGCTTCTGGCTTTAATGTAAGAGGCGGTTCGGTTGGCCAAAATTTAGTCCTTTTGGATGAAGCCCCAGTCTATAATTCTTCTCATCTACTAGGGTTCTTATCAGTATTCAATCCTGATGCAGTTAAGGATTTAAAATTATATAAAGGTGGAATACCATCTCGTTATGGTGGAAGGATATCTTCAATACTTGATATAAGGATGAAAGATGGAAATAAAAAGAATGCTGTTTTATCTGGAGGAATTGGAACAATTTTTAGTAGGCTAACTCTAGAGTCACCAATTATAAAAGATAAGTCCTCTTTTATATTGGCATTGAGAAGGTCCTATGCAGATATTCTAGCCAAACCTTTTTTAAAAAATTCAAACTTTTTTGATGACGGAGCAGCTTTAAACTTTTATGATCTAACTGCGAAATCTAATTTTGAATTAAATGATAATAATACCTTATACATCTCAAGTTATATAGGAAGAGATAATTTTAAGTTTGATGCACGACAGGGTTTTAACTGGGGTAACAGAACTGGAACTATTCGATGGAACCATCTATTTAATGATAGGTTATTTTCAAATTTTACTGCTATTTACAGTAACTACGAATATCAGCTTGCATTTGGAAGTGATGACAGAAATAAATTTGAGTGGGACTCTAATGTAGAGACGTTTAATTTCAAACCAGAATTTACCTACTTTGTTAATGCTAGTAATGAACTTTCTGTCGGAGCGGAACTAATAAATTATAGATTTGAGCCTGCCAATGCCATTGGGGTAAGTGATGGTGAAATAACTGACATTACTCTACCAGAAAAGTATGCATTTGAAGGTGGTTTATATATTGGAAATGAGCAAAAAATTTCTTCATTAACTCTTTCTTACGGTCTAAGATATTCTTTCTATTCATATTATGGTCCAGGTGATAGATATGAATTTGGTGAGCCGCTCTATAGTGGAGACAGACGTCCATTGATATCTGAAAATAAAGTTGGAAAAAATGAGACAATACAGAATTACTCTAGTCTGGAGCCTAGAATCTCAGTAAATATTTTATTAGGTAATACCTCTTCCTTAAAAGGAAGCTATAATAGGATGACTCAGTATATTCACCTTCTTTCCAATACTGCTGCTTCTAGCTCTTTAGATGTCTGGACACCAAGTACAAATAATATCAAACCTGAAATTGCTGATGCTTATGTTTTCGGTTATTTCAAAAATTTTAAAAACAATACATATGAGGCTTCTCTTGAGTTATACTATAAAGATCTTCAGAACCAAATTGATTATATTGATGGTGCTGACCTTTTAATTAATAAATATATTGAAGGAGATCTATTAACGGGAATAGGAAGAGCATACGGACTTGAGTTTTTATTGAAAAAAAATAGAGGTAGATACAATGGTTGGTTTAGCTATACCTTGGGAAGATCTGAATTGAAGATTGATGGAATTAATCAATATCAATGGTATCCCACTAGATACGATCAAACACACAACTTTAAAATTACATCTACATATAAAATAAATGATAGGGTTCAAGTTTCCGGAAACTTTGTTTATCTAACTGGTACTCCTGTGACCTTCCCATCATCAAAGTTTGTTATTCAAGGGTTTGCAATTCCACATAATGCATCTAGTGCCAGACATCAGTTTAGAATCCCTGATTATCATAGGCTAGATTTCTCTATCACAATCAACGGTAAGAAAGAAAAGAAAAATGGTAAAGTAAGAAAGAATGACAGCTCTCTTATAATTGGAGTTTATAATGTTTATAACAGACGAAACCCATTTTCAATTTATTTCTCTCAAGGTGATGGAACTGTGTCAGATTCATATGTCCCAGGGGAGGTTACTAGACTTTCTATTATTGGCTCTTTTGTTCCATCTATCACTTATAATTTTAAATTCTAATGAAAAGATATTATATAATAGTTTTATTGACGTTTTTATTTTCTTGTGAAGATATAATTACTCCAGATCTTCCAACAAATGAACCTATAGTTGTTGTTGATGCTTGGATAAACAATTTAGAAAAAGATCAAGTTATTAGGCTTTCGGAATCACAAAATTACTTAGATAGTAGTACTCCTATTCCGGTTGCGGGAGCTAGTGTATCTGTTTATGACGATCACCTAAATCAATTTATTTTTACTGAAGTTAATGATGGAGAATATATTTGGTCACCTGATTCTATTACTAAAAATATTGGCGAAGTTGGAACAAAATTTTATCTAGATATAACTTTACAGAATGACGGTGTAAATATATACTCAGAATCCCAACTTCATAGAACTTCAATAATAGATAGTGTTAATTTTGTGAGAGGACAGGTTCCTGAAGGATCTTATTATGCAGAGTTTTGGTCTAGAGAAAAAGAAGGTCCTGGAGATGCATATTGGATAAAGAGTTATATTAATGGGGAATTGCAAACTGATTTGCAAGATATAATAACGTGTATAGATGCCGGTGCATCTTCTGAGGGAGCGATTATTGATGGTATACCTTTTATCCCACCGATTAGGAGAGCAGTTACAAAGTTTGATAGTGATGATGACGGAAATTTTTTATCTCCATTTGTTAAAGGAGACTCACTTTATGTTGAAATTCATTCTGTAACTTATGAAGCTTTTGATTTTCTAAATAAGACAGCTATTCAAATTAATAGACCAGGTGGCTTCAGTGAACTATTTGCAGTCTCTTTATCTAATGTTCCAACTAATTTAGTAGTCACAAATGTTTCAGATAATTCCATCAACCCAAATTATCCTGTAGTAGGGTTTTTTAATGTCTCTTCAGTTCATGGTATGGGAAATACTTTAGATGATGAAGAAATTGAGAAGATTGAGCTTTACAATAGGGAATGGTAATCTATTTAGTTGCCCTAACCATTTCTTTCTTCCCTTTAGGTCCTGGTAATGTACTAACATCAAAACCGATAGATTTAAGATCTCTTTTGAATTGTCCGCTGGCACAGTAAGTGACAAGAATAGAATTATTTTTCATGTGTGAAAAAATTTTTTCTAAATTTTTTCTTTCCCACATACTCGGCTGTTTACTAGGTGCAAATGCGTCATAGAAAATAATATCGTATTTCTCATTAAGCTTAATATCTTCTAATGATATTTTAGATTTTAAAAAATGTATACTTTCAGTAATATTATTTTTTTTTTCATATTTAAGAGTATGTGATAATTTAAAGATCTCTCTATATTGATTCCCAATTATTGTGATATAGTTTAACTTATTTATTATCTCATTTGGTATGGGGAAAGGTTCAAGTGTATGATAAAATATTTTTTCTTTTCTTTCTTCAAGAAAAATATAGGTTAGAAGGAAGTTTAGTCCGGTGCCAAATCCTATCTCTAAGATTTTAATATTATTTTCTCTCTTTTGGTTAAGATAGTACTCTAAACCATTTTTGATATATACAATATTTGACTCATTAATAGATCCATTTATAGAATGGTAAGTTTCATTTAGTTCAGCATTAAAAATTGTATCAGAACCGTCTGAAGTTTTGATTATTTTAAGATTCATTCTTTGATAAGACAGACGCAGTGAGCAGCAACTCCTTCTTCTCTTCCGACAAACCCTAATCCTTCAGTTGTTGTCGCTTTTATTGATATTTGTGATATCTCGATTTTCATGATTTTAGATAACTTTTCTCTCATTAAATCAATATAATTCCTAAGTTTTGGTTTCTGCAACAAAATAGTTACATCTATATTTGATATAGTAGCTTTATTTTTATTTACTAACTCAATAACTCTCTCCAAAAGAATTTTGCTATCAATATCTTTATAATTATTATCAGTATCTGGAAAATGACTGCCAATATCCCCAAGACTTAATGCTCCCAGTAAAGCATCACATATTACATGAATTACGACATCTGCATCTGAGTGACCGACTGCTCCCTTATAATGATCTATTTCAATTCCTCCAATTATAAATCTCTCTCCCTTTTCAAGTTTATGAACATCATATCCATGACCAATTCTGATTTTTTCATTTTCCATCACAACAAATTTAAGATTAAACTGTATCTTAAAGCAAAAAAATTAAATTAATGTATTACTAATTCTTAGAACATTAACCCAAATTAGTTCGTAATAACTTAAACTATGAAAAATTTATATTTCTTTCGTTCGATAAATGCTCATTATAGCGATGTTACGCTTTTGCTATTTAGAATTATAGTTGGCGCATCCCTTATGACACACGGTTATGGCAAACTAATAAGGTTAATGGATGGTAATATTTGGGGAAGAACACACCTATTCTTTAATGAGGAAATTTCTTTTGCCCTTATAACATTTGCTGAATTTTTTTGTCCCATTTTTGTTGCAATTGGGTTTTGGACAAGGCTTTTTACTATTCCAATTATTTATGCTTTCATTATAATAGTATTTGATGTACATATTGATGATCCTTTCTCTAAAATGGAAAAGGGAATTTTATTCTTGGTTTCTTATATACTTATTTTTGCGTTAGGGCCAGGTAAATTATCTGTTGATAACCTAACTTTTAAAAAGTAAAAGAAGATTCAAAATTTATATATATTTACTTCAGTAAACCAAACTAATATTCTTACACTTTTAGTGTAAAGTATAGGTTCCCCAGTAACCGACATTAACCAATATGGTTTTCAAGAATGAAAATTTAACTCCCAAGAAATTAAAAGAGCTCTATCTATCAATTCTTAAGCCTCGATTAATTGAGGAGAAAATGCTAATACTTCTTCGTCAAAATAGAATTAGTAAGTGGTTTTCAGGAATAGGTCAGGAAGCAACATCAGCAGGTGTGGCAATGGCAACTGATTCTTCTGAGTATATTCTACCAATGCACAGGAATCTTGGAGTGTTTACATGTAGAAATGTTTCATTGGTACAGCTTTTCAATCAGTTCCAAGGCAAGGTAGATGGTTTTACTAAGGGAAGAGATAGGTCTTTTCATTTCGGGTCGAAAGATCACAATATAGTTGGTATGATATCTCATTTAGGTCCTCAGTTGGGCATTGCTGATGGAATCGCTCTTGCCAAAAAAATGAAAAATGAAAAAAAAGCTACAGTAGTTTTTACAGGTGATGGTGGCACTAGTGAAGGAGATTTTCATGAAGCTTTAAATGTTGCTGCAGTTTGGGATCTGCCAGTTTTATTTGTTATCGAGAATAATGGTTATGGACTTTCAACACCAAACAAAGAACAGTTTAAGGGTGAATCTCTAGCAATCAGAGGGGAGGGATATGGTATTGAGTCTTTGTCTATTGATGGCAATAATATTCTTGAGGTATACGATACAGTAAAAACGAAAATAAATGAAATTAGAAAGAATCCAAGACCAGTACTTATTGAGTGTTTTACTTTTAGGATGCGGGGGCATGAAGAAGCTTCGGGAACAAAATATGTGCCGAAAGAAGTTATGGAGTATTGGGAAGAAAAAGATCCCGTTACTAATTATGAAAAACACTTGATTGAAAATAAAGTTTATTCATCCGATGAAATATCAGCAGTTAGAGAAAAAATAAAAAAAGAAATTAATGATGCTGTAAAGGAATCTTTTGATGAGAAAGAATTTATTGTCAATCCCGAGGAAGAGGTAAATGATGTATTTTTCCCTTTCCAGCAAAAAATTATTTTTCCTAAAGACAAGTCTATTTCCGAGATGAGATTTGTTGATGCTATTTCTGATGGACTTAGGCAGAGTATGAATAAGTATAGGGATATGGTGATTATGGGTCAAGATATTTCAGATTATGGAGGAGTATTCAAGGTTACGGAAGGATTTGTAGATGAGTTTGGTAGAGAGAGAATAAGAAATACTCCTCTTTGTGAGTCAGCAATTGTTGGGACTGCACTTGGTTTATCTATAGAAGGAATAAAGTCAGTTGTTGAGATGCAGTTTGCAGATTTTGTTACTTGTGGTTTTAATCAAATAATAAATAATCTGGCTAAGGTCCATTATAGATGGTCTCAGAATGCAGATGTTGTTGTAAGAATGCCAACAGGTGGGGGCGTTTCTGCTGGACCATTTCATTCTCAGTCTAATGAGGCTTGGTTTTTTCATACACCTGGTCTAAAGATTGTGTACCCTTCCTGTTCTGCTGATGCTAAAGGTTTATTAAATGCAGCTATTGAAGATCCAAACCCATACCTTTTCTTTGAGCATAAAGCTTTATACAGGTCGCATAAAGAAATGGTATTTGAAGATTATTATACAACAGAAGTAGGTAAGGCAAAATTAGTAGAAGAAGGAAATGATATTACTATTGTCACCTATGGAATGGGTGTTCATTGGTCTAAAGATATTATGAAAAAACTTTCATCTTATACTGCAGATATTATTGATCTACGAACTCTTCAGCCTTGGGACAAAGAAGCTGTTAAAACATCGGTAGAAAAAACTAATAAAATTATTATTATACATGAAGATAGTATTACAGGAGGAATTGGTGCAGAAATTTCAGCATGGGTTACTGAGAATTGTTTCTCAGATCTTGATGGTCCTGTAATGAGGGTTGGAGGACTTGATACTCCTATACCTTTTAGGAAGGAATTAGAAGACAACTTTATGCCAACTAGTAGAATCAAAGAAAAATTAATTTCTCTCTTAAAATACTAGATTATAAGAGATAATTAGAAATTAAAAGTTATAACCTGATTTATATCAGGGTGAAGACTTTTAGCAACAGGACAGTTTTCACCTACGTTTTTAAGTTTCTTTTTCTGTGCCTCAGTTAAATCATTTTCTTCAAAGGTAAGCTCTACCTTAATTTCTTTAATTTTTCTTGGGTCCACACTCATGACTTTTGTGATTTTTGCACTAGAATTAGGCATCTTAAATCCTCCTTTTTCTGCACATATGCCCATAACAGTTGTCATACAGCTGCAAAGAGCTGAGGATACCAGATCAGTTGGAGCGAAAGCTTCTCCCTTTCCATTATTATCAGTAGGTGCATCTGTAATAATTACCTCCCCAGATTTAATATGTTTCGAGTATGTTCTTAACTCTCCTATATAATTATTAATTATTGAGTGGTTCATTATAGATTAAATTTTAATTCAATTCTCTTGATTTTTCTTTAATTTATAAACATAAATTAATTTTATTGAAAATTTCTAAATCAAAATCTTATTTTTTCGTTATATAGATATTAATTAATTTTTTATATGAAATATTTAGCTATCGCTTTCATTATTGTTTTGTTTCATTCAGAAAATTTAAGATCTCAAAACTTAGAATATTTTGAAACAGAAAATGAAAGATTTTGGGGTATAAATAAAAATTCATGGGGAGGGTTAATAGGAGGAGGTGTTCTAAAATTTTCATCAAGAATTTCTGAAAACATGTACAGAACAATTGGGTTTGAATTAGTTAATATAAAACACCCAAAAGAAAACAAATATTCATCATCTTTAGGATATGGGAGAACATTTGTTTGGGGTAAGAAAAATTATCTTTTTAGCTTAAGGGGACAATACGGAAGAGAACTTATTCTTGTGAGTAAAAAGGACCAACAAGGAATAAGGGTTAATGCCCAGTTTGCTGTAGGTCCAACTATAGGTCTACTAATTCCTTATTATATAAAGTACAGTAGGAATAATAGAATGGAGATCGAAAGTTTTGACTCTTCTATTCACACATTTAATAATGTAATTGGTTCAGCAAGTTTCTTTGAAGGGTTAGATGAGATAACATTCAAACCAGGAATAAATATTAAGGCTGCAATGAATTTTGAATTTGGGTCTGGAAAATCTGCAACTGCTATTGAAGTTGGATTTTTAGGTGACCTGTTTACAAATGAAGTAGTGATAATGCCTACCTCTAAAAAATACTCCTTTTATCCAACGGCATTTATAACTTTATTCTATGGAAGAAAATATTAATTTTTATATACTTTGATTTAAATTGCAGAATATATATGGAAGAAATAAAACCTAAAACAACTAGGTTGAAAAAACCTGTTTCAAATGATTTAAAAGTAGGTAAATCTAAAATACCTAAGTTTAAAAAACCGAATTGGCTGAGGGTAAAGCTCCCAGTTGGGCAAGAGTATAAAAAGGTTAGAAAAATAGTTGATAAATATAAACTTCATACAATTTGTGAGAGTGGCAATTGTCCAAATATGGGTGAGTGTTGGGGTGCTGGGACGGCAACATTTATGATTTTAGGAAATGTTTGTACTAGAAGTTGTACATTTTGTGCTGTTGCAACAGGGAGACCCCCAGAATATGATGAAAAAGAGCCAAAAAGAGTAGCACAAGCAATAAAGAAAATGGGTGTGAAGCATGCTGTAATTACATCAGTAAATAGGGATGAGCTTAAAGATAGAGGTGCTGAGATATGGTATCAAACTGTCTATCAAACAAAAAAATTATCTCCAGATACTACTATAGAGACATTAATTCCTGATGTAAGAGGGAATTGGGATGCTCTTGATAGAATGATTGAAGCTGGACAAGAGGTTGTCTCACACAATATTGAAACGGTGCAGAGATTATACAAGAGAGTTAGACCTCAGGCTAGATATGAGAGAAGTATGGAACAGATTAAACACACAAAGGAAAGAGGAATGAGAACTAAATCTGGGATAATGGTTGGTTTAGGTGAAACAAAAGACGAGGTACTTAAGGTTATGGATGATTATGTAGAGAATGGTTTGGATATTCTTACTATAGGTCAATATTTACAACCTACTAAGATGCATTTAGAAGTGGATGATTTTATAACCCCAGAAATATTTGATATGTATAGAGAGGAAGGTCTCTCAAGAGGTATTAAATATGTAGAATCTGGTCCTCTGGTCCGTTCCTCCTATCATGCTGAAAGACATGTTAATGTACCGATATAGTATCTTAATTTTTCTTTTTTATTTAGTTCATGATTCTATAGCGCAGGTTAATCCAAACCATATTGAAATAGTTAGAGATAAATGGGGTGTTCCGCATATCTATGGAAAAACAGATAAAGATGCAGCATATGGATTAGCTTGGGCTCATGCAGAAGATGATTTTTCAACTATTCAAAAAACTTTTCTTCCAGCTAAAGGTATGTTGGGAAGGTTAGATGGGATAAGGGGTGCAGTACTTGATTATGCTGTTGAGTTACTTAAATCACGAGAAGTAGCCGAAAGAGAATTAAAAAACTTACCACAAGAAGGACTCAATGTAATCTATGGTTATCTAGAGGGACTTAATGCTTATGCAAGAAAACACCCAGACAAAATACTAGTTAAAAACTCATTCCCATTAACTATATATGATTACCTAACAGGATTAAATTTAATTCTTCATCTTTTCTCAGACACAGGTGATGTGATTGGTCAGCTTTTAAGTAATTCTATAAATCCAATTGATGAAATGTCTGGAGTTGATAATATTGGATCATTCATTGGGTCTAACGGATTTGCTTTTAGTAGTAATAAAACTTTGGATAAAAAAACATACTTAAATGTAAACA
Source organism: uncultured Marinoscillum sp. (assembly GCA_902634135.1). Classification (GTDB taxonomy): domain Bacteria; phylum Bacteroidota; class Bacteroidia; order Cytophagales; family MED-G16; genus MED-G16. The sequence continues at coordinate 11,350 of CACPJB010000012.1, read as the reverse complement.
CGCATCAGCCTCTTGAAGGACCTTTTTCATGGTATGAAGCTCATGTGAATAGTGAGGAAGGATGGAACATGTTAGGAGGCTTATTTCCTGGTTTGCCTTTGCCAGTTATTGGAACTAATGAAAACTTAGGATGGACGCATACATATAATTATCCTGATATGAATGATATATTTCAACTTATTATAAATCCAGATAATAAGTATCAGTATAAACTGGATGGTAAGTGGAAGAATTTTGAAATCAAAAATATAAAAATTAAAGTCAAAGCATTTCTTGGTCTCAAACTTAATATTAGAAGAAAAGTTATTTGGTCAGAATTTGGACCTGTTATTAAAAATAAAAAAGGCTATTTTGCTTTTTTCTCCCAATCTCTAAATAACATAAGTGCTATTGAACAATGGCTTAAAATGAATAAAGCAACTAGTTTTAGTGAGTTTGAAGAGGCTTTAAAATTATTAGGTATTCCTCGATTTAATATAGTCTATGCAGATAGAGATGATAATATTTTCTATATGAGTAATGCCCGTCTATCTATTAGAGATCAGTCAAAGAATTGGAGAAAATTATTAATGGGAGATAGCTCCTCTTTAATTCTAAATGATTATCACCCTTATGATGATTTACCTAAGCTAATTAATCCGAAAAGTGGATATATATTTAACACAAATAATTCTCCTTTTAATTCTACATCTGAAGAATATAATTTAGTAGAGAGTGACTTTAATCCTACTTTTAGCTTTAAAGAAAAAGAAAATAATAGAAGTTTAAGGTTTATGGATTTAATAGATGAATATAATAAAATAAATTATAATGATTTTAAGAGAATTAAATATGATCAAAAATATCCTGACTCAATTGCCTTTATAGGAAACATAAATAACATATTTAATATAAATCTTGACAATGAAGACATAATAGACATTCATAATATTATTAAAAATTGGAATAAAGAAGGTGATTATAATAATTTAGGTGCTGCTCAATGGAGTATGTTCTATACTAATATGTTAGATATTTTATCAAAAAATAATATTAAAATTAGTGACTCAATTCCTGAAATTTTTTTTATTGAAGCACTTAGAAAATCAAAAAAATATTTAATTAAAAACTTTGGGAGATTGGAGGTTTTATTAGGAGAATTACAGAGGCATGTAAGGGGGGATATTAGTCTTCCGGTATCTGGATTAATAGATATGATTGCACCAACTTATGTAGTAAGCTATAAAAATGGTACCTTCAGGTCTATCTCAGGAGAATCATATATTATGCTTGTAAAATATTCAGAATCAAATGTTGAAATAGAAACTGTATTACCATATGGAAATTCAAATAACCCTTCCAGTCCTCATTACTCAGATCAGATGGAGATGTACATTAATAAAAAAACTAAAAATATGTCTCTTGAAAAAGACAAAGTCTACAAAGATGCTGTCAGAGTATATAACCCTATTTAATTAGATTTATTTTCTTTTTTAAATTTTGAATTCTTCTAAATGACTCATTAATTCTTAAAAGGGAAATGTCACCACTGTTTACACCCTCCTCAATTATTGATATAACTTTATCAGGTTTAACTAAGTCTTTATATAATTGATTATTTGAAAATATTAAGACATCAACACCTGCATTTATTGCATATGTTATAGCTTCTTTTAGTCCATAGTTTTTAGTGATTGCTCCCATTTGCATATCATCAGAAAATACTACACCTTCATAATCTAAAAATTCTCTTAATAATTTATTAATACTTTTTTCAGATAAAGTTGCTGGAAGTAAGCTATCATCAATTTTGCTATTTACAACGTGACTTGTCATAACTCCATCGACTTTATCTTCTATAATTAGCTTATGATAAGGAAATAATTCTTCTACTATCCATGAATTAGAAACATCTGTAAATTCTTTGTGTGTATCTGTAGTTGAACTTCCATGGCCAGGAAAATGTTTTAATACGGTAATTATATCATTTTCTTTATGAGCATTTATTACATTTCTTGCATGAAAAAAAACTCTATCACTATCTTTTCCAAAACTCCTTTCTGCGTTATATATAAAATTAGAGGTGTTTAAAGCAAGGTCTACTACTGGAGCAAAGTTTACATTAATACCAAGTTCCTTTAATAACTCGCTTGTTAATTTTGCATAGTAATAAGTTGAATCAAGATTATTTACATCTCCAAGATATTTCGCGGATTTTGTTTGATGGAATCCATAGATTGGTTTTAATCTATTTACTTTTCCTCCTTCTTCATCTATTGCAATAAATGATGGGATTTTAGATATACTTTGAATTTCTTCTATAAGAGCTTTTAAGTGGACTTTAGATCTTTTTTTTGATATGTTTTTTTCAAATAATATAATACCACCAAGATGTGTGTTTGAGTATGCTTCAAGCAAGGAATCTTCTTCAAGAACTTTTTTCGCATCTTGAATACCAAAAATCAACATTTGAGATATCTTGATTTTTAATGAATCATATTGAGAAGATGAAAAAACAATTCCTTTTGAGGATATAATTAATATTAATGTGAAAAAATATACTTTAAAGTTCTTCATTATTTCTAATAATTTTTTTTATCAATATACTAAAATACTCGCCATTATAAGGCCCATACCAATTCATAGTATGTGTTTCATAAGTGTTAATGTCTTTTCTATCATACCATTTATCATCAGTTATATAACCAATGTAACCACCATTAAAACTATTTATCATCAAATTTAATTCTTTATTTGAAATTATTTTTTCAATTGGCTCAACAAGTTCACCAGAAAAATCACATGGCGTACCTACAATTAATAAATTGCCTATTCGAAGAGAAGATATGAATTTTGGTGAATCACCAACTAAAAATTTAAATAACCATGGTCTAATTATAAATTTTGAATTAATCTTAAAAGATTGCTCTCTCATCTGTAAATTATATTTTTCACTTTTTAATTTAAATTCATATTTAACTCCAATATTTCTTAACCCTTCACTAAGAACCTGATATAAACCCATACTAATTTCTTCAACTTTTTTATCACCTTTTCTTGCCCTAGTTCTTGGGCTCATACTACCAACGGCTCCTGCTCCATAAACAGCAAAATCTACGTCATTATAATTTTCAAGCTTTTTAGTTAGATTTCCAGGGTAGTCCCCACTTAAATTTCTTTGGTTATGTCCGAAGCAGGTTGCATGTGCTGAATAGGAAAAAATAGTACTTTTTTTACCATCATCTCTATCTATTTTTATTACTCTTAAGAAAGGATCATATGTGCCTAGGGAATCACCTACTAATCTATTAGATATGAAGTCAGCTGCATAGATTGACCCAAATCCAATTTTTGATTTTTTTAAATCTAATAAAGCATTCTTTATTGCTTCCCGTATGGAAGATGTAATAAAATCTAAAACTCTTTGGTCATATTTTCCACCAAAAATATTACCAGCTAAACCTTCGAGATAACCCCCTATACTTGAGTGTGTATGGCTAGCTGTAAATAAAATATTTTCACTTTTTATATTTATACCCTCAGAAATTTTAGAATAATCAAGATTTGGAGGGACAATTAGGAGATCTAATGAAACATACGCCGACCTACTTATTCCATTATCAAATACAACAGCTTTTACCCAAATAGAATCATTAATTCCTTCAAAATTTGCTCCTTTTCTTGCCCCATAGCCAGCCATTGGAGATATAAAGGGAGGAACTAGACTTACTTTTGACCACCCAACTTTAATTGTATCACCATAAATTGAGTTTGTTTCTTTATTATTTATAGTATTTAGGGTGTTTTTGTAATAATCTGTCTCCTTTAGAGGTGTACGATCGAGCGGTTTAATGGTAAAAATTAATATTACCATTATTGAAACTATAAATGTTGAATATTTATTAAACATTAAATTTCATATTAAATTTGATGAAACAATATTAAATAATTATGAAATACATATTTATATTACTATCCTTAATATTTTCTTTCTCAGGTATGTCTTGGGAATATGAAAATAAGAAAAAAAACAAATTCCCTATAGATTCAATTCTTTTTCAAGTTGGTGAATGGCGTAATATTGGTCCATTCAGAGGAGGAAGATCTACTGCTTCCACAGGAATAACTGGAAATGAACAGACATATTATATGGGAACAACTGGAGGTGGTCTTTGGAAAACTGAAGATGCTGGTATTAGCTGGAAAAATATTTCAGATGGATATTTTGCAACTGGTTCTGTTGGTGCTGTTGCAGTATCTGAAAGTGATAATAATATTGTTTTAGTTGGAATGGGTGAGTCACCAGTAAGAGGGGTTATGACTTCATCAGGTGATGGAGTTTATAAATCTGTAGATGGAGGAGAAACTTGGGCTCACTTAGGTCTAGAAAATACAAAACATATATCTCAAGTTAGAATTCATCCATCAAATCCTAACATTATTTACGTATCTGCTCAGGGGAGTCCTTATGGTGATACAAAAGAAAGAGGTATTTACAGGACTTTAGATGGAGGAGAAACTTGGGAAAATATTTTATTTGTTGACTCTAGCTCTGGCGCTGTTGATCTAGCTATGGACTATACAAATCCTAGAATTTTATATGCATCATTTTGGGATCATCAAAGATTGCCTTGGTATGTAAGGAGTGGAGGAGAAGGTAGCGGCATATGGAAATCTATTGATGGAGGAGACAATTGGAAAAAATTACATGAAGGCCTTCCAAAATCACTTATGGGGAAAATTGGAGTTGCAGTTTCAAGGGCAAACCCTAAATTAGTATATGCTATAGTTGAGTCTAATGATGGTGGACTTTATAGATCCGATAATGGTGGTGAATCATGGAAATTAATAAATGATGAAAGGGTTTTAAGAGCAAGATCTTGGTATTATATGCATATTTATGCAGACCCTTCAGATGAAAATATTGTATATGTACTCAATGCTCCTATGATGAAGTCTATTGATGGAGGTAAAACTTTTTCAAATATTCCTGTTCCACACGGAGATAATCATTATTTATGGATAAATCCTAATAATTCTGATATTCTCATAAATTCAAATGATGGAGGCGCTAATATTTCTTTTAATGGAGGAAAGTCATGGTCTACCCAAAAGAATCAACCCACCTCACAATTTTATAGAGTAAATGTTGATAATAGATTTCCATATTGGGTTTATGGAGGGCAGCAAGATAATTCTTCTGTCGCAATAAAAAGTAGTACCTTCAGTAATGGAATAAGTTGGAAAGATTGGATAGCGGGTGTTGGTGGTTGTGAGACTGCTTATGTTGCTTTCGATAAAAATAATCCAGTATTAATGTATGCTGGTTGTTATCAAGGAATTATAACAGAGTATAGTTTAGATTTAGATAACACAAAAGATATAATGGCATATCCTTCAATGGGTCTTGGTGAACCTTCGGATGAACAGAAATATAGATTTAATTGGAATGCTCCAATTCTAGTTTCTGAACATGATCCAAAAGTAATTTACCATGCTGCAAATAAATTATTAAAAACTACTGATAGAGGAATAACTTGGAAAGAAATTAGCCCAGATCTCACTAAAAATAAAAAAGAGAATTTAGGCCCAGGTGGAGGTCCAATTACTAATGAAGGTGCTGGAGGTGAAGTTTATCATACAATTTATTATGTTGCAGAATCACCCCACGACAAAAATATAATTTATGCTGGTGCCGACGATGGTTTAGTTCATATAACCAAGGATGGAGGTATAAGCTGGTCAAATATTACCCCTCAACTCGAAGAAGGAATGATTAATTCTATTGAGGTTTCTCCTCATGATCCTGCTACAGTATATATAGCCTTTAACAGATATAAATTTGATGACTTTAGCCCCTATATCTTAAAATCAAAAGATTATGGTAATACATGGAAAGTATATGGTAGTGATATTGAAAAAAATAGTTTTGTTAGGGTGATTAGAGAAGATAAGATAAAAAAAGACCTATTATATGCAGGAACAGAGAGAGGAATTTATATGTCTAATGATGGTGGAGAGAATTGGTTCAAGTGGCAGAGAAACCTTCCAATAGTTCCCATTACTGATTTAGTTGTTCACCAGAATGATCTAGTCGTTGCTACACAGGGTAGAGGATTTTGGATATATGATGACTTAACTCCTTTACATGAGTTCTCCAATGAGTTAACCTCTGAGAATATACACATGTTTAATATAGAAAATAATCATAAGGTATTATTCTCTGCAATGAGGAGACAAGGACCTTTAGGAAAAAACCCTTACTATGGAACAGAAATAAAATATTTTATTAGAGAATATATTCCAGAGGATTCATTAGAGATGAATATTGAAATTAAAAATATAAATGGTGATGTTATAAGGACTTTCTCTAGCTCTGAAAAATATAAAAGCAAAAGAATAAATCTTAAGGAAGGGTATTCATCTATCAAATGGGGTGGAGATGTCGAAGGGTTTGTTCCGCCTAATGGTGTTATGATTCCTAGAGGATCAGATGGATACATGACTTCTTATAATGTTATGCCCGGTAAATATAATGTTACATTAACTTATGGTGATTATACTAAAACAAGTGATTTTATTATCATGCCAGATCCTCGAAAGTCTATATCTGAAGATGATTATGATAAAAAAGCTAAGCTTCTTCAAAGTATTCATGATGATGTACAAAACATTTATAACAGTTTACAGAAGATGCAAGATATTAGAAATCAGTTAGGTGATTTACAGAATAGACTTAATTCAGATTTTAATTCTATTAAAAATTTATCAAATGAGACTGTTGAGTTAATAGATTTAACTGAATCTAAATTGATATCTCCAAAACAAAAAACATTTCAAGATGTAATTAATTTTAGGAATCAATTAGATGCACAGTTTTTAGACTTATTAAATACTATAAATGGAAATATACCTCCTCTCACAAATGGAGAGGTAGAAAGATTTAACGACCTACATCTTACTTGGATGGGAATTAAGAAGAGTTATGATAAGGTTTTAGAAAATGTTAAATCTATAAACACTATGATTATAGAAAATTCAGTTCCTTTTATATCTAAGGGAGAATAGTTTTATGATAAGGTTTTTATTTCTTTTATTAATATTATCATATTCAGTTAACAGTCAAAGCCTGAAAAAAGCCTATAAGTTTTATGAAAAAGGTGAGATAAATAAATTCAAAGATGCTCTCATTAAGATGGATGAAAAGGGGGTAGATAACGCTGGAAAATACTATTTGTATTCTCTCTACTATCTTGAGAATAAAGACAATAGAGATGATCTTGATTCTTCATATTTTTATATTAATAGTTCAAAAGATAATTATATATCTGTAAGCGGTAAACTTGGAGAGGAACTGAATGAATTAAATATATCTATAGAAACAATAGACTCCATTACTGGCATTATTGATTCCATAGAATACGATTATGTCAAAGAGATTAATTCTATAGATGAGTATATTAAGTACTTGAGTGATCATGAAAAATCAAAATTTTACTCTGACGCATTAAATAGCTGGCATAAACTCGAATTTAAAAATACAAGAAAAATTAATACATGGCAAGCCTACCAAGAATTCATGGGTTCATTTCCTGATGCAATAGATTTCGATCTTGCTAAATCTTACTTTGACCAACTTATACTCCAAGATAAAACCTCTGAAAAAACTCTGAGCTCATATGAAGGTTTTCTTCAAAAATATCCTAAAACTCCATTTAAGGATTCTATCGAATTTTTAGTTCTTAAATACTATGGTTTGAGTAATAACTCAGATAACTTTAAAAAGTTCTTATTAAAATATCCTAATAGTGTTCATAGTGAGCTTGTGTTACAATTGCTTTATCATTCTAGTAATAGAAATATCTCAGCATTTAATAATCTAGCAATAAGAAATGAAGTTATAGATTCATTATTTTCAATTTCACTTGTTGACAAGGAATTTCTTTTAGGTATTTATGATAAAGGTGCTATAAATTTTATCAATCAGAATGGAAGTGTAATTATTAACGGAGAAAATAAAGATTATAGTAATGATGTTCTATGTTTTTTTAATAATAGTGATTTCTTCACAATTACTAATCAGAAAAATACGGAACTGTATAATAGACAACTTCATAAGTTCTACTCTAATGAAAACATATCATATATTGAGGATATAGGATCAGGTTTAATTAAGATTTTAAAAAATGATAATTTAGAAATTATACATAAATCGGGATATAGTATTTTAAGCGGAGATTTTGACAATGCGTATTTAATTGATAATAAATTTATTCTAGTAGAAAAAGACGAAAAATATTCAATATTTACGTTTTTAGGTGATCGTATATATGATTTCATTTTTAAAGATGTTTTTCAAGAAGGCTCTTTTATATTATTTGAAAATGAAGAAATGAAATTAGGAGTTTCAACAAGTATTCAAATTGAGGACAACTTTCTTAGTAAAAATTATAATATTAATTTTTCATATGATGATTATGAATATTTTGATGGTGATCATATATTAATGGTATCAGGTAATAATGAAGAATTATTGAATTCCGAAATGAAATATATCATTTCTCCTTCAGAACAAAGAATAGATAGATATAACTTCGGCTGGACTGCGTCTTCAGATTTTGGCATAAGGGTAGTAAGTGATATTCTATCAATCCCTTTCTCTATGTTATATGATGAAATTTTAAGTTCTCCTAAATATTTTATTGGAAAAAATAATAATTTATGGGATATAAAAGACAATAAACTTGGATTAGATGTTTTAAGTAAAGTTGATTCTGTCTACAGAGTTGGTGATTCAGTCTTATGGTATAGAGAAGGAATAAAAGAGGCTCTGCTTTTCTCTAATTCTGTGGAGATAGCTATTGAAGGAAAATATAGTTTTAAGTTACTCTCTCCTAAATTTGGAAATCAAAGTTATATCAAATTATTTTCTGAAAACGGGGACTTCATTCTAAATAATAAAGGAGATACTTTACCTACTGCTGAGTATTATTATACAATTGAAAGTGGAGATACATTTAGTTATTTATCCAAAAAGTTTAATATTCCACAGTCAGAAATTTTAAGTATGAATAATAAAAGAAACAAAAAACTTTTTGTGGGCGAAAAAATAAAAGTAAGAGGTTATGTGCCTAGTGATGTGATATCTGACTCATTATTTCTAATTGAGTTTAATAGGAAAAAAGGAATTGCAGATATTAACGGAAAAATTATTCTTGAACCTGAGTATGATGGGATAACAAATCAATCTCTAAATGATATTATACTTATAAAAGATCAGAAATTTGGAAATTTTAATATTTCCTCAGGTCAGGTAATATTACCTGATTTTACTAGATTATTGAAAAGTATCGGAAATAATTATGTAGCATATAAGGGTAAATTTGGTGTTATTTCAAGTGATGGTTCTCAGCTTATACCTTTTGATTATGATGAGATTATATACTGGAACGATACTTCATATATAGCTAAGAAAAATAATAGGTTTTATTTACTTGACTCAAATAATAATAACATAACTAACTTTAACTCCTATTCTACTTTATCTGATAATACTCAAATGATTAAAGTCAATACTAATGAAGGATACGGAATATACTCTAGCTGTCATGGTGAAATTTTAAAACCAGTTTATAATTCTATATCTCAATTGAGTATTGATAATAAGATTTATTTTTTAGCTAAAAGAGAAATTTTGGATGCTAGTCTATTGATAAACCTCTTGGTTGATTCTAAGGGAAAAATAATATTGAATCAAGCACTTGATTTAGAAGATGCCAGTAAGATAAGTTGCGAATAATTTACTTTACTTTTTAATTATTAGTTTATTTTTTTTTCTAGATTTAAACCTATAATATTTTTTATGAAACTAGTATTGAGAGCCCTTTTATTAATTTTTATTTCATTTTATTCTTTCTCACAAGCACCTCAGGGGTTTAATTATCAGGCAATAGTTAGAGATGCTTCTGGTAATGTGAGAGCTAATGAGGGTGTACAATTTGAAATCGAAATTCAAGATGTTTCTGGTAATGCAGTTTATTCTGAATCACATACAGTCCTAACAAATGAATATGGTTTAGCTGATGATATTATTATAGGTAAAGGTTCTACTAATGATAATTTTTCTGCTATTGATTGGGCAAATGGTACTTATTTTTTAAATGTTAAAGTTGACGGTATTAGCTTAGGAAGATCTCAATTGTTGAGTGTTCCATATGCTCTTTTTGCAGCATCAGGTACGAAAGGTCAAGATGGTACAGGAATACAATCAACAGTAGATAATGGAGATGGAACATTTACCATTAATTATACTGACGGAACAAGTTTTACAACTATAAATTTTATTGGATCCTCTGGGAGTGATGGCTTAGACGGTAAAAGTGCTTATGAGTTATGGAAAGATTTAGGAAATGTTGGTACTGAACAAGATTTTATTGCTTCAATAAAAGGAGCCAAAGGAGATGATGGCTCTGATGGAGACAATGGGGTTGATGGTAAAAGTGCTTTTCAAATTTGGGTGGATCTAGGTAATAATGGAAGTGAAATTGATTTTATTTCAGATATTGAAGGTCCAAGAGGACCTAAAGGTGATCAAGGGGACGATGGTAGTGGAGGTTTTTTAGCTGGTTCTGCAGATCCAACTAATTCCCAAGGAGTTGATGGAGATTTTTATATTAACACCTCAACTAATAAAATGTTTGGACCCAAAAATAATGGAGCTTGGTCAGCAGGAGTATCTTTGATTGGCGAAAAAGGTGATCAAGGTATTAGAGGAGAGAAAGGAATAAAAGGTGATCAAGGGGACGATGGTAGTGGAGGTTTTTTAGCTGGTTCTGCAGATCCAACTAATTCCCAAGGAGTTGATGGAGATTTTTATATTAACACCTCAACTAATAAAATGTTTGGACCCAAAAATAATGGAGCTTGGTCAGTAGGCGTTTCTTTAGTTGGCCCAAGGGGTTATCATGGTATACAAGGTATTAAAGGAGATAAAGGAGATCAAGGTGTTCAAGGTATTAAAGGAGATAAGGGAGATCAAGGTATTAAAGGAGATCAGGGAGATAAAGGAGATAAAGGAGATAAAGGAGATAAAGGAGATCAAGGTATACAAGGTATTAAAGGAGATAAAGGTATGGATGCTGTTATAAAAGCAGGAACAGGCGTAACAGTTATAAACGGAACAGTATCTATTGGGCAAGCAGTGACAAGAAATGAAGATGTTGAATTTAATTCTGTAACTGCTGATTTAATTGGAAACGCATCTACTGCTACTAAACTTAAAACTCCTAGAATGATAGCTGGAGTTTTATTCGATGGCACTTCTAATATTGTTGATCTGCCTGGTGTGACTGCAGCTGGTAACCAGAACACT
>CACPJB010000011.1 GCA_902634135.1 uncultured Marinoscillum sp. | reverse complement strand
AATGAGAGCACTTTTAGTTTTATTCTTAATTTCAGAAACAACTGCTGAAAATCCAGGATATGGATGGACTGAAGTGGAAGCTCTTTATTTGTATGGATGGTATACAATGTTAGTATATGTTGCAGGCATTCCTGGAGGTTGGCTAGCTGATAAAGTTCTTGGACAGAAAAAAACAGTTATGCTTGGTGGTTTTCTATTAGTTTTAGGACATAGTATTCTTGCTATAGATAATATTACCGCATTTTACATTGGACTTGGATTTATAATATTAGGAGTTGGAGGGTTGAAACCTAACATATCTACAATGGTAGGTGGTCTGTATAATAAAGATGATGATAGAAGAGATATTGGTTTCAAAATATTTTACATGGGAATAAATATTGGAGCATTTCTTTCAGCTTTAATTATTGGCGGAATTGGAGAGGTATACGGATGGCATTATGGATTTGGTCTAGCAGGTATTGGTATGCTACTTGGTCAACTTGTTTTTATTTGGGGTCAAAAATACTTAGTTGGTATAGGAGATTTTATTGGTCAAGAAGATAATCCAGATAATGAAGCAATGAATAAACCCCTTACTAAAATTGAGAAAGATAGAGTTAAAGTTCTTTTATTATCATTTCTTATTGTAATTGTTTTCTGGGGAGCTTTTGAGCAAGCAGGGGGACTTATGAATATTTATGCTTATGAAAAAACAAATAGACTAATTGAGAGTATCAGTTTTGAAGTACCTGCTACATGGTTCCAATCTTTAAATGCTGGCTTCATAGTTTTATTTGCAGTTGCTGTAGGTAAATTTTGGTCATGGTGGAAGTCTTTAGGAAAAGAATCTGCACTTTTATTTCAAATGGCAGTGGGTGTAATTATAATGGCTCTTGGATTTTTAGTGATGAGTGAGGCTGCTTTAGAATTTGAAAGAAACGGTTCCAGTGCTATGTATTATTTAGTTTTAGCATATTTGCTTCATACTCTTGGTGAATTATGTACTTCTCCTACTGCAATGGCATTAATAACCAAATTATCACCAGTTAAATATGCATCCATAATGATGGGTACCTATTTTGCTTGTACTGGATTCGGAAATAAATTAGCTGCATCTTTAGGTGAGTGGGCTCAAACCGCAGGAGAATATGAAATATTTTTTGGGATTTTCGTTTTCTGTTCTTTATTCGGATTATTGGTAATACTATTAATTAAGCCACTCAAAAGGTTGACACACGGTCTGGATTAATTAATTTTCGTACCTTGACTTTATAATTTCTTTAATTCTATTTAGTGCTTTCTCTTCAACCTGGAGTTGAAGGTTTGGATCTACAGGACGTGTTGTAGAATATCTTAAATAACCTTTTGGCAGTGCTCTTTTATCTCCTTTATAGGCAATGTAAGAGTTCTTATACTCATAATATTTTGATATTTTTTCATCTATTAATGCATTTCCATAGAGTGCGTCTGATATTGTTAAGTTCATTTCTAATCTTGCGTTACCATATAGTTCATAGACTCTTCCCTCAGCTGTTTTTGTTACACTCGTAGTTGTGCTATCATTAACTCTTTCTTTAACTTGAACTGAGTTTCTAAATGGTATAGAATTAATTACCCTTATATTATTAGTGGTAAAGTTTATGTAAACTAACTCAAAGATTTCATCAATTATAGGATCTTCAGAATCAAACTGAACTAAACTTTTAATATAACCTGGATCAGAATCTTGTAAATTAATAGGGACCTCATTAACTAATATTGAAGTAATATTTTTTGTAAAACGTCTTTCAAAAATTTTATCTCTAATTTGATCATGAAGTCTATTAAAATTATTGTTAGTATAATTTTTTTTTGTGATTGCAATTTTTACTTTTCCTAATTCTAAAGTTTTTTTGATTAATTCATTTACATTATTATAATTATCTACATACGAATCTGATTTTACATATAATCTATAAGCTTTTCTATATTCATCTTTAGTAGGAGAATCTGATTGAGACAAAATTAGATTACCTTCATAATAAAAGTTTTCAGCAGTTCTATTATTGTATTCGTTCAGAAGATTTTTCGAATTATTGATTTCGTTCGTAAAGTCATAAGTATTCTCAGCAATAATATTTTTATTTTTAAGTTTTACTTTTTTAGGAAAATATATTAATTCACTTTGAATTTGATTTAACCTATTGTAAGTAGTATAAATTTCTTTCATTTGAATTGCAGATTGTTCATCTTTATATGGAACAGCTTGATCTGCTAATCTGTTTATTTTAGATAAGTTATTTGTGTTTGCTAAGCTTATTGATCTTTCAAAAAGTTTAACAGCAGTCTTGAAGTTATTTTTAACTTGTAAAGATTTGATAGAATATATAGTTGCATTTATATAGTCACGTTCCTTAAATGCTTTATTTGCAATCCTATTAAATTCTCTATGATTTTGACCACTAATGCTATTTGAAAAAATTAGTGATAAACATAAAAATAGAATTTTTTTCATTTATACAATCTAATATTTATTATAATAATATTCAAAAGCTCTAGATTAAATCATTATCTCAATCTTTGTATTATCACAATATAGTTCTCTCATTTTGTCTACAGTTAGACAGGAATGGACAGGTACAATAGATACATTTTGACCTATGTTAAAGCCTTCATTTTTGTCAAACTTCACAATGCCATGTTCCTGAGAAAGGGACACTATTTTTCCAATTTTATTATCTAAACTCCAGTAATCTCCTTGATAAACATATCCATAACATTTTTTTTCATTTTCTAAAATATAATCTTTTGAAAGGTGAACTGAACCACAATAAATTAACATACAACTCCTATCCTCATAAATAGAAACTATAGGACAAACTACTCTCAAAGCAATATCATCTAATTTACATGAACCTATTTTATTCTGAGCTAAGTCGTAAAATATAAAATTACCAGGTCTTACCTCATTAATAAAATCTGGATAACTTTTAATAATACTTGAAGAAGGAGTATCTCCTATTGATATTTGGTAATCCGGATACCTTTTATTTAAAGACTTTAATTTTTTAATTGAAGAATTAAAAATTGATATTATTTCTTTATTAGATCTAGATAAATAAGTATTGCCAAAATGAGATAAAAAACCTAAAATATTTATTTTATTTGACTTTGAAACATGATCTATGATTTTATCAACTTCTGGATCATCAACATCTAATCCAGCTCTGTTATAACCAACATCAATTTTAATATAAATATTAAATTTTACATCTAATTCAAGTAATATTATTAGAGCTTCAAAAGAATCAATTAATATATTAATATTTATTTTTTCTTGAAGTTTAATGATATCATTAACCTCATGAATATTTAAAGGAAAAGCAATAGTAATATCATCCCAATCATTTGAAAAATATTTTGCCATAGAGACTGAGGAAACAGTTATTTTATTTATTCCAAATTTTTTAAACCATCTTCCGATTTCTAGAGATTGATGAGTTTTAAAATGAGGTCTAATTTCAACATTACTATTTTTAATGTTATTTAGAATTTTTTTAATGTTATTTAAAGATTTTTCTTTGTTAAGGAATAAAGTAGGCTTATAAACTTCTATCATATTAACATAAATTAATTTTCAATATAGTCTTAAGTTAATTTTTTTACTTAATATGCAAATAAAACCTTGCAAGAAAAAAAATTAATAAAAAATTTAAGGGATCGTGATGAAAAAGCTTTCAAGTTTATAGTTGATAAATACAAAAATTTCATATTTAATATATCAGTTTCTATAATTCAAAATACTGAGGAAGCAGATGACTTAACCCAAGAGGTGTTCATACAAATTTATAAATCAATAAATAAATTCAAAGAAAAATCAAGTTTGTCAACGTGGATATATAGAATAACATTATCTAAATGCTATGAGCATATCAGATTTAAAAAAAGGAAAAAGAGGTTTTCAAAAATTATTAATTTATTTAGAGAAGATGGATCAATCATAGATATACCTGTATTTAATCATCCAGGGATAATATTAGAAAAAAAAGAAGAAGGTAAAATGTTATTTGAAGCTATAAATTCTCTTAATGAAGAACAAAAAAGCGCATATATTCTAAAAAATATACAAGGATTATCTTATAAAAAAATATCCGAGGTAATGAAAAAGTCAACATCTTCTATTGAATCGTTAATTTTCAGAGCAAAAAAAAATTTAAAAAAATATCTTGAAAAAAAATTGAATGACAAGAAATAATTAATTTTAACATCTAATAAATATGACTAATAAACTATTTTTTGTTTTTATAATCTTATTTAGCTTTTCAAGCTATTCGCAAAAAATCAATATAGGTTTAAATGTTGGGACTGGGTTTTCTAGTCAAACTTTACATTCTGAAAATAGTGCTGTTACAGCTGGTATTAAATATGCAGCCACTGGTGTCAAACTTAATACTATTGGAGGTTTAGCTTACAGAGTAGATTCATATACTGGTTATAATGCAGGTTTAATGCTTGAATTGTATTTTGATTTATCATCAACAGATGAAGATGATAAAACTATTGAAAAAAAAATAGGAATTAAATCAGGAGTTAATTACTCATCACAAGGTGTGATAATTGAAGATGTTAATGAATCAAGATTTAATAATAACCTCATTTATTTACAAATTCCAATCCTTATAGACTTTAAATATCAAAAATTTAATATTTTTTTAGGACCACAAATTCATATACTTCAAGATTTTAATACATCAAATATTAGCTCAAATCCAACAAGTCAAACCGCATATTTTAAATTTGAGAAAAAATATTATAATGAAAATGATCCAAATTTTGTCTTTGGTTTTGGTTTTGAGATTTATGATGGACTTTCCGTTCAAATTAAAAAACTAAGAAGTCTGAAAAATATTACAAATATCGAAGGTGAAGAGTGGAAAAATAAATCTTTTGAGATTACATTAAATTATATATTAAATAATCTTTTATGAAAAAAAGAATAAAAAAAATTTTAGATTCAGTATATGATATAAAACAGGTAGATATAAAACCTTTTTTTTATGGTAGACTAACGTCAAAACTAGAATATATTAATAATTCAGAAAATTTTTATTTAAAATACGAAAGACCTTTTTTGATCATATTGGTTTCATTTCTTTTAGTTTTAAATATCTTTTTCATAACAAATAATGATAATGAAACCCTAAATAACTTATCAGCAGATATAAATGAAGTCTATTTTGAATCAAATAAAAATGACATAATTAATTTCACTTCTAATGAAGAATAAGCTACAATATTTTATAATAGGAATTCTCCTAGTATCTAATATCTATTTCATTTTTAATAGTAAAAAGTCTAGAATTTCAAATAGTTCTGAATTCAGAAATGAGATGAATTATTTAAAAAAAAGAATTGAATTTAATGATGATCAATTAAAATTAGCTGTAAAAGAATACAAAAGATATCACTCAAAGAAAAAAGAAATTGAAAGAAGATTAAGAAAATTTGATCTTATCATTATTGATGATTTAACAGAAGATAATGATTCTAATATAGTTAACATGAATAATTATTACGATATAGCAGTTTCACTAAATGAAGAAAGGATGAATCATTGGAGAAAAATTCGTGAAATTGCTAATGAAGATCAAATCAAAAAATTAGACAGTATATGGTCTAGAATTAAAAATAGAATTAAAAATTCTGATAATTAATAGATTTTTAATTTTATGAAGATTGGTCTTCTCTCTGACACACATAGTTTTATCCATCCTGATATTGTAAAATATTTTAAGAACTGTGATGAAATATGGCATTCTGGAGACATAGGTAATTTAAATTGTTTAAAAAAACTTGAAAGGAATAAAAAGCTTAGAGCCGTCTATGGAAATATTGATAATGATTTAATAAGAAGAGAAACTAAAGAATATCTTTTTTTTTCCATAGATAGTTTAAAATTTCTTATTATTCACATTGCAGGTAGTCCACCAAATTATAATTCAAAAACTAAAAAATTAATAAAAAATTATAAACCTGATATTTTAATTTGTGGCCATAGTCACATTTTGAAGATAAAGAGAGATAATAAATATGATTTATTGTATATAAACCCTGGTGCTTGTGGAAAAGTAGGGTTTCATAATATAAAAACTATTGTAAGATTTGAGATAGAGAATAAAAAAATTAAGAATTTAGAAGCTATTGAACTTAGATAAATTTATTTTTTTGATGTTTTTTTACTAAACTCCTTTTTTATTGCTTCAACATCTACATTTTTAATCACAGGTTTAGAGTTAAGGCTTTTAATAACTTGTTTAGCTCTTTTTGCCTTAGAAACGTTTCTTCTACCTTTTCTTTCTAATCTTGTTACTGCCATATAATTAATTATTGGCGCAATTTAAATAAAAAATAATGTAAATCATTTGCTAGCTTTGTAATAAATTTAAAACAAGTGAAAAAAATAAATCCATCATTACCAAAGGGAACTAGAGATTTTGGTCCAAGTGTTATGTTAAAAAGAGATTATCTTCTTAACACAATTAAAAATATATTTTCACTTTATGGGTTCAATGCTATTGAAACTCCTTCAATTGAAAATATGGAAGTTTTAAATGGAAAATATGGTGATGAAGGAGATAAATTAATTTTTAGAATTCTTAATTCGGGTAATTTTACTGAAGGTATTGAAAAAACTGATATAAAAACAATAAGTAATATAAGAACTAAAATTTCAAAGAAAGGCTTAAGATATGATCTTACGGTTCCATTCGCAAGATTTGTCTCAATGAATAGAGATAAAATAACTTTACCCTTTAAAAGATATCAAATTCAAAAGGTATGGAGAGCAGATAGACCCCAAAGAGGAAGATATAGAGAGTTTTACCAATGTGATGTTGATTATATTGGAACAAAATCAATTATTTGTGAAAATGAAATAATTAATCTTGTTTTTTCAGTTTTTAATAAATTTCAAATTGAAGATTCTATAATAAAAGTTAATAATAGAAAAATACTTGCAGGTATTTCAGAAGTATTTAATTTTCAGAATAAATTCGATGAATTTTGTATAATTATAGACAAAATTGATAAAATTGGTTTAGAAAAAATTAATCAAGAATTTGTTAAAATTAATTTATCAAAAGATTCTATTAATCAGATTAATAAAATTTTGTTACTTAAGGGTTCAAATCAAGAAAAATTAGATTACATCAAAAAAGTTTTAGTAAAATCAAAAATTGGTAAAGAAGGTATTTTAGAAATTGAAAAATTAATGAAATTAACTTCAAAATTTGAATTTGATTTAAGTTTAGCAAGAGGTTTATCTTATTATACTTCATCAATTTTTGAAGTTGTTTTAAAAGATAAAAATTTGGGAAGTATATGTGGTGGAGGTAGATATGATGATCTTACTGAAATTTTCGGTTATAAAAACATTTCAGGAGTTGGAATTTCTTTTGGAATAGAGAGAATATATGAAATCATGGAGGAAAGAAACCTTTTTCCAAATAATTTAGATCAATCAAATGATGTTTTAATTAGTTATTTATCTGAAAATTATATTGGTAAATCTTTAGAAATAGCAAATACACTTAGAGAAAAAAACATTAAAGTTGATGTTTACTCTGAAAACAATAAACTTAAAAAACAGCTTCAATATGCAAATAAAAATAATATTCCTTTCGTTATAATTATTGGAGAAGAAGAAATTAAATCGAAATTATATACATTGAAAAATATGAAAGATGGGACTCAAAAAAACTTATCTATTGATGAAATAATTTCAAAAGTATCAAGATAAACTAATGATGCTTCGTTATTTATTAAATATTATTTTATTTTTTTTATCAAATTATTTAGTAGCTCAAACCAGTGAATTAGGTAGGTTTTCAGTAAATGTTAAAAAGGGATGTGTTCCTCTTGAAGTTGAAATAATTTCTGAAAATCTAGATTCTTCAGTTAATGTAATACAATATGATTTTAATTTCAATACAACAAATAATGTATTTAATCCATCTAACGATAATTCCTATACATATAATTCACCTGGAAAGTTTGTTATTGCCCAAGCAATTAATCAAGATGGCGTAGAGAAAATTGATATTATAGAAATTGAAGCATTAGATGCAAAAGAATTAGATATAACCATATTAAATTGTTATAATAATTCTCTGGAAATTATAATAAATAACAATTATTATGATAGTTATAATATTGTTGTTCAAGGAAAAGTAGTTCAAAATCTTATTACTGGAACTAATGAAATAAATTATTCCAATTTATTAGACAAAAATAATTTATTAGAAGGATATGTAGTAGGTTTATTTGATAACAATGATGTAAACTGCTCTAAATTTGATTTTAAAATTTCTCCAGTTGAAAATATAGTTTCTGATTTAATTGACTCAATTCAATTAAGTAATGATTTAAGATTTTTTTTTCTAACATATAATCCAGAAAAAAGTTCTAATTATGAAATACTAATTGATAATAAAAGTGACTCAATATTTTTTACACCCTCATTCCTATATTATCAATATTCTAATATTAAAATTACAAATCAGAATTATAATAGTAGATGTTTAAAAATTATTAAGACTTATGGTTGTGGAAACTCTGAGGTTATAGATGAGATATGTCTAATATATTTAAATATAATTGAGAATAAAAATGGCATAAAATTAGAATTCAATTATAATAATGAATTTGATTCTTTGGAAATCTATAGAAATAATAAACCATTAAAAAAATTGTACAATAATGAAAATTCATTTTTAGATAGTAATGGAATAATTAAAAACAAAGAATATTGTTATAATGTCGTTGGATACAATAAAAATAAAAAATCAATGTCCAATACATTATGTATTACAAGTAAAAATAATTTTAATCCTATTCCTATTCCAAATGCATTTACTCCAAATGATGATGGTTTAAATGATATATTTAAACCTTTATTTTCATCAGTTAAAGACTATAAAATGATTATTTTTAATAGATATGGTGAAAAAATTTTTGAAAGTAATGATATAAATATAGGTTGGAATGGTATTTATAAAAGAAAAATAATTCAAGATACTTATGTATATAAAATTAGTTTTGTAAAAGACAATAATGATATTAATGTTACAGGAAAATTTATTTTAATTAAATAACAAAAATTATGTTTGATATGATGAAAATGATGGGGAAGATTAAAGAAGCCCAAGAAAAAATGAAAAAAATTAAAGATGAACTTAATACAATAGAATTAAAAAGTGAATCAGGAGCAGGACTAGTTTCTGTTCATGTTAATGGAAAAAAAGAAATTTTATCAATAGATATCGATAAAAGTATTTTAAATGAAAAAGAAATGCTACAAGATTTAGTAGTTGCTGCTGTAAATAAAGCATTAAATGATATTGATATAAAAATAAAAGATCATATGAAAGAAAAAACAGGAGAAATTATTCCAAATATTCCTGGTTTTGACATGGGAAATCTATTTAAATGATTAGATCAATAAAAAAAGTAGCAGTTGTTATAATTAATTTTAATGGGGAAAATTATCTAAAAAAGTTTTTACCATCTGTAGTTAATTGTAGCGATAAAAATATATCGGATATTTACATTATTGATAATTGCTCATCAGATAATTCTATTGGTTTTATAAAAATTAATTATCCAGAAATCAATATAATTAAGCATAATAAAAACTATGGTTTTGCAGAAGGTTATAATAAAGGTTTAAAAAATATAAGTTCTGAGTATTTAGTTCTTTTAAATAATGATGTAGAAGTAACTAAAAATTGGTTAAATCCAATGCTAAAAAAAATGGAAAACAATAAACTTATTGGTGCATGTCAACCAAAAATATTGTCTTACAATGAAAAAAATAAATTTGAATACGCTGGAGCTTGTGGAGGGTATCTAGATTTACTTGGGTATCCATTTTGTAGAGGTAGAATTTTTGATCATATAGAGAAAGACATAGGACAATATGATGATGATAAAGAAATCTTCTGGGCGTCTGGAGCCTGTATAATGGTAAAAAATGAGATTTTTAAAAAAATTGGTGGTTTTGACAAAAGTTTCTTTGCACATATGGAGGAGATTGATTTATGTTGGAGAATAAAAGCTGAAGGTTGCATTAATTATTGTTATCCAGAAAGTGTAGTTTATCACTTAGGAGGAGGTACATTAAATTATGAAAGTAGTAAAAAGACATATTTGAACTTTAGAAATAATTTATTGATGATAGCAAAAAATGAAGAAACAAAATCTTTATTTATAAAATTATCAATCAGATTTATATTTGATTTTATTGCTTCGATAAGGTTTTTAATTTTGAAAAGGTCTTTAATAAAGTTTTTATCGGTATTAAAAGCATATTTGTATTTTTTAAAAAAATTTCCAAAACTCATCATTACTAAAAGAAAAACAATTGTTAATAAATTAGAAAAAAGCAATAAAATTATTCCAATTGAATATTTTCTAAAAGCTAAAAAAAGGTTTAGTGATTTATAATTTTTTTTTACCAATATTGATAAAAATATGTATTTTTGTCAATTAAGCTTAAATCTTAAAATTGATTAAATAATAAAGAAACATGAAAAATATTAATATTTTAAAAATATCTCTTGTTGTTCTGGTATTGATTTCTGGGTGTAATCCACTCAAAAAAATGATTCAATTATCTGAACAACAACAAATAAATGTAAATCCAGATCCTATTCTAATGAAAGGTGGCAATGTTGTTTTTAATGTAGAAACAACTCTTCCTGTTGGAATGTTACCAAAAGGCACGAGTTATACACTTAATTTTGAGTATGATGGTAAAGACGCAGGCTCTTTAGAATTTAAAGCTTCGGACTATCCAAATAGCTCAAGTACAGTTAGTAAAGCATCTAAATCATTATCAATTCCTTTTGATAATTCCATGGTAGATAATCCTCAAAAATTATCAGTGATTGGTAATGCAAAAGTTGTAACTACTGGTAAGAATTTAGATACTGAATCAAGTAATGTGGCCGATGGAGTTAATTCAACACAAAGGTTTAACCAAGCTCAAAATATAGGTGCTATTAGATCATATCCAGGTTATACAGATGCAGAAGAAACTGAAGTAACCACATTAGATTTTTATTTTAACCAGGGTAGTTCTTATTTAAGAGGTTCTGAAAAGAAAAGTGATAGAGGAGAACAATTCTCTGCATTTGTAGCTGAAAAAAATATAACAAAGGGGGTTAATATAACAGGTGCTCATTCACCAGAAGGATCAACTAAAGTTAATGAATCACTTGCAGGTAGAAGAGCTTCAACAATTGAAAAGTACTATAGAACTCAAATGGATAAATACGATTACAAAGATGATGCTAATGAAATTAGTTTTGATCTAGTTCCTGTTGTTGAAAATTGGAATGCTTTAAGAAGGGCATTAAGAGCATCAAATTCATTAACATCTGATCAAAGATCTCAAATTGGCGCGATAATTAATGGTGGAGGATCTTTTGTTGATAAAGAAAAATCTTTATCCAAATTAAGCTTTTATAATACTTTAATGAAAGAAGTTTATCCTGATTTAAGAACTGCAAGGACAGAAGTAACAACTGTTATTGAGAAAAAGCCTAATAATGAAATATTAGCCATTGCACAAAATATAGTTTCTGGAGAAGCATCATCAGAAGCATTGTCCCATGGCGAATTATTATTTTCAGCAACATTAACACCTGATTTAAAAGAAAAAGCTGCTATTTACGGTGCTGCTGTTAAATGGGGAGGAACATGGAAAGCTCATAACGATTTTGGTATGATTCATGTCCAACTTGCAAAAGAAGAGGAAGAAGGATCTGAAGCACAACTTAAATTATTAGAGGATGCTGAAACTCAACTTAATATTTCTTTAAACAAAGAAGAAAATATTGAAGCTTACATGAATTTAGCTTCATCATCTGCTCTAAAATATGATTTTAATACTGCTTCTGAATATCTTACAAAAGCTGAAAACATAGGAACTGATGTGAGTATAGTTCAAAATATTCTTTATAACTCACAAGGTGCGGTGGCAATTGCATTAGGAAATCATGAAGCTGCGCTTGAATATCTAAATAAGGTTGATATAAAAGGTGAAGGCCAAATGAAAAATTGGAACACATGGATTAAAATATGGTCTCTATTTAGATCTACTATTGCTAATTTAGTTTTAGATGATGTGAATTCTGCTAGAGGTAATTTAGACATGATTGCTTCTGTACTACCTGAAAGCTGGTCTCCTGTTCCTGGTGATTGGTATTATTTAGTTGCTATCTGTGATGCAAGAGAAGGAAAATCTGAATCACTAACTGATAATCTTAGAAAAGCATTTGCTGGAGAATCTGATTATGATTTAAAAAATAAGGCTGCTCTTGATGTTGAATTTATTAATTATTCTGATGCAGTTAAAGCAGCGATGAATTAAAATAAAATATCTAATATTTTTTAAAGAAAAGGCCTCATTATTGAGGCCTTTTTTTATTTTTGCATCAATGAGAGAAATTCAATTTAGAGAGGCTTTACGAGAGGCAATGGTAGAAGAGATGAGGTCAGATGAAGATGTATATCTGATTGGAGAAGAGGTAGCAGAATATAATGGTGCCTATAAAGTGAGCCTCGGTATGTTAGATGAATTCGGACCAGAAAGAGTAATTGATACACCTATCGCAGAAACTGGTTTTAGTGGTATTGGAATTGGTTCTGCAATGAACGGTCTTAGACCCATTGTAGAATTCATGACATTTAATTTTTCTCTTGTCGCCATAGATCAAATTATTAATGGAGCTGCAAAAATGTATCAAATGTCAGGTGGTCAATTTAATATACCAATAGTTTTTAGAGGACCAACTGGTAATGCGGGACAATTAGGTGCTCAGCATTCTCAAAATTTTGAAAATTGGTATGCAAATACACCTGGCTTAAAAGTTGTTGTTCCTTCAAATCCTTACGATGCAAAAGGATTATTAAAAACTTCAATTAGAGATGATGACCCTGTAATTTTTATGGAATCAGAACTTATGTATGGAGATAAAGGATTTGTTCCTGAAGAAGAATATGTTATACCTATAGGAAAATCAAAAATTGTTCACAAAGGTGATGATGTCACCTTAGTATCTTTTGGAAAAATGATGAAAGTAGCTGAAAAAACTCACGAAGCTGCAAAAAAGGAAAATATTAATATTGAATTAATTGATTTAAGATCAGTAAGACCCATAGATTATGAAAGTATTGTTAATTCTGTAAAAAAAACAAATAGACTTGTAATTATTGAAGAAGCATGGCCATTAGCTTCAATATCATCTGAAATTAGTCATCATATTCAAAGATTTGCTTTTGATTATTTAGATGCCCCAGTTAATAGAATTACATGTGAGGATGTACCTTTTCACTATGCTCCTACCCTAATTAAACAAATTACACCAAATGTTGATAAAGCAATGAAAGCTGTAAAAAGTGTAATGTATAAATAACTAACTACTTTTCATTTAATCCAAGAGCAGACATCATACCAGAAGGGCCAGACTTCTTCATCATTTTCATCATTTTCTTCATCTGATTAAATTGTTTAACCAATTGATTAATTTCTTGAACAGATGTACCACTACCTGATGCAATTCTTTTTTTTCTAGATCCATTCAAAATATCTGGATTTTTTCTTTCAGTTGGAGTCATTGAATATATAATAGATTCAATAGGCTTAAAAGATTCATCATCTACATCAAGATCTTTAACTTTAGAAGAAACTCCAGGCATCATGCCAATTAAATCTTTTAAATTTCCCATTTTCTTAATTTTTTGGATTTGACTTAAGAAATCATCTAAACCAAAAGTATTTTCAAACATTTTTTTTTGAAGTTTCCTTGCTTCCTCTTCATCAAAATTTTGTTGAGCCCTTTCAACTAAACTAATAACATCACCCATCCCTAAAATTCTTTTAGCCATTCTATCTGGATGAAAAACATCTAAAGCATCCATCTTTTCTCCGGTACTTATAAATTTAATTGGCTTATCCACTACTTTTCTAATTGATAGAGCTGCCCCTCCTCTAGAATCACCATCTAATTTTGTTAAAACTACTCCATCATAATCAATAGCTTCATTGAATGTCTTTGCAGTAAGAACAGCATCTTGACCAATCATTGAATCAACAACAAAAAGGGTTTCGTGTGGTTTCAAAGTCTTTTTAAGACTCTTTATTTCATCCATCATTTTTTCATCTATTGCTAATCTACCAGCAGTATCAATTATAACTGATTTAAATCCATTTAATTTAGCATGCTTTATTGCTTTTTTTGCAATATTAAGTGGTGATTTTGATTTAGGATCTGAAAAAACTTCAATTTTAAGATCTTCTCCGATTACATGAAGTTGTTCAATTGCAGCAGGTCTATATACATCACAAGCAACAAATAGTGTTTTCTTACCCTTTTTTGTTAAAAACCTTCCTAATTTTCCGGTAAAAGTTGTTTTTCCTGAACCCTGAAGACCTGACAGTAATATAATATTAGGATTTCCATCAAGAGAAATATCAGCAGACTCACCTCCCATTAGATCTGTTAATTCATCAGCAACAATTTTTGTAAGTAGTTGACCCGGGGATACAGAAATAAGAACATTCTGCCCCATGGCTTCATCTTTTATTTTAGAGGTTATCTCTTTAGCTACTTTATAGCTTACATCTGCATCAATAAGAGCTCTTCTTATTTCCTTAATTGTTGAAGCTACATTTATTTCAGTGATTCTACCCTGTCCTTTTAAAACTTTAAAGGCCCTATCTAATTTATTGCTAAGATTTTCAAACATATATTACAAAAATAATAATTAAAGGATACAATGATTAATTTATTTAACGAATAGTATTTATATTTCAACAATCATTAATTAATATGAAGGTCCTATATAAACATATAATATCTTTAGCTGTATTTATTTCATTAACTATTTTTATTTTCAATCCAATTTTTTTTGAAAATAAAAGTATAAAACAACATGACATTGAGCAATGGAAATACTCAGCAAATGAAACTATTGAATTTAGAAAAAAAAATAATGAAGAAGCACTTTGGTCAAATTCTATGTTTTCAGGAATGCCTGCTTATTTGATTGATGTTAAATGGAGTAATCAGGTAGTGTTCTATATACATAAAATATATAGTTTATTCTTTCCACATCCCGTTAGCAATATTATTATCTCTTTTCTCTCATTCTACATAATGTTACTTTGTTTTAAGGTAAGACCTGAAATTGCTTTATTTGGATCTATCGCCTTCACATTATCATCTTACATGATAATTGGTATTTCAGCAGGACATAACGCAAGAATAGGCACGGCAGCTTTGTTACCCCTTATCATTGGAGGCGTCCACTTATGTATAAATAGAAATAGAAATTTAGGATTTATCATTACAGCTGTTGCTTTAGCGTTACAACTTAGATTAAATCACCTCCAAATAACTTACTACACTCTTATAATTTTAATTTTTTATGGTAGTGGTAACTTAATATATTATTACTTAAAAAATAAATTAAAGTATTTCGCTAGAAGAATTAGTGTATTAATATTAGCAGCATTACTTGCTGTGGGTACCTTCTTTGGTGAAATCTGGGCTATACTAGAATATTCAGATGTATCAATTAGAGGTAAATCAGAACTATCATCAGATGTAACAGGACTTGATAAAAATTATGCATTTCAATACAGTAATGGTTTTTTTGAGCCTTTGACTCTTTTTATTCCAAATATATTAGGTGGTTCAAGCAGACAGACATTAAAAAGAGACTCAAATCTTGGCAAGGCTTTAAGGAAAAATAATGTTAGCACAGTTCAAATAAATAATCAGTTAAGAAATGTACCTACTTACTGGGGTGAACAACCATTAACAGCCCCCTATTTTGCTGGATCTATATGCTTATTTCTACTTGTATTAGGGATTTTAACATTTAAGAGAAAAATAGAAAAAATTTGGATACTATATCTTCTCATTCTCAGTGTTATACTAAGTATGGGTAGTAATATGAGTTTTATAAATAATTTATTTTTTGATTATTTACCAGGTTATAACAAGTTTAGATCTGTAACATTCATAATTTTAATTTCAATATTTTCTGTTGTCCTATTTTCTTCATTAACATTAGAAAGAGTACTTAAAGATATATCAAAACATAAATCAAATCTTTTTAAGGCATTTTATATAACTATTGGAGTGTACGTTTCATTATTTCTGTCAACATTTGTGATAAGTTTTTCTGGTGCAGTAGACTCAAACTTTCAAAATTTTCCAAGCTGGTTTCTTGACGCTTTAATTCTAGACAGGAAAAGTTTATTAGTTTCAGACTTAATATTTGGTTCATCTATAACTATACTTTTCTTCTTTTTATGTTTAGGACTCTACTACAAAAAAATTAATAAAAGCATCGTCCTAATATCCTTAATTATATTTATTGTAGTTGATCACACAAGAGTTAATAATAATCTACTAAAGAAGGATAAAAGTTGTGAACTATATGGAGATTGTACATTTATCTCCAAAAATGAGAATGAGCTAATTATTAGTGAATCTGATCAGTTTATTCTAGAAAATAATATAGATAGAAAGAGAGTATTTAATCTTCAAAATCCATTTAATGAGGCTAAAACCTCTTATTATCATTCGTCTATAGGTGGATATCACGGAGCTAAAATCAGAAGATATCAAGATTTAATAGAAAGAAATATTATTGAAGAAAGAAATAATCTGGTTGAAAAAGTACAAAATGGTATTAGAGATTTTAATGATTTAAATATCTTAAATATGCTTAATGTAGGTTACTTTAAGTTCGGTGATGAAAGAAATAATGTTATTGAAAATAAATATTCAAATGGAAAAGCATGGTTTATTAAAAACTTAATACCTACTAATTCAGCATTAGAGGAGCTAAATACTTTATTTAATTTTAATTCAAAAAATCAAGCAATTATAGATCAGGAAAAGTTCAAAATAGATAATACAGAAAAATCATATTCACAAGAAGGTACAATCAAATTGATTGAATATAGTCCTAATAAAATTGTTTATGATGCATATAACTCTTCTGATGCTTTTATTGTATTTTCTGAAATATATTACCCATACGGATGGGAAGTAAAAGTAAATAATGAGAATCAAAGTTTATTAAGAGTTAATTATATACTAAGAGGTTTAGAATTAAATAAAGGAAAAAGTATAATAGAAATGAAGTTTAATCCTTCTCCATATAAAATTGGCAATAAAATTATTCTAGCATCAAATTATATACTTTTATTATTATTTATTGCAATCTTATTTATTGAAATAAAAAAAAAATATAAGGCTTGAAATTTATAATTTTATTTTCTGTATTTAGTCTAATAATTAGTTGTAACATCAATAAAAAAAACATAAAATCTTTTAATGCAAATGAGATAGAAGTAATTAATACTGGAAATATTAGCTTATTAAATAGAATAAGAACTCACCCTGGAATTTATATAGAAGGATCAGGAGAAAATGCTAAAGTTTACACTAGAGGAGTAAGTAGTATAAATAATCAAAAAGAAATATTATTTATATTAAATGGCATACAAGTTGGAAATTATTCCCAAGTTTCTAAAATTTTAAATCCAACAGATATTAAAAATATAACTATATTAAGAGATGCAAGTAATATTGCTTTTTATGGATTTAATGGATCAGGTGGTGTAATTTTAATTGATACTAAATAATATTACATATGAAAAATTTTATTTTAATAACATTATTAGTTTTTTCTATCTCATGTCAAGTAAGTAATTCATCAAATTCATCTGATAATAAAACTCAAACTACATTAAGTTTACTAGATAGATTGAGGTCATTACCAGGATTAAGAATTAGTGGATCAGATGAAAGAAATGCTCAAGTCTATTTAAGAGGTCAAACAAGTATAATGTATTATCAAGAAGTTTTGTTTTATGTTAATGGTATAAGAGTTGGCAATTATTCATCAGCATACCAACTTGTTCAACCAATTAATATTGAAAGCATAAAATTATTAAAAAGTGCCTCTGAATTAAGTATATATGGGGCTGATGGTAGGGATGGCATTATATTAATTAAAACTAGTAACTAAAAGATTTTAGGAAAGAATAAAGGTGTATTTTTCTTATATTCTTTATAATCTTTATTATTTCCCCACCTTTTATTACCAATTTCTTCAAGCAAATTAATTCCACTTACTTTAGTTAATAGTAAATAAACAAAAACAGGTGTTATAAAAACTATATATTCTAAACTATCTAAATATCCAATTGATACAACTGAAATCCCTAACCATAAAACAAATTCACCAAAATAGTTTGGGTGCCTTGTTAATGACCAAAGACCTGAAGAAATAAATTTTCCCTTATTATTCTTATTAAAAGTAGATTTTTGATTATCAGCAATTATTTCAAATACAAATCCAAAAATCCATAAAAATATTCCAGAAAAAGCAAAATAATTTAATTCTGAATTAATTGATGAAATAACAATTATTGCGGGAAAAAGACATGTAAATACCCACATACCTTGCAACATAAATGTCATTAAAAACCAGGAAAAAGAAACTTTAATCTTCTTGAACCTAATATCCTCACCAGATTTTTTAACCCGATAAAATAAAAATAAACTTAAACGTATAGCCCAAATTATTATCATTAAACTTAATAATAATGATATATTATCAACACTATTTGCACTATACTTAATAAATAAAGCTATTATTATAGTTGATATAAATGTTATACCTCCTGTTAAGTCATAGTAATGCTCAGTCTTAAAAATAAAAGAAGGAATAAAAACAACAACCTGTATAGCAAAAATCCAAATCCATAATATATAAATAAGTGGATAACCATATAACTCTAATATATCAGACTGAACATAGTTGGTCACTAAATAACTCATTAAAAAAGTTATAAATACAATAAGTAGTATTACAGAATATCTAATTTTTAACAATTTCCTAGATTTACGTAGACTGATTCATTCCAGCAATTTATATTATTTTTTTTATCTGGATCAAATGTCTTCTCTACAGTATACGTAATAGCGACAAATTGTTTAGGATATTTTTCATTATCTAAACATTCATATACATAAGTAATCTGATTAATTACATTAGTTTTAAACTCCTCTACTCTATCTGGATCAGGGTATGGAGCTTCAGGAACTTTATTAAACCTACAAGATAAATCGTCGCAAGAAAATAAAAAAAATAAAAAAATAATCACTGAATATCTTGTATCCATATTCGATTTAGTTTATTTCTTTTAAAATATTTTTTTTTTGCAAATAATCTAACAAAAACACCAATTCCTATACCAATACTACAATTTATTAATGTTTTATTGTTAATTACATCTTTATAATTTGCTTTTTGTACAAGTGATAGATTTATAAAATCAATAGCAAAATAAGCTAATGATCCCCCTGAAATTAACAAACCTAATGACTTACTCATATTAGATGTTTTATTTCTAATATCTATTATTTCTATTTTTGATACTGGAATCTGAATATTATTAAAATTAAGAGTACTATCACTAATACCTGTGATTACAGAATTCGTAAAATATTCATCTCCATACATTTTAAATCTTATGTTTTCACCTGGGTAAAAGGAAAAATATTTTAATCTGGAGGCTTTACGAAGCTCAAGATATTTTTGAGAATAACCGTGATTTTCAAAAACAAAAAAAGACAGAATTATTAGTAAAATTTTAATTTTCAATTATTCAAGCTTACTTTAAATTAAAAGTCTTATTTATCTTTACAAAAACCAAAGTATTATGAAAAAATTATTAATTATAATAGCCGCTTTCATTATTATGTCATGTGATAAAAATAAATACTTATCAATTAAATCACCAGACGAAAAAATAAATTTAAAATTTGAATTAATTAATGGTATTCCTTATTACTCTGTAAATAAAAGTAATTTAGAAGTAATTAATAATTCAAGAATGGGAATTTCTTTTAAAGAATTTGATTTAATAGAAAATTTTAAAATTATTGGCTCAAATAAGGAGAATGTTAATAAAAATTGGACACCTCTTTATGGTGAAGAAAATATAATTAGAAATAATTATAATGAATTAAATATTTTCTTAGAAAATAATAAGAGTAAAATAAATATAACTTTTAGAGTTTTTGATGATGGAATTGCTTTTAAATACCAAGTTCCTACACAAAAACATATATCATCTTATTATATTGTTGACGAGAAAACAGAATTTAATTTATCATCTAAAGATTCAGCATTGTGGATTCCAGCTTTTTCATATAGAAGATATGAATTTTTGTATGCCTACTCTTCAGTAGATGATATATCTAAAGAATTTTACTCAAAAAAAGTAGAGAACCTAACATATGATTCCTTAGGTATTAATGCTGCTCATACTCCATTAACAATTAAAAAGGATAATAATTTATTCATAAGCATTCATGAAGCTAATTTGATTGATTATTCAAGCATGACTATAGCTCCAAAGGGGGAAGGGAAACTAGAAGTTGAATTATACCCCTGGTCAGATGGAATAAAAGTAAAATCTAATAAAGGAATTAACTCTCCGTGGAGAACAATTCAAATATCAAATTCTTCATCTGGACTACTAAACTCCAACTTAATTTTAAATTTAAATGATGATCCAGAAGAAGACAAAGATTTTTCATGGGTGAAACCAGGAAAATACATGGGAGTATGGTGGGAAATGATTGGAACAAACGAATCTACCTGGTGGCCTTCTAAAAATCATGGAGCTAACAACGATAAAATAATAAAATACATGGATTTTGCATCAGATCATGGATTTGATGGTTTATTGGTTGAAGGATGGAATAAAGGATGGTATCCAGAATGGTGTTGTTCAGGAAATGGGATTCCATTTAGTTTTACAGAATCAGTTGATGATTTTGATATTGAAATGTTATCGGAATATGGTGCAAAAAAAGATATTTTTATAGTTGGACATCATGAAACAGGTGGTCAGATTCAAAATTATGAAAATCAACTCGAAGATGCTTTTAAACTTTATAATTTAAATGGTATCAAAAATATTAAAACAGGTTACGTTAACGATGTAAGTAAAAATATTAAAAGAATTGATGAAAATGGAAATATTAATAGAGAATGGCATCATGGACAATATATGGTTAACCATTTCCAAAAAGTAATTGAATTAGCAGCAAAATATAAACTTAATATTATAACTCATGAACCTATAAAAGATACTGGACTTAGAAGAAAATATCCAAACTATATTTCTAGAGAGGGAGCAAAAGGACAAGAGTTTAATGGATTTTGGACAAATGGAGTAAACCATGCTACTGATCTTCCATTTACTAGAATGTTGAGCGGTCCAATGGATTATACTCCTGGAATTTTTCAATTAAATAATTTTAGATATGACTCTCCTGAAACTAAAAATATTGACAAGGGAGCTATTGTTCCATCTACTATAGGTAAAGAACTTGCTCTTTATGTTGTATACTATTCTCCTATGCAAATGGCTGCAGATCTTCCAAAACATTATTCAAAACATCTCGAAGCATTTGAATTTATTAAAAATGTTCCAGTAGATTGGTCAGAAAGAATAATTTTAGATAGTGAATTTAGAGAATATGTTACAATTGCAAGAAAAGATAAAAATTCCGGAAACTGGTATGTAGGTGGTATAACAAATGAAAATGAAAGAAATTTAAAAATAAATTTTTCATTCCTAGATATGAAAAAAGATTATAAGTTAGTTATGTACACTGATACAGAAGATACTCATTGGAAATATAATCCTATGAAATATCAAATTAGACAGCAAAAAATTAAATCAGAAGATACAATAAATATTAATCTCGCACCAGGTGGAGGGTTTGCATTTGAAATTATTGAATTATAATATGTAAAAAATCAGTGACAAGATTGATTAAATTTTTTTAACCTATAATAATTATATGGTAGAGGAGTTATAAAACCAGCAAAAAGCATTGGTAAAATAACATAGATATTTATCATAGCTCCACCTGTTATAACATAATCAACAGTATTCATAGCTAATTCCATTGAAATCATACTTATTAAAGACATTCCTACAGCAGTTTTGAAAGCTAATTTCAATGGCTGAGTTAAACTCAATATAACTGTTTCCAAAGCTATAGAGGTTAATATTCCGTTAATTATCGCCAATAACATTATATATTCAGTAGCTAATGAATATGAAGAATACTGAAAAAATAAGATTGTACCAAAATCACCAATAGAACACCCTAAAAGACACCAAAAAGTATTTATTGAAGCTTTTTTCCAGGTTGATTTACATTTCCAAGTTATTGAAGAATCAATCGATAAATTCACAATCTTCTCCAAACTTTAAGATTCCATTTTCTGATAATTTGACAATATGTATAGTAATATCATCTTTTGTTACAATGGTTCTAGCATGAACAATTTCATCATTAGGGAAGTTTGAATCAACATAATCTTTAATACAATCATCTATTTCGGAAATTTCTAATTTCTTACACCAATCTTTTTTTCCTTTTCCTTTATGTTTTCCTTTATCTTTTCCTTTATCTTTTCCTTTATCTTTTCCTTTTTCTCCATTACAAAATTCCATCACCTCTTTTAAATCTTCAGGTGATGTTAGAGTAAGTGTATCCTCTTCCTCTACATCTAAAAGATAAATAGTAACTGGGAATTCTACTTTTGGTCTTTTATCTGATTTTGGATTTTCTTCATACCATGTTCTTATTTTTTCTATATCACCCTCTTCTGATATTGTAATTACAGAACTGTCAGGCATTATTAATGAATACGGCATGACAAACTCAAAACATCT
>CACPJB010000010.1 GCA_902634135.1 uncultured Marinoscillum sp. | reverse complement strand
CTTTTTTTCAAAATTAAAATCCGCAATAATTGGCAAATCTAAAATCGATGATGACGTACTTGATGATCTAGAAGAAGTTTTAATAACATCTGATGTTGGTGTAGAGACAACAGTTAAGATTATTGAAAGAATAGAGGAGAGAGTATCAAAAGAAAAATATACAAGCATTAATGAATTAAATAATTTATTGAAGGATGAGATAGTAAAAATTCTTGCTGAAAACAGTTCTGATTTAGATGCTTTCGATGTCTCGGAAGATGCTGTACCGTATGTTATTTTGGTTGTTGGTGTTAATGGTGTTGGTAAAACTACAACTATTGGTAAGTTAGCTGCTCAGTTTAAAGAGGGTGGATTGAATGTACTTATTGGTGCAGCTGATACATTTAGAGCAGCAGCAGTTGATCAAATTTTAATGTGGGGAAAAAAGGTGGGAGTAGATGTTGTGTCACATGGTATGAATACTGATCCAGCATCGGTTGCTTATGATACTGTTAAAAAGGCAGTTGAAGAAAATTATGATGTTGTTATAATTGATACAGCTGGAAGACTTCACACAAAATTAAATTTAATGAATGAGCTATCTAAGATTAAAAGGGTAGTCCAAAAGTTTAAAGAGGATGCCCCACATGAAGTCATGTTGATTTTAGACGGAAGTACAGGTCAAAATGCTTTTGTCCAAGCTGAAGAATTTACCAAAGCAACTGATGTAAATTCTATTACAATTACAAAGTTGGATGGTACGGCTAAGGGAGGAGTAGTTATTGGTATAACTGATCAATTTAAAATTCCAATTAAATATATAGGTGTTGGAGAGAAGATAGGAGACTTAAAACTTTTTCATAAAGGCGAATTTGTTAATTCTTTCTTTGATTAATGAATTTCATATCATCTTTTTCGGAATTTATAATATGGGCCGCAGATTTTTTATGGAATGGACCAGTATTAGTTACCCTATTATTGGGAAGTGGGATTTATTTTTCTATAAGGTCTAGATTTGCACCAATTTATTATTTTACTCATGCTCTAAAATTATCAATAAACAAAAAAACATCTCTTAAGGGAATAAGTTCTTTTGAAAGTGTATCAAGTCAAATTGCAGGAATAGTAGGTATGGGAAATATTAGTGGTGTTGCCGTTGCAATTTCTATTGGTGGACCTGGTGCAATCTTTTGGATGTGGATTACTGCTTTTTTAGGAATGATTACAAAATTTTACACTTGCTCTTTATCTGTACTATATAGGAAAAACTATAATAATAAAAATTATGGTGGTCCAATGTTTGTAATTTTAAATGGCTTAGGAGAAAAGTGGAAACCTCTAGCTTTAATATTTTGTTTCTTTGGCCTATTGGGAGTATCTCCAATTTTTCAATCAAATCAAATAATTGAAGTTATAAACTCTGTTATTATAAAAGATAATTTTTTATTTGGCAATAAGTTTTCTAGTGATTTAACATTAGGTTTTATTTTATCATTTTTAGTTTCATTAGTGATTTTTGGAGGAATAAAAAGGATTGGGATGGTTGCTAGTAGATTAGCTCCTGTAATGGTAATTGTTTATATGGTTTCAGTAATTTATTTGATGATCATTCATTATGATATGGTACTACCGAGTATATACCTCATTGTAATAGATGCTTTTTCTGCTAATTCGGTTTTGGGGGGTTCTGTAGGTTCTATTATTTTAATTGGGGCAAGAAGAGCCTCTTTCTCTAATGAAGCTGGAATTGGAACAGCTCCAATTATTCATGCTTCAAGTAAAACAGAAGAGCCAATTGAAGAGGGATTAGTATCAATGATTGGTCCGTTTATTGATACTATAGTAGTTTGTACTCTTACTGCAATTTGTATATTAGTTACTGATTCCTGGTTGAATTTTAATTATGCTGGTATTGAAATAGTAGCTAAAGCTTTTAGTGATTCTATGCCCATTTTTGGTCCATATATTCTACTTGTTTCAACATTATCTTTTGCAATTTCTACTCTTTTCAGTTTATCTTTTTTTGGTGAAAGGTGTATGGCATTCTTATTTGGAGAGACTAATAAGAGGGTTTATAGATATATTTATTTGGGGTTAATAGTACTGGGTTCTGTTTCTTCTCTAAGGTTTGTAATAAGTCTAATAGACTTATCTTATGGAATAATGGCATTCCCAACTTTAATCTCTGCATTAATATTAGCTCCTAAAATTGATGTTTTATCAAAAAAATATTTTAAAAAATTAAAATAAGACATATGTTAACAAATTTTTATATTTGTATCCCGATTAAATTTTAAACATGAATATAATAATTGCGGGAACAGGTGAAGTTGGATTTCACCTATCAAAGCTTTTAGCACAGGAATCTCATAGTATAGTCATAATTGACCATGATAAAAAAGCGCTTGAAAAAGCCTCACACAATTTAGACGTCTCTACCATAAAAGGAGACGTTACTTCTATTAAAACACTTGAAATTGCTGGTGCAAAAAAAGCAGATCTTTTAATTGCAGTCACCTCATCTCAACAGACCAATATTTTATCTTGTACACTTGGAAAGAAATTTGGAGTAAAAAAATGTATTGCAAGAATCTCAAATTCTGAGCTTTTGCCAAGAAAAGATTCTTTTGATTTATCTTCTCTAGGAATAGATGAAGTAATTTATCCAGAAGCTTTAGGTGCAAATGAAATTAAAACCCTATTAAAAGAATCTGCAGTAACCGATTCTCTTGAATTTGATGGAGGGTTGTTACATCTGATGGGAATAATGATTGATGGCGAGTCTGAATTAAAAGGTAAAACATTAGGAGAATCAACTTATTTAAATCCTGATACTAACTATACACCAGTTGCAATAGTCCGTGATATTACAGATGAAATTCATAATGAAACAATAATACCTAGATCTCATAATATATTGAAAGAAGGAGATACTGCATATTTTATTGCGGAATCAGATAAAGGGGTTGAAAAAGTCTTGTCTCTTGCTGGTAAAGAAAACCTTGAAATAAATAATATAATGATTTTTGGGGGTTCTCCCTTAGCTTATATGACTGCTAAATATCTTTCAAAAAAATATAATATCAAACTTGTTTGTGATGATATAGAAAAATGTGAAAGGTTTGCAGATGAGTTATCAAATGTAATGGTAATCAATGGATCAGCAACAAATATAGATTTAATGCAAGAAGAGGATCTTGATAAGATGGATGCATTTCTGGCATTATCATACGAGACAGAAAAGAATATTCTAGCATCACTTGCAGCTAAAGAGTCTGGAGTTAAAAAAACTATATCTCAAGTTGAAAATATTGATTTTATTCCTCTAGCTCAGAATATGGGTTTAAATACAACTATTAATATAAAATATTTAACTGCAAACTTCATTTTCAAATATATAAGTGGGGATAAGTTTTTAGATTATTCTACACTTAAAGGTGTTGATGCAGAAATAATTGAGGTTGAGGTTAAAGAAGGAGCAGAAGTTTTAGGAGCTCAATTAAAGGATCTAAATTTCCCAAAAGACAGTATTGTTGGGGGGTTAACTAGAGGGGAAAAAGCATTTTTTCCTAGAGGGAAATTTGAGTTCGAAGAAGAGGATAGAGTAATTATAGTAACAAAAAAAGAAAAAAAGAGTACTATAGAGTCAATGTTTAAATGAAATTCAACTTAAAAGTTATTAGTAATATTATTGGAATTCTATTAATGATTAATGGATTTCTAATGTTAACAGCAGTCCCTTTTGGATTGCATCACAATGAAGGTTCTTGGAAGGGTATTTTAATATCGGCATTAATTAATTCAGCAGTTGGGTTTTTTCTTTATTACCGCACAAAAAATAATCAGAACAAAGACTTAAAAAAAAGAGACGGTTATTTAATTGTTATTTCAAGTTGGATATTTATGTCTTTTTTTGGAATGTTACCTTATTTACTAACAGGTCAGATTCCAAATATCCACGATGCGTTTTTTGAGACTGTTTCAGGGTATACTACTACTGGTGCAACTATATTAAATGATATTGAAATTTTAGATCATGGGATTTTATATTGGAGGAGTTTGACTCAGTGGATTGGTGGCATGGGGATTATTGTTTTAGCAGTTGCTATTTTACCTTTTTTAGGTATTGGTGGCATGCAATTATTTGTTGCTGAAGCTCCTGGAGTATCAGTAGATAAGTTACAACCCAGAATAAAAGAAACTGCTATAAGATTATGGCAGATATATATATCATTCACAGTTTTATTATTCTTTATTTTATGGGCAGAGGGTATGAATTCTTTTGAAGCTGTAAATCATGCGATGACTACCTTCGCTACTGGTGGTTTTTCTACTAAAAATGCTAGTATTGGTTATTTCGAATCTCCTTTAATTCAGTATACTATTATTTTGTTTATGTTCATATCAGCTACAAACTTTACGTTAACATATTTTGCTATTAAATTAAATTTTAAAAAGGTATTTAATAATGAAGAATTTAGAATATATACATCATTTATACTCGTATTGACATCTATTGTATTTATGACATTATATTTAATAGATAGCTCTTATGCAGAAGAAACTTTTAGGTCTGCACTTTTTAGTGTTGTGTCAATTTTAACTACAACGGGTTTTACAACGGTTGATTTTACTGGATGGACTGAATTTATCACTATTCTATTTTTTATTTTAATGTTTTTTGGTGCTTCTGCTGGATCGACTTCTGGTGGAATTAAACTAGTAAGACATGTTATTCTTTTAAAAAATAGTTATATAGAATTAAAAAAACAGTTACATCAATCAGGAGTATTCCCCTTAAGGTTTAATAATAATAAAGTGCCACAAAGTGTAGTTACAAATATATTAGCTTTCATGATGTTATATGTTGTAATATTTTCAATAGGTTCTATTGTTATGACAATATTAGGTGTAGACTTTATGACAGCAATCGGATCAGTAGCTGCTACTCTAGGAAATGTAGGCCCTGGAATTGGAGATGTAGGCCCTACTGGAAATTTTAGTACAATACCAAACGCAGGAAAATATTTTTTGTCATTATTAATGTTGATTGGAAGACTTGAGTTACTTACTTTTTTATTGATATTGACACCAGTTTTTTGGAAACTTTAGATAATAGAATTTATCAAAATTTTTTATGCTATTATTCTTATGATAACATTATAGTTCTAAATTTATTTTATG
Organism: uncultured Marinoscillum sp.; assembly: GCA_902634135.1. Taxonomy (GTDB): domain Bacteria; phylum Bacteroidota; class Bacteroidia; order Cytophagales; family MED-G16; genus MED-G16. The sequence goes on along the minus strand of CACPJB010000010.1, from coordinate 19,379 downwards.
ATTGATATTTTATATATTATTTGGAATGCTAATCCTGAAATTATTTCAGGGTTTCCACCAAGATGGTACGGCCTTTTATTTGCCGGTGGGTTTTTAATTGGCTCTTATATTATGAGATGGATCTATAAGTTAGATGGAAGAGATCCTGAAGAGGTGGAAAGATTAACATTGTATATGGTAATTTCAACCATAATTGGTGCAAGGCTAGGGCATTGTCTTTTTTATGACCCAGTTTATTATCTGTCAAATCCATTAAAAATTTTATATATATGGGAAGGTGGCCTTGCAAGTCATGGCGCTGCAATATCAATAATATTGGGAATGATTATTTATTCAAAGAAAGTGAATGAATCATTTTTTTGGGTGATGGATAGAATTGTTATAGTTGTATGTTTAGCTGGTGCATTTATTAGGACTGGAAATTTTATGAACTCTGAAATTCTAGGTCTTCCAACAAATAATGAAAATGGCGTAGTATTTGTAAGGACAGTAAATGATATCTTAAAATATAGATTTGATGGAAGAGTTGAAGAAATTTCTTTTCATAAAAGGAATTCTGAGTTCTCTGAGAATGGAGTTCCTATTACAATTAGACTTAAATATGGATCTGACGTTGGTTTAGATGAGTTTTCTGAAAATAATTATTATAAATCCAATGTAAAAAGCTATTTAATCGGTTATGAAGGAATCAGAAATCATATATATCATGAACCTAGTCAAGATTTAGAATATAAGATTTTCAAAAATGGAGATACGTATTATGCGGAGATTTATACTATAGGAATCCCTCGTCATCCTGCACAAATGTATGAGGCTTTTTATTGTTTATTATTATTTATCTCTCTATTAAGTTTATGGTATTTTAGAAGAGGAGCATTAAAGGATGGATTTATATTTTCTATTTTTATGATTGCACTTTGGTCTTTAAGAATTTTAGATGAAATGCTTAAAGAAAATCAGGTAGATTGGGAATCAGACATACCGCTTAATATGGGGCAGTGGCTAAGTATTCCTATGATTATACTAGGTATAATAATTTTTATTAAAACGTATCCTACAAAAAAATAATCTATTTTGATTGTGGAAAACACCCACAGGGTCTTTCCTTAAATGAATAACCTATACCAATTTCAATTGAATAATCACCTGACTTTAATACACCCCACCTACCAAATACTTTTAAGTTATTATTAGATATTCCTATCACACCTTTAAATATACGTTCTAATAAATATTTATTAGAGTTATGTAAATATTCAGCTCCAATACTGACCCCAATAAAAGGTGAGAATTCTTCATCAAAAAAGTAATAGTAAGCATTGATACTTATAGGTATTAAAGGTTTTTCTGTTGACGAATTGTCTGGAGTAGAAAAAGTTTTCATGATTCCAGCTTCAATGGAGATCTCATATTTTGCTTTTGGATCTAATGTATATATTAACTCTCCTAATAGACCAAGTCCATTATCAAACAAATACTTACTATTAGAGTGATCATTGGGACCTACTACAAATTTTGTTAATCCAGAAACCGAAAATCTAAAAGGGTTGTAATATTTATTTTGTCTATTTTGTGATAATGATATTAAGGGTAGTAAAATCAAGATAAAAAAAATAAAGACAAATTTTTTAGTGAGAGATAACATAAAAATTATATTATTGTCATAATAATTAATTATTAAATGTATGAAAAAATATCTTTCTTTTTTAACACTTCTCTCGTTTTTCATTTTATCATGTGAAAACAAATATTCTGAACCAATAACCGCAGACATTGTAATATATAATGGTACAATTTATGATGGTTCAGGTGAAAAGCCATATCTTGGATCTATTGGAATAAGAGGAGACAGAATAGTGTATGTAGGCGAAAATAGAATTTTTGAATCTGATACAACTATTGATGCAACAGGTCTTTCAGTCTCTCCGGGTTTTATAAATATGCTTAGCTGGGGTTATGGTACTTTGATGGAAGATGGAAGGGCTTTATCAGATTTAATGCAAGGTGTTACATTAGAAATTTTTGGGGAGGGAAGATCTCCGGGCCCTTATTATGAAGATGGAAAATTAATTTCTTTTGGTGATGCTATGAATAAACTTGAGCAGAGTGGTGTATCAGTAAATGTTGCTTCTTTTCTTGGTGCAGCAACTACTCGAATATTAGAGGTAGGATATGAAAATAGAGATGCTAGTGATTCTGAAATGAAAAGAATGAAAGCGATTGTTAAGAAATCTATGGAGGAAGGGGCTATGGGTATAGGCTCATCTCTTATTTATGCTCCAGGAGATTATGCTTCTACTAATGAACTTATTGAATTGTCTAAATCAGCTTCTGAACATGGAGGAATGTACATTTCTCATATGAGAAATGAAGGAAAAACATTATTGGAGGCTTTAGAGGAATTAATTACAATAGCAAGAGAGGCAGATATCCCAGCAGAAATATATCACCTAAAAGCATCAAGAGAGCCAAATTGGTATAAGTTAGATGAGGTTATAAAAAGAGTAGAAGAAGTTAGAGCTGAGGGCCTAGAAATTACTGCTGATATATATACTTACAATGCGAGTTCTACTGGATTGACAGGCGTCATTCCAACTTGGGTTCAAGAAGGCGGTCATAATGCATGGATAGAAAGGATGAAGGATCCGAAAGTTAGACCAAGATTATTGAATGATATAAGACAACAACTTTCTGAGCAACCACCAGAAGATATACTAATGGTTGGATTTAAGACTTCAGAAATGTCAAAAAAATATTTAGCTAAAACCGTAGCAGAAGCTGCTAAGATGAGAGGTCAATCACCTGAGGAGGCTATAGTCGATATGGTAATTGAGGATGATCATAGAATACAGTGTATATACTTTAGTATGTCTGAAGATAACATCAGAAAAAAAATACAGTTGCCATGGGTATCGTTCTGTTCAGATGCTGGAGTATATAGTGATATTTCAAAAAGTTTTAGAACACACCCAAGAGCTTTTGGAAGTTTCATAAGAGTTCTAGGAAAGTATTCTAGAGATGAGAATCTTTTTCCATTAGAGGAAGGAATTAGAAGATTAACCAGTTATCCAGCTAAAAACTTAAAACTAAATGATAGAGGTTTGCTTAAAGAAAATTACTTTGCAGATGTTGTTATTTTCAATGCAGAGAAAGTTAATGACAATGCTACATTTGAAGAACCTTTACAGTTTTCTGAGGGAGTAAACCATGTACTTGTAAATGGAGTACCTGTTCTTTTAAATGGTGAGCATACAAATAAATATTCAGGAAGGTTTGTAAAAGGTCCTGGGTTTAAAAAATAATTATTTTTTAGGTCCAGTTCCTCTTTTTCTAGATGCTAGATATCTTTCTAGATGCATCTGATTTAGTTCGTCAGAGTCTCCATATTTTTCTCTCATCTCAGTTAAACGTTTATGCATCATTTCTTTAATTTCTTTATATTCTGGATCATTGTAGATATTTTTCATTTCAGATGGATCTTCTTGAAGGTCGTACATTTCCCACTCATCAATATCAAAATAGAAATGCATTAGTTTATATCTATCAGTCCTTACCCCATAATGTCTTTTGACCATATGAACAGAGGGATATTCATAGTAAGTATAATAAATTGCATCTCTCCATTCTGATTTTGTATTATTAACTATATTTCTAAAGGATTCTCCTTGCATATCTTCAGGTATTTCTATATCAGCATAATCTAAAAAAGTAGGAGCAAAATCTAGATTTTGAATTAATTCATCCACTTGAGTTCCTTTTTTTATCTCTTTTGGATATCTCATAAGTATAGGTGTCCTTAAAGATTCTTCATACATAAATCTCTTATCAAACCACCCGTGTTCTCCTAAATAGAATCCCTGATCTGATGTATAAATTACGATAGTGTTTTCAGATAAATTATTTTCATCAAGAAAATTTAGTACATCTCCTACACCATCATCTATTGATTGAATTGTTCTAAGATAGTCCTTAAGATATCTGTTAAATTTCCATATGCCTAATTCTTTAGCTGAAAGATTTGCCTCTCTTAATGCATTATTTTTTGGTGTGTATGCTGCGAGCCATTTTTCTCTTTGATCATCAGTAAGTCTATTTAATTCCCTATTAAAATTTGTTTTTTCGCCAGTTATTGGGTTAGTCAAAAATTTAAAATCGTGACCCCAAACTGCGTGACCATCAATTTGCATTTCTTGTTCTCTAGCAGCTGTTCCCATACCCTCATAGCTATCAACGTAATTAGCAGGAGGGTCAAAGGTTTTATCATCAAATAGAGTTAGATATTTTTCTTCTGTCATCCAGTTTCTGTGTGGTGCTTTTTGATGGTAAAGTAGAAGAAAAGGTTTGTCTTTATTCCTTTTGTTGTTGAGCCAGTCTAAAGTCATATTTGTAGTTATCGGAGTTACATGTCCTTCAATTTGAATAGTATCTCCGTTTTCTATAAATTTTGGATTGTAGTAATGACCTTGTCCTGGTAGTACAGACCAGTGGTCAAATCCTTGAGGTTCTCCTCTAAGATGAATCTTCCCAATCAAAGCAGTTTCATACCCAGCATTTTGTAAATTTTTTGCAAAATTTGGTTGGTCCCAATTAAAAGGTTGAACATTATCTACTTTACCATTAACAAAGCTATGTTTACCGGTAAGCATCACAGCTCTACTTGGTGCACAAATTGAATTGGTTACAAACCCTTTATTAAAAATTGCGCCTTCCTCAGCTATTCTATCAATATTAGGTGTATTATTTAAATTGTGTCCGTATGCACTTACTGCCTGAAAAGCATGATCATCAGACATAATAAAAATTATGTTAGGTGGTACTTCTTTTTGATTACAAGACGAGATAATGGTAGCCAATAAAAACAGTTGAAATAATTTATTCATGTTTAGTTGTCTAATAGTGATATAAAAAATGCATATTCCATTGCAGTTTCTTTATATGCTTCAAATCTACCAGAAGCTCCTCCATGCCCAGCATCCATATTACAATACATAAGAAGTGGTTCCTTATTAGTTCTTCTGTCTCTAAGTCTTGCAATCCATTTTGCCGGTTCAAAATATTGAACCTGAGAATCATGATATCCTGTAGTTATAAAAATTGCAGGGTAATCTTTTTCTTCTACCTGATCATAAGGTGAATAAGACAACATATAATCATAAGAGTCTTTATTATTTGGATTTCCCCACTCATCATATTCAAAAGTAGTTAACGGTATGTCGTCATCAAGCATCGTTGTTACAACATCAACAAAAGGTACTCCAGCTACAATTCCTCGGAATAGTTCTGGTGCCATATTTGCTACAGCTCCCATTAATAATCCACCTGCACTCCCACCCATTGCAAATAGTTTGTCTTTATGAGAAAACCCTTCTTTGATTAAAAATTTTCCGCTATCGATAAAATCATTAAATGTATTTTTCTTTTTGAACATCTTGCCGTCATCATACCAACCTCTTCCCAAATATTGGCTTCCTCTAATGTGGGCAATCGCATAAACAAATCCTCTATCTAGAAGACTTAGTCTAACTGAACTAAAGCTAGCGTTATTAGTTATTCCATATGATCCGTAACCATAAAGTAAAAGTGGATTTTCACCATTATTAAATAAATCTTTTCTATATACTAATGATATAGGAACTTGTTTTCCATCTCTCGAAGGAGCCCATACTCTTCTACTTACATAGTTATTCTTATCAAAAGTACCTCCAAGTACCTCTAACTCTTTCAGTATATCTGTTTCTTTTGTATTCATGTCATATTCAATAACTGAATTAGGTGTTGTCATAGAGGAATAACTATATCTGAATTTTTCAGAATCAATTTCTACATTTGTACTTGAATAAACCGAATAAGCCTCATCATTAAATTGGATGTAATGACTTTTTCCTCCATCCCAAGGTCTAATTTCTACTTTCCTTAAACCACTTTCTCTTTCTGTCACTACCATGTGATTTTTGAAAATTTCAATGTCCTCAAATAGAACATCCTCCCTATGTGGAATATAGTCTTTCCAATTACTAGAGCTTGTATTATTTTCACCACATACCATGAGTTTAAAGTTTGTGGCTCCATCCTTGTTGGTCCTTATATACCATTTATCATTATAATGAGAAATTGAATATTCAAGTCCATTTATTCTTTCTTGAAAAATTTTGAAATCACCATCAGGATTATTAGCATCTAAGTATCTAAATTCTTGTGAAAGAGTTGCACTAGATCCTATAACTATATATTTATCTGTTTTTGTTTTGTAAGAGTAAACACTAAAAGTCTCATCTTCTTCAAAATAAATCTCTACATCCTTTGATGAAGAATTTAGATTGTGTTTCATTACTTTTTCAGATCTTAATGTCTCAACATTCCTTGTGTTATAAAAAATTGTTTCGTTATCATTTGCCCAAGTGATAGACCCCGATGTGTTTTTTATATTTTTTTTATGAATCTTTCTTGTCTCTAAATCCATAAAGTGTATAGTGTATATTCTTCTACTTAACGTATCTACACTGTACGCCATTACCTTATCATCTGGACTTATCTCAATATCTCCAACTCTAAAATATTCATATCCTTCCGACATAATGTTAACATCAATAAGGATTTCTTCATCCGACTCTAAATTTCCTTTCTTTCTACAGTAGATAGGGTATTGTTTATCTTTCTCATATCTAGTATAGTAATAATATCCATTATCTAAGTAAGGAACTGAACTGTCATCTTCTTTTATTCTTGATTTTATTTCCAGAAAAATATCTTCTTCAAGACTTTTATAGTCCTTCATAAATTCATCTCTGTAGGAATTTTCATCATTTAAATAATTAATAACTTTTTTATTGTCTCTTTGATTTAACCAATAGTATTCATCTATTCTAGTGTCCCCATGGATACTTAATTCTTTTTCTATTTTTTCGGCTATAGGTTCTTTCAATTTATTTTTCATGTCGCAACTATATAGTATAGTGATTAATAATAAATAATATTTTGTCATAATTTAATTTTCAATTAGAAGTATAATTATATGAATAATTTTAATGTGAATTTCCTGAATTCTATCCGAATATCCAAGATGAGGAACTCTAATTTCAACATCTGACAATTTTGACAACTCTCCACCATCTTTACCTGTAAGAGATATAACTTTTATTCCTTTTTCTTTAGCCTTTTTTGCGGCATTAATTATATTTTTTGAATTTCCACTTGTACTAATGGCAAGTAAAGCATCTCCTTCCTTTCCAATACCTTCAATATATCTTGAAAAAACGTAGTCAAATCCATAATCGTTTCCCACACAAGTTATATGTGAAGGATCTGATATAGCAATTGCTGGGAGAGGGTTTCTTTCATCTCTAAATTTACCAGTAAGTTCTTCAGCAAAATGCATTGCATCACACATAGAACCACCATTTCCACAAGAAATAATTTTGTTTCCATCCTTAATGGCACATATAAATTCTTTGGCTGCTAATTCAATTTTCTTAATGTTATCATCAGTTAAAAATTTTTCTAAAACTCCCTGAGCTTCTTTTAACTCTTTTCTTATTACTTCTTTCATTTAATTTAAATTTTGCATTTTACTCAACTTAGAATAAATATTATTTTTTTTGAGCAACTCCTCATGACTACCCATTTCAACTATATTTCCCTTATCAACAACAATTATTTTGTCAACATTTTTAATAGTGCTTAACCTGTGAGCAATAATTATTGTAGTTCTATCTCTCATAACTTTTTCTACAGCTGTCTGTACAGACTTTTCGGATTTAGAGTCAAGCGATGATGTTGCTTCATCAAATATTAAGATTGGAGGGTTTTTATATATTGCTCTAGCTATACATATTCTCTGTCTTTGTCCACCAGAAAGTTTAAGGCCTCTCTCTCCTATAATTGTTTCATACTTTAGGTCGAGCTTATCAATAAAATGGTGTGCATTAGCTATCTTAGCTGCTTTTTCTATATTGTTTTTATCATATTCTGCACTGCCAAAACAAATATTATTTTTTATTGTGTCATGAAAAAGCAGAGATTCTTGTGTGACAATTCCTATCATTTTCCTTACATCTTCTGTCTTATAATTATTAATATTTTTCCCATCAATCCTTATGTGCCCATCTTTAGTATTATAGAATTTTGAAAGAAGATCTACTATGGTAGATTTACCTCCGCCAGAAGGCCCTACAATAGCTACGCTTTCTCCTCTTTTGATATTAAAACTAATATTATCAATAACATTGTCATTGTCGTAGGCAAACGAAACTTTATCAAATTCAATAGATGTTTTCAATGATTCAATTTTTTCATTTCCCTTATCTTCTTCATCAGTTTTACTTTTATCAATAAATTCAAAAACTCTATCAGCAGAAGCGACTCCTCTCTGTATTGTGTTGAAAGCTCCAGTTATTGCTTTAGCTGGTGGAAGAACTTGAGAAAAAATAATTATAAAAGCAATAAATTCTGACGCAGATATATCTGATGAATTATCTAAGACCATGCTGCCTCCTACTAAAAGTATAACAGATACAGTAACTATTCCTAGAAATTCACTTACAGGATTAGATAATTCAAACCTTTTATACATTGAGAAATTTTGCTTTCCATATTCATTTACTTCTTCGCTAAATCTATTTTTCATAAAATAATTAGCAGTAAAAAGTTTTATAATTCTAATTCCATCAAGAGTTTCATTAATAATATTATTAATATTTCCTAGGGAGGTCTGACTAAATGCAGCCTTAACCTTTAAATGCTTAGCAATATTAGAAATTATAAAACCTGATACCGGAATCAATATTAATGTGTATAAAGTAAGTTTTACGGATATGGTGCTTAAAATAAAAAACAAACCTATTAAAAGAGCAGGTTCTTTAAATAAAACAGTCACAGAGTTGATAACAGAGTTTTCAATTTGTTGAATGTCACTTGTAAGTCTGGATATAACATCTCCTTTTTTCTTATTAGTAAAAAAATTAATTCTAAAGTTTATGATTTTATCAAATAGTGAATTTCTAATATTAGTAACAACTCTTACTCTTACTTTAGCAATAATTAGTGCAGATAAGTACTTAAAAATATTTGCAAGAAAAACAGAAATTAAAATAATTACACATACAAATTGAAGGGCTTCTTTTCTGCCTTGTGTTTGAATAATTTCATTGAAATAACTATAAAAAGTAGACTTAATGTAATCGATTGAAAAGCTAAATTCACCATTATTTAGGTTATTTTGAGAAATATTATAATCTACCTGATTAAATAAAACTTCGAGTAAAGGGATCATAATAGAAAAATTAACCATACTAAAAACGATGTAAAATGTTGTCAGAATAAGGTATAGAGGGATAATTCCTCTAAAAGGACTAGCATAAGACAGTATTCTGAAGTAAGTCTTCATATAGCTAAATTAAGAATAATATTTTACTCATTTTTTGTAAAAAAATAACAATTTTATAGCTTTGCAAACCTTTATTTAAAAAATAGAAATAATAATGAAGAAAGATATTCACCCAGAATACAGAGAAGTTGTCTTCCAAGATGTACAAAGTGACTTCAAGTTTTTAACTAGGTCAACTATGACATCTGATGAAAAAATTAAATGGGAAGACGGAAAAGAATACCCTCTAATTAAAGTTGAAGTAAGTTCAGCTTCACATCCTTTTTACACTGGAAAGAAAATATTTGTTGATACTGCTGGAAGAGTTGAGAAATTTAATCAGAAGTACAAAGCTAAGCAAGCAGTTACTAAACCACCTGTTAAGGAGGAAGCTCCTAAAGAAGAAGCGCCTGCTGCTGAAGCTCCTAAAGAAGAAGCGCCTGCTGCTGAAGCTCCTAAGGAAGAGGCACCTGCTGCTGAAGAGGCTAAAGAAGAGGCACCTGCTGCTGAAGAGACTAAAGAAGAAGCGCCTGCTGCTGAAGCTCCTAATGAAGATGCTCCTGCTGCTGAAGCTCCTAAGGAAGAGGCACCTGCTTCTGCTGATGAAACCACTGAAGAGACTAAAGAAGAAGATTCTTCTTCTGATGAATCAAAAGAAAATTAGCATCTATTTACACAAATACTAAAAGTCTTCATTTCTTTGAAGACTTTTTTTTTATACTTGTTTAAGTAAATTATGAGATTCTCAAAAATACCAGGCTTAGAAGATGAAAAGAAAATATTAGTTAATTCTTATAATTCCAATACAATACATCATGCAATGTTATTTATTGGTAATAAGGGTTCAGCTAACCTTTCGTTAGCTCTTGCTTTCTCTACATATATTAATTGTCAAAATAAAACTGATGATTCTTGTGGGCAGTGTTCGTCATGTTCAAAAATGGATAAGCTAATTCATCCTGATGTAAATTTTGTGTTTCCTGTTGCGCCTACAACTAAAATAAATAAGGAGGTGATTAGTGATAAGTTTATTGAGAGCTGGAGAAGTTCTGTTATTGAGTCACCATATCTTAGTGTCGAGGATTGGTTTGAAATTTATGGTTTTGAAAATAAACAGCCAAATATTTCAAAAGATGAGGTTAGGAACCTGATAAAAAAACTTTCACTTAAGCCTTTCGAATCGAATTTCAAAATTAATATTATTTGGCTACCGGAGTACCTACACTTAAGCACATCAAATGCTATGCTTAAAATATTAGAGGAGCCTCCAGGAGATACATTGTTTTTTATTGTAACAAATAACGATCAAAAATTGATTTCAACAATTAAGTCAAGAGTTCAATCATTTAAGGTGAAAAGGTTTTCGGATGAGGATATGAAGAATTATTTAGCTTCTCATAAGGATATTAGTGAAGCCGATGTTGATCAGGCTATTTATCTATCAGATGGAGATATAAATAAAGCCGAAAAATATTTATTTGTTTCTAACAAGGATGATCTTGATCAATTAAAAATTTGGATGCGATCATGTTATTCCCAAAATTTTCAAGACATAAATGAGCAAGTAGAGTGGTTTAACACCTTATCAAAAATAAAAAAAAGAACTTTTCTCGCTTATTCATTAAAGCTTATGCGAGAAGCTTTAGTCTCTAGTATTGATGAGTCTCTATCCAGAATTTCAGATGATGAAATGTCATTTATTTCAAAGTTTAGAAATACATTAAACCAGAAGGATTTTGAAGATATAATAATTCTATTAGATGAAAACATTAGATATTTAGATAGAAATGCAAACCCAAAAATTTTATTTTTAGATTTGTCTATTAAAGTTTCAAACCTATTCAAAAAGGTAAAATCATAAAGTATGAAAAAACTAATTTTTATTTTAATCATTTTAATTCAATCTTGCGCTATGAATAAAGACGTATTAATTACAATCTCAACCCCATATGGTGATATGAAAGCGATTTTATATGATGAGACCCCGCTTCATAAAAAAAATTTTATTGAGTTAAGCGAATCTGGACAATTTGATTCGACAATATTTCATAGGGTAATAGAAAACTTTATGATTCAGGGTGGAGATGTTAATTTAATAAATGATGATGAAGTTATTGACTATACAATTCCAGCAGAGTTCAATAGCAATCTTTTTCATAGAAAGGGTGAAATTGCTGCGGCAAGGATGGGAGATAATGTAAACCCAAATAAAGAGTCCAGTGGTTGTCAATTTTATATAGTACAAGGTAAAGTTTATAGTCAAGATGAATTAACTCTTGATATTAATGCTTTGTATGGGGGAGTTCGTAGGTTATTAGAGGAAGAAGAATATGCTGATGTGAGACAAAAGTTTATAGCAGCTCAAAATGATCCTCAAGAAACTCAGCGACTGGCACTGTCATTAAGTAGCATATGTGAAGAAAAGTATGGCATTAAAATCAGAAAGGATGTTTCTGAAGATATCTTAAAAGCTTACACAACAGTTGGTGGGGTTCCGCATCTTGATGGGGGATATACAGTTTTTGGTAGAATTGTTGAAGGACTTGAGGTAATTGATAAGATAGCAGCTGTAAAAACAGGCCCCGGAGATAAACCTATAGATGATATCGCTATGACTTTTAAAGTAGACAAAATAAGCAAAGAGAAAATCACTAAAAATTACGGATATACTTACCCAGAGTAATGAAGATACTTATAACGGGAATAAATGGCTTAGTAGGAAACTCATTATATAAGTTACTTGAAAAATCTAATCATGACCTTTACCCTTCATCAAGAAATATTGAGGGTTTAGCTAAATATAAAGTTGATATTACTAGCAAAAATGAGGTTGATTCCTTTTTTCAGTCAGAAAAACCCAATGTAGTAATTAATTCTGCCGCAATGGCTAATGTAGATTTATGTGAGACAGAAAGAGAATCATGTTGGAAGGTAAATGTCGAAGGGGTACAAAATTTGGTAGATGCGTGCGCTAGACATGGAGCTCATCTAACTCATATATCAACAGATTATATTTTTGATGGGAAAAAGGATTCAGGTATATATGATGAGGAGGACACCCCAAACCCACAAGGTTACTATGCTAAAAGTAAACTTGAGGGCGAAAGAGTTGTCATAGAAAGCAATATTAGTTACTCTATCCTCAGAACGATATTAGTTTATGGAGCCCATAAAAAACCTAATATAGTAACGTTTATAAAAAAAGCATTAGAAGAAGGCAGCACAGTAAACTTAGTCTCTGACCAGGTAAGGATGCCAACTTTTGTAGATGACTTATCAAAGGCATGTATTATTGCTTCAGAGAAAAAAGCAAATGGAGTATTTCATATATGTGGCCCTGAACAAATGAGCTATCTTGATATAGGAAAAAGAATTGGAGACTATTTCTCATATGATAAAAGTTTAATTAATCACGTAACTACTAAGGACCTTAATCAGAAGGCAAACAGACCATTTAAAACTGGATTTAATCTTGATAGAGCAAAGAAAGTTTTACATTATAACCCTATTCAATTTGAGTCCTCATTAGGTATTATCTTCTGATAATACTATTTGTGATTTATTTTGGTATTGTTTGGATTTTTTCTAAATTAAATAAACTAACTGTCCTTGACTAAATTGATTGGCTTAGTTAGCTATATTTTTAACACAAACCACTTATCATGAAAAAATTATATTTTCTTTTCGTACTTTTTTTAACTTTTTTTCAAGGTTTTTCTCAGAATTACCAGGCAGTAATAAGAGATGCCAATGGTATACCTCTTCTTAATCAGAATGTCTCCTTGAGAATAGATCTTACAAATAATAACACGACCTATTATACTGAGAGCCACGATGTGAATACAAATGAATTTGGTCTTGTTAACCTTGTCATTGGACAAGGAACGAGCTCTGATGATTTTACCGCTATTGACTGGTCAATTCGATATGATATGGAAATTTATATCAATGGAGATATTATCGATACAGCTCCTTTACAGCCTGTACCTTATGCAAGGTATGCAGATACTGGAGGAATTACTGGAATATCAGCTGAGCAAGCTGCAGCCATTGAAGCAAATACTGCAAAGGTTGGAATTACCACAGAACAGGCTGATGCGATTACAGCAAACACTGCAAAGGTTGGAATATCATCTGAGCAAGCTGCAGCAATTATTTCAAACTCTGAGGTTGCGAGCATAAACACTACTGCTATAGGTACCGAGTTAACTAGAGCTTTAGCTGCTGAGGCAGATCTTCAATCTCAAATAGATCTAAACACTGCAAAGGTTGGGGTATATACCGATGGTTCTGATAACACTGCAGCAGGAGTGGATGCGCTGAGTACTAAAACAGGACAAAGAAACACAGCAATTGGAAAAGATGCATTAAGAACTAATACAGATGGAGGGTATAATACAGCTATTGGTTACTATAGTTTAAGAATGAACAAAGGCGGGGATAATAATGTTGCATTAGGAAATTATGTTTTACAATTAAACACCGAAGGAAATAATAACACAGCAAGTGGATATAAAGCTTTACAATCAAACACTACGGGAACAAATAACACAGCAAGTGGTGCTAATGCTTTACAATCAAACACTACGGGAAGTTATAATGCTGCATTAGGAAATTTTGCTTTGCAACTAAACACTGAGGGAGATTATAATACAGCTGCTGGATATAAAGTTTTACGAAATAACACTACGGGAAATGATAACACAGCAAGTGGATATGCTGCTTTATATTATAACACCGAAGGAAATCAAAATACAGCAAGTGGTGTTAATGCTTTACTAGGAAACACAACCGCTGACAACGGTACTGCAGTAGGTTATAATGCCTTGACCACAGTAACTACAGGTAATTCGAATACGGCTGTTGGTTCAACTGCCGGTGATGCTATTAAGACTGGTACACAGAATACAGTAGTTGGTTTCAACTCTGGTGGCGCTATCACTAACGGTGGATATAATGTACTTATAGGTTCAAATGCTGGAACGGGAAATGATGGTACTACTAAGAAATCTATCATAGGAGGAAATAATAATACTCTTATTGGAACCGGTACAGCTGTAAACCTTGCCGGAGCAAATAACAGGACTGTTATAGGAAAGGGTGCCATAGGAAAAGAAAATAATTCTGTTACTCTAGGTAATAGTAGCGTAACTGCGGTTTATGCTTCGGACGATTCAGGGGCAACAATTTACGCTGGTGGATTGACTATTGGAGGAACATCAACCCTAGCTGTAGTTGATATAAATAGTGGAGCAATAGATGGTACAACAATTGGTACAACCTCAGCTGTAACAGATTTAAGAGTAGACAATATTAAAGTTGATGGTAATACTGTTTCATCTACAGATTCAAATGGTAATATTGAAATAACACCTAATGGTGCTGGAGCAGTAGTTATTGATGGTTTATCTTTCCCTACATCTGACGGGTCAAGCGGACAGATGCTTAGCACAAATGGTTCAGGATCATTGTCTTGGGCTGATGCAGGGGGGGGAGCTTCCTCTTTAGATGATATCTCTGATGCATTAGTTGAGGATAATTCATTATACATTGGAAATGACCCTTCATCATCGACTAGTACTGCACAAAATAATGTAGCTGTTGGAATTGCTGCTTTAGGTGCTGTAACTACAGGTGATAGAAACGTAGCTGTAGGGTATAATGCTTTACAATCAAACACTGAGGGAAGTTATAACACAGCAAGTGGACATGATGCTTTATATTCAAACACTACGGGAAATGCTAACACAGCAAGTGGATATTATGCTTTACAAGCAAACACTACGGGAAAACAAAACACATCAAGTGGATATTATGCTTTAAGAAAAAACACTACGGGAAATGATAACACAGCAAGTGGATATAAAGCTTTATATGCAAACACTACGGGAAGTGTTAACACAGCAAGTGGTGATAATGCTTTATATGCAAACACTACGGGAGAAGATAACACAGCAAGTGGTTCTTATGCTTTAACAAACAACACTACGGGAGATGATAACACAGCAAGTGGATATAGTGCTTTATATGAAAACACTACGGGAAAACAAAATACAGCAAGTGGGACTTATGCTTTATATGCAAACACTACGGGAAATGATAACACAGCAAGTGGATATGGGGCTTTATATGCAAACACGAATGGAACACAAAATACAGCAAGTGGATATAGGGCTTTATATGCAAACACGGAGGGTTTTAATAATGTTGCAAGTGGGAGTTATGCTTTAAGTTCAAACACTACAGGTCGTTATAACACAGCAAGTGGATATGCTACTTTATTTGATAACACTACGGGAGGATATAACACAGCAAGTGGTGCTAGTGCTTTATATGAAAACACTACTGGAGGATATAACACAGCAAGTGGATATAAAGCTTTATATGAAAACACTACTGGAGAGTATAACACAGCAAGTGGTGCTAATGCTTTACAAGCAAACACTGAAGGAAATTATAACACAGCAAGTGGGTCGTATGCTTTACAAGCAAACACTACAGGTAATAAAAACACAGCTTTGGGATTTGGAGCTTTACGTTTAAATACAACTGCTATCAATAACACAGCTTCGGGTTGGTATGCCTTATTTAACAACACTACAGGTAGTTATAATACAGCTTCGGGAGCTCAAGCTTTATATGCAAACACTACAGGTAATGGTAACACAGCTTCGGGTAATGCTGCTTTATATTATAACACTACAGGTGGTTATAACACAGCTTCGGGAAATCAAGCTTTAATGAGTAACACTACGGGAACAAATAACACAGCTTCGGGATATAACGCTTTACAACTAAACACTGAGGGAAATTCTAACACAGCTTCGGGAGTTAAAGCTTTATATGCAAACACTACTGAGACTGAAGTTCATTATGAAGTAATTCTCTATTCTCACTAGAAAAATTTAAACTTTCAAGGGTGTTTAATATGTTTTTTTCTTTTGGAAAATAAGATACAGATTCTTTCTCGATAAAATCCAAAAATTTTTTCGAGAAGTTTCCAGTTTCCTTAAAACTTATAGTCTCCTTATTCATTATAATATTTTACCAACAAGATCGTATGCTCTTGCGCTTACTATTTTAACATCATAAAACTCCCCTACTCTTAAATGAGAATTTTTTACTGGGATAATAACTTCATTATCAACCTCCGGAGAGTCAAACTCAGTCCTACCAAAATAATTATTTTTATCGCCTCTATCTATTAATACTTTAAATGTTTTACCTACCTTCTCTTGATTAATTTCATGAGATATTTTTTGTTGTAAACTCATAATTGAATTATATCTTTTTCTTTTTACTGTTTCTGGAACATTATCTTCAAAAGAATGTGAATGAGTTCCTTCCTCATGAGAATATGTGAATACACCCAACCTATCAAATTTATTTCTAGAAACAAAGTCACACATTTCCTGAAAGTGTTTTTCTTCCTCCCCCGGATGACCTACTATAAGAGTAGTTCTAATAGATATATCTGGGTTTATGTCTTTTATTTTTTTAATAAGATCATCTGTCCTCTCTCTTGTTATTCCCCTTCTCATCATCTTAAGAATTTCTGTTGAACCATGCTGAAGAGGTATATCTAAATAGTTACATATATTATCTCTTTCTTTCATTACCTTGATTATATCAAGAGGAAAACCTGAGGGGTATGCGTAATGAAGACGAATCCACTCTAACCCTTCAATATCTGAAAGTCTTCGAAGTAGATCAGGCAACTTTCTTTCTCCATATAAGTCAAGACCATAGTAGGTAGAATCTTGAGCTATAACCATTATCTCCTTTACTCCATTTTTTACTAAATTTTTTGTTTCAACTACTAGGTCCTCAATAGATTTAGATCTATGTTTTCCTCTCATAAGAGGTATAGCACAGAAGGAGCAGGGCCTATCACAACCCTCAGAAATTTTAAGGAAGGCATAGTGAGAATCTGTAGTTATTACTCTCTCACCTATTAGCTCATTCCTATATTTAGCTTGGAAATTTTTCAGCAAATCAGGGAGATCTCTTGTCCCATAGAAACCGTCAACTTCAGGTATATCTTCTTCCAAACTCTGTTTATACCTTTCGGAGAGACAACCTGTAACATATAATTTTTTGATATTACCAAACTCTTTTTCTTTAGCATAGGAAAGGATAGTATCAATAGACTGCTGCTTAGCATTATCAATAAAACCACAGGTATTAATTATGACAACATCAGGGTTTATATCATCTCTATGATGATAAGCATCTCTATTATTACCCTTGAGTTGGGTTAGGAGCACTTCAGAATCTACAATATTCTTTGCACACCCTAGAGTTACAATATTAATCTTATCCTTAGACTTTGTTTGCATATAATATTTTTTCGGAAGTAAAATTAACGAATTATATGCAGCTATGGTTAAATTATATTTTTTACACTATTTGTAACTCTTTATAATATTGAAGATTTTTCTCTTACCTGAATCATCCTCTACTACTTCAACAAGGTAAGTACCATTCTCATATCTACTCATCTCTAGGACTAAGTCCTGATATGGCAAGCTTTTCTGTTCCAGTACTCTTCCGAGTTTATCAACTACCCTAACATGGTAGATACCAACAGGGTCTCCACCTTCGAATATCACCTTATCAAAAGTAGGATTTGGAAATGCTTTCATTTCTAAAATCATACTTTTTTCAATTCCAGTTGGGGCAATATCAACAACTAGAGGTTGATGAAAACCTTGCGTTAAGGTAACTTCAGAATTCTTAATTGTAGATATCGCTACCTCACCCACAGTCCAGCTTATAATGAAGTTGTCACCACTTGATGTCTTTCCTGCTGATGAAATCACACTTTGTGAATAAACATTCGCAGTAAATAAAAAATAAAATACTAGAATTATATACCTCATATTAATTAATTATCAAGTTTGGACTGTAAAACCTTAATTTCAGACTTTAAATTTTCAATCTCATCTGAGAGTTCTTGAACAGCCTTCACCAAAGGTACTACAAGTTTGCCGTAATCCATCGCAAGCGTCTCCTGTTCGGTATAAGGATTATTAAATTTCCTAACCAGTCCATATGGGTCATTATAGTTTTCATTAAGCTCCTGTATATCCTGAGCTATAAAACCTGCATCCATGGAATCATCTGATTTCCAACTCCACGTAACTGGGTTTAACTTATTTATGTAAGACAAACCATAACTTACTAGAGGCTTGATTAATTTCTTCAGCCTCTCGTCAGATGCCTGAACAATTGAACCAGCATAAATAGTCACACCAGCACCACCGTCTCCGACCGTAAGCTTGGTTACACTAGAGTTTCCAAGTTGTATGGCATTACTTCCAGATACAGTTGCCTGGTAACCTATAGCGGTAGCGTTAGTACCTCCCTGAGTAGCAGCCTCTTTATTTGCAGAGTGACCTATGAAGGTATTGTTACCTCCCTTATTTGATTTACCAGCCTGATAACCAATAGCCGTAACCCTAGGCTTATCCTCCATAATTGATGCGTTATTAGCATTATATCCTGCTTCGTAACCTACCACAGTGTTCTGGTATCCTGTTTTGTTATTACCTAGAGCAAAATAACCAATTGCAACATTATTATAACCTGTAGTGTTTGCATATAAAGCAGCATTTCCACTTGCTATGTTTTTGTCTCCCTCGGTGTTTGAAAATAAAGCATAATATCCACTTGCTGTATTTTCTTTTCCCGTAGTGTTTGCATATAAAGCAGCATATCCACTTGCTGTGTTAGAATTACCTGTAGTGTTTGCTTGTAAAGCTATACTACCACTTGCTGTGTTATACATTCCCGTAGTGTTTGAATTTAAAGCAGAATATCCACTTGCTGTGTTATAATCTCCTTCAGTGTTATATCGTAAAGCATAAGTCCCAATTGCTGTGTTAAAATATCCTTCAGTGTTACTTACTAAAGTATAATATCCACTTGCTGTGTTTTGACCTCCCGTAGTGTTTGCATATAAAGCATAATATCCACTTGCTGTGTTATTATTTCCTGTAGTGTTTGCATATAAAGC
>CACPJB010000009.1 GCA_902634135.1 uncultured Marinoscillum sp. | reverse complement strand
TGCAGTTATAGGTGTTACAAGAGATGTTACATAAGGAATAAATGCAAAATAATAATTTAATATCTCATTTTTAGAAAGATTACTTTTGATGAATTTGTCATTTTTCTCAGTAAAATCAATTACTACTACTATAAGTACCATTATCCCAACTACAAATAGAAAAGTTGATAGAAATTTTTTGAGTATATATCTATTTAAAATCTTCATGTTAAATTTTAGAACTTACTTTAGTTAACATTTTATCTTTCCATGAATCAAATGTATTTTTTTTAATATTTTTTTTAGCTTCATTAACTAACCATAAATAAAATTGTAAGTTATGAAAACTTGCAATTTGAGCTCCAAGAATTTCTTTATTAATAATTAAATGTCTCAAGTAAGCTTTTGAATAATCCAAGCTAAAATATTTAAGATTGGGATCAATTGGTGAAAAATCATTTTCCCATTTTTTATTTTTTATGTTTATTGTTCCTTCTGATGTAAATAACATACCATTTCTTCCGTTTCGAGTTGGCATAACACAATCAAACATATCAACTCCCAATGATATACATTCTAAAATATTTTCAGGAGTTCCAACACCCATTAGATATCTAGGTTTATCAGAAGGTAATATTGAACATACCAACTCAACATTTTCATAAATAATTTCTTTAGGTTCTCCAACTGATAAACCACCTATTGCATTACCTGCAAGATTTTTTTCACTAATATATTCAGAAGATTTAATTCTTAATTCCTTAAAAGTGCCCCCTTGAACTATGGGAAACATAAATTGTCTATATCCATATAAATCATTAATTCTATTGAACTCATCTATTGACCTATCTAACCAATTATGAGTAAGTTTTAAGGAATTTTTAGCATAATAATATTCACATGGATATGGAAGACATTCATCTAGAACCATCATTATATCAGAACCAATTTTATTTTGTGATCTTATAACAGATTCAGGGGTAAATAAATGTTTTGAACCATCTATATGAGAGGAGAAATGAACTCCTTCAGGCTTAATTTTAACATTATTAGATAGAGAGAAGACTTGATAACCTCCAGAATCAGTTAAAATTGGATTATTCCAATTAATAAATTTATGAAGCCCCCCACAATTATTTATAACTTCAATTCCCGGTCTTAAATAAAGATGGTAATTATTAGATAAAATAATTTGAGCATTAATTTTTTTTTGCAGATCATGATTAAAAACACCTTTAACAGTACCTAGAGTCCCCACTGGCATAAAGATTGGAGTATCAATTTCACCTCTATCAGTAAAAATTTTACCAACTCTAGCGTTTGATTTTGAAGATCTATGTATTAATTTGAAGAACATATTATACCAAAATAATTTTTACTCAATATTAAACCCATTAATGGATAAAAAAAGAAAATTTTCAAAAAAAGCGTTAAGAGACTTTGAATTAATAGATACCGCCATAGAATTCAATGACCAGAGTGCATTTGCTGAACTTATGGCAAACTATAAAAACTCAATTTATTTTACAATTTTAAAAATGATTAAAGATCCTGATGATGCTGAAGATTTGACAATTGAGGCATTTTCCAAAGCTTTTAATAAATTGGATAAGTTTAAAAAAGATTATACATTTTCTACATGGTTATTCAGAATAGCTACAAATAATACTATTGATTTTATTAGAAAGAAAAAATTAAAGACGACAAGTTTAAATACCACTTTTAAAGATGATAGTGGAAAAAACATTGATATTGATGTAAAAGATCAAGATAAGACACCTGGAGAGGAAGCAATTCATAAGCAAAAAATTTTACTAGTTAGGAAATTTGTATCAAAACTCCCTGATAAATATGAAAAGCTTATAAAGTATAGATATTTTCAAGAACTATCATATAACGAAATTGCCGAAAAAACAAAATCACCTTTAGGTACTATTAAAGCTCAATTATTTAGAGCTAGAGAATTACTTTTTGAAATTTTAAAAGATAAAAAATCTCAAATTTAATTTATGAGTAAATTCTTCAATCTTCTAGAAAGATATCATAGTGATTTACCAAATTATAAATTAAAAACTTTTAAATCATTATATAAAATCTACAAGGAAATAAATAAAAAAGTAAATCTTATCTCTAGAAAAGATTTTGAGAACTTCTATCTTCATCATATTATTCATTCATTATCTATTTTAAAATTTAATTTAATTAAAGAAAAAAAATTAAAAATTATAGATCTAGGTACTGGAGGAGGGCTACCAGGAATACCTCTATCTATTGTATATGAAAAGAATGATTTTATTTTAGTTGATTCTATTAAAAAAAAAATTCAATCTATTGATAAAATCATAAATCATTTAAACATTAAAAATGTTAAAACTATAAACGATAGAGCTGAAAATTTAAATAATGAGGCAGATATTATTGTTTGTAGATCAGTATCTTCAATTGATAACATTATTGCTTGGTCTAAAAATTTAGTAAAGAAAAAAAGTAAGTTAATTTTATTAAAAGGAGGAAATGTTAACAAAGAGTTGAAAAATATTAGATTAAGATCTACTATATATAAATTAGATGATATATATTCAGAAAATTATTTTTTAGATAAAAAAATCATTGAAATTTATATATAAATATGTTTTTAACATTTGACACTGAAACAACAGGATTACCAAAAAACTTTAAGGCTGATGTGTCAGATAGTGATAATTGGCCAAGATTAGTTCAGTTAGCTTGGCAACTTAATGACGAAACAGGAAAACTAATTTCAAATAATTCTTTAATAGTTAAACCTGAGGGTTTTACTATACCCTACAATTCAGAGAAAGTACATGGAATATCAACAGAGAAAGCCTTAAAAGATGGAAAAAATTTAGAAGAGATACTTTTAAAGTTTGAAGAAGATGTAAAAAAATCAAAATATGTTATTGGTCATAATATAAATTTTGATTTAAAGATCTTAGGTGCAGAACACTATCGAAAAGATTTTAATTCAGATTTAAATAATAAAAACTATATAGATACAGGCATCATTTCTAAATCCTTTTGTAATCTAAAAGGTGGTCTAGGTGGGGGGTTAAAAATGCCAAAACTAATTGAAATGTATGAAATCTTATTTAATGAAAAATTTTCAGATGCACATGATGCATCACATGATGTAAACGCAACATCAAAATGCTTTTTTGAATTAGTAAAGAAAGGAGAATATTCTAATGAAAATTTAATATCTGAAAAGATAAATTACGAAGGACCAAAACTCACTAAATCAAACTTTCAAGAAACAGAAAAAAAGGATCTTAAAACAGACGATATAATTTCTAATGAAATATTAGCAGATAATCAGTTTACCCACCTACATAATCATTCTCAGTATTCTGTACTTCAGGCAACATCTAGCATTGAAAAAATAATTAAGAAAACCAAAGAATCTGGAATGAATGCTGTTGCAATTACAGATTTAGGAAATATGTTTAGCGCATTTAAGTTCAGTAAAATTGCAAAAAAGAATAATATAAAAAAAATAATAGGATCTGAGTTTTTCATCTCTGAAGAAAGAAAAAAAACAAAATTTACTAGAGAAAAAAAAGACATAAGACATAACCAAGTTTTAATCGCTAAGAATAAAAACGGTTATAATAATCTATTACACTTATCTTCATTAGCATATACTGAAGGTTTATATGGACAATTTCCAAGAATAGATAAAGACTTAATTAAAAAATATAAAAAAGACGTAATTGCTTTATCAGGAAACTTATTTAGTATAATTCCTCAACTTATTCTTAATCAAGGAATTGAATTTGCAGAGAAAGAATTGAAATGGTGGCTAGATGTTTTTGGTGATGATTTTTATATTGAAATTAATCGTCATGGTTTGGAAGAAGAAGATCATGTCAATAAAATACTGATAGACTTTTCCAAAAAATATAATATTAAAATTATTGCTTGTAATGATGTATATTATTTAAACAAAGAAGATTCTTCAGCACATGATATATTATTATGTATAAAACAAGGAGAATTTAAATCTACTCCAATTGGGAGAGGAAGAGGTAAAAGGTTTGGATATCAAAATGAAGAATATTATTTCAAGTCTCAGAAAGAAATGAAAGAATTATTCAAAGATATCCCACAATCAATTTCAAATATTCAAGAAGTTGTTGATAAAATTGAAGATTTTGATTTAGAGAGAGATGTTGTTCTACCAAAATTTTCTGTCCCTGAAGAATTCTATGAGAAAAATGACATAAAAGAAAGTCAAAATAATTACCTAAGAAAAATTACATATTCTGGAGCAGAAAATAAATATGAAAAAATAACAGATGAACTAAAAGAAAGAATCGAATTTGAATTAAAAACAATTAAAAACACTGGATATCCAGGATATTTTTTAATTGTTCAAGACATTACTAATGAGGCAAAAAATCTAGGCGTAACAGTAGGTCCAGGAAGAGGATCTGCTGCAGGGTCTGTTGTTGCGTATTGTATTGGAATTACCCATGTAGACCCTATAAAATATAATTTGCTTTTTGAAAGATTTCTTAATCCAGATAGAATTTCACTACCCGATATTGATATAGATTTTGATGATGAAGGAAGGGATAAAATAATAAACTATGTTATAGATAAATATGGTTATGATCAAGTTGCCCAGATAATAACATACGGGAGCATGGCAGCTAAATCTGCTATAAGAGATGCTGGAAGAGTACTAGAACTGCCACTTAGTGACACAGATAGATTAGCTAAATTAATTCCAGAAAGACCAGGTATAACACTGATTGAATCATTTAAAGAGGTTCCTGAATTACTTGAAATCAGAAAGAAAAAATCATTAGAGGCAGAAGTTTTGAAACAGGCAGAGGTCATTGAAGGATCAATAAGAAATATAGGAACACATGCTTGTGGAATTATCATAACCCCTGATAAATTAACTAATTATATTCCTGTTTCTAAATCTAAAGACTCTGAACTATTAATAACACAATTTGACAACAGTGTTATAGAATCAGCAGGAATGTTAAAAATGGATTTTCTTGGATTAAAAACATTATCAATTATAAATACTGCAATAAAAAATATTTTTAAAAGAACAAGTGAAAAAATTGATATTGATAATATTCAATTAGATGATAAAAAAACATTTGAATTATTTCAAAGAGGAGAAACAAATGGAACGTTTCAATTTGAGTCAGATGGTATGCAAAAACATCTTAAATCACTAAAACCTGATAGATTTGAAGATCTGATTGCTATGAATGCACTTTACAGGCCTGGACCAATGGAATATATTCCTAATTATGTTGCCAGAAAACACGGTAAAGAAAAAATTACTTACGATCTGCCAGAAATGGAAGAATACTTATCCGAAACATATGGCATTACTGTATACCAAGAGCAGGTTATGCTTTTATCTCAAAAATTATCTGGTTTTAGTAAAGGTGAAGCAGATCAACTAAGAAAAGCTATGGGTAAAAAAGATGCTAAACTACTAGAGTTATTAAAACCTAAATTTTTTGAAGGAGGCAAAAACAATAATATTAAAGAAGATATTTTAGAAAAAATATGGTCAGATTGGCAATCATTTGCTGCCTATGCATTTAACAAATCACACTCCACATGTTACTCATTAATAGCTTATAAAACTGCATATTTAAAAGCTAATTATAAATCAGAGTACATGGCTTCAGTATTAACTCATAATCAAAATAATATTGATAAGGTTTCATATTTTATGGATGAATGCAAAAAACAAAATATTAAGGTTTTAGGGCCTAACATAAATAAATCAGATAATAATTTTGTTGTTGGTGATAAAGGAGAAATTCTTTTTGGATTAGGAGCAATTAAAGGAACTGGAGATGCAGCAGTATCATATATAATTGAAGAACGTAATTCTAATGGAGACTTTAAAGACATATATGACTTTATATGTAGAACAAGTTCAAGAGCAGTTACAAAAAAAACTTATGAATCATTAGCCCTTGCCGGATCATTTGATAAAATAAATGATATAAGTAGAAAACAATATATTTACTCAAACGAGAAAGACACCTCCCTTATAGAAAAAATTATTGTATACTCAAATAAAGTACAGAAACAGAAAGAAACTAAACAAACATTTCTATTTGAAAACTCTGATGATACGTCATTGGCTTTACCTTCAATTCCTGAAGTTGAACCTTTTTCAGAAATCGAAAAACTGAAAATCGAAAAAGATTTATTAGGAATCTATGTTTCAGGTCACCCATTAGATAAATATTCTTTTGAAATAAAAAACTTATGTAACTCAAATTTTAGAAATATTAAAGATTTAAATAACATTAATGGCAAGTCAAATATTTATACCGCAGGAATAGTAACTAATGTTGATCATAGGATATCAAAAAATGGAAAACCTTATGGAAGTGTAGTTATAGAAGACTTTTCTGACTCTTATAATTTTCTTTTTTTTAGTGATGATTATGTAAAATTTAAAAACTTTTTTGAGGACGGATGGTTCCTATTCTTAAAGGGGAAAATTAAAAATAAGTGGAATAACTCAGATGAATTTGAATATAAAGTTGATGATATAAGTTTATTATCAAAAATTAGAGACAAGATGATAAAAGAATTGCACTTAAAAATAAATTTAGATGATTTAAAGAAAGAAACAGTTGAAGGTCTTGATAAAAAATTTAAAGATTTAAATAATGGAAATTGTCATCTTAAAATAACTATCATCTCTAATAATAATGGGAAAAATATTTCACTAGACATGATATCAAGAGACAAAAAATTTAAATTAGAGGATAATCTTATAAATCTATTAGAAGATAGTCCAGAAATAGAATATTTAATTAATAAATAATTTTTTTTAATTAGTTTTACAAAAAAAATATTATGGGAAAAGCAGTAGAAATTACAGACTCAAATTTTAACGATATAGTATCAAAAAATAGCGTTGTTTTGGTTGATTTTTGGGCAGAATGGTGTGGTCCATGCAGGATGATTGCCCCAATGATAGAAGAACTTGCTAATGATTATGATGGAAAAGCAGTAATAGGAAAACTTGATGTTGATAACAACCAAGAATCAAGTGTAAAGTTTGGAGTAAGAAGCATCCCTACTCTTTTAGTTTTTAAAGATGGAGAAATGGTAGATAGACATGTCGGAGCAGTTCCAAAAGAAACTCTTTCTAGTTCTATAGACTCAAAACTCTAGTCTAATTTCCACAAAGATTTTTATAGGCACAAAATTTACAATTATCCTTATCCTCTGTTTCGATAAAGGGCAAATTTTTTTCAAAAATTTCACTTAATTTTTCTGATAAAATATTCTCAAATTCATTTAAATAATTATTTACTGTATCAACCTTATCTTTTCCAATAGAAATATTTACAGTGAAATTTTTATTATTTATCTCTCTAATATTCATTAGACCAGGAACTATTGGATCATCATCCTCAAGCTTATTTCTTAATAATAGAGAATAAAAAAGTAATTGAAAAACAGCATCATTTCTGTCTTTTTTTTCACTAGAAAAAAGATCATCCAATCCCTTTATTTTCTTGGAATCTCCACCAGTTTTATAATCAATTATTCTATATGTATTATTTTTTAAATCAATCCTATCTATAATACCAGAAATATTGATTAAAAATTTTTTCGAAATATTTATCTTTTTTATATAACCTGAATTTTTATCTCCTTCCAATGAAAATATTTGAAAAGGTGCATATTTTTCATCTAAGGATATTATCCTGGTTATATAATCTTCCATAATCTGTGTTAAAATAATATTATTTCCTTCTAAGGATATATTATTTTTTTTATTCAGTTTAAAATGAGATTTAATTACTTTATTTATTGCGCCCGATATACTATTTTTTATTACAAAAAAATCATTATGGCTTATATTACCATTATTATTCTTTTTGACTATATCACTATATAAAATCTCGAGCGCCTTATGTGTTATTTTTCCAAAATCTGGCTTTTGAATTTCATATGTAAAATCATTTGTTTCTCTTATATTAGATATATACTTATAATAAAACCTGAGAGAACAATCCATGTAATCCTTAATACCTGATGGAGATATATACCCATTATGATAAAATCTATTTTCTAATAATTCAATCATCTGATCTGTTTTCTCTATTAACATTTTTGGTTTTTGGGATAATTCTAATTTATCAGAAATTATATAATTGTTTATATTGAATTTAGATTCAGATTCTAATTGTTTTATAAACCTACTTCTCTCTCCTTTAGAAGATATACTGGAATTTGTATTATATATAAAAGTAATATTTTTAGCCCTTTGAATTACTCTATAGAATAAATAGCTATATACTTTATCCATAGAATCTTTTGTTTCTAAATCAAATGCTTTTCTAATATTATAGGGTATAAATGAAATATTAAATGAACTTCTTGGAAAATCTCCTTCATTCATACTCAAAATATATACTTGATCAAAGTCTAGATTTCGAGACTCTAAAACTCCCATTATTTGTAAACCTGATAAAGGTTCACCTGAGAAAGGAATTCTTGTTGTTTTTAAAATTTGATTAAGAAGTTTATACTGACTATCTAAGGAGTCTAATTTAATTTTTACCTCATCAATTTTATTTATTATTTTAAGAAATGCTTTAATATATTCTCTATCTAATTTTCCTATCTCCTGAGATAACTCAAATAAACTTTGACACACATTTTTTAATGATTCTACAATTGAATCTTTATTAAAAATATTTTTAAATATATCAGAGGTGTCGTGTAAAATATCGATGTCAATATATATCATCTTATTTTTTCTGACCTTCGCTATAAAGTCATCAAATACAACTGAGTCGAACTGATAAATATAAGGGTGCGAAATGAAATTAATTATATCAACAAAATAATATGATTTCATAAGGTTTCTAATAGATGAATTCTTATGAATTCTAGTTATTAGCTGAAGCAAATCAAATAATGGAGTTTCAGATAAATTTAAACCCATGGTAACATTTATTTTATTTACCTTATCGGGTACAGAGTTTAAAACCGGCAACAACATTTTCTCGTCAGGGAGTAAGACTAATACTTTATCTTGATCAAATTTTTTTGATAAAATATTTTTGGACAATAAATTACCTAATGTTTTGCTCTGACCAATCTGAGAACCAATCCCAATACAATCAAATTTCTTGTCAATTGAATTAAAATTATTTGGTATTATACCAGGGAAGGTAGATGCTAAAATTTTATCTTCTCTATAATCTCTAAATGAATCTCCAGCTTCTTGTTTAAAGTCATTAAAATAATATTTGTCAAAATCCCAGAATGCCATGCTACCGTGATTATCAATAAAATTTTTAATTATTTTTTTTTCTGAATTTGATAAGTAACTAAAACCTACAAACAAATAATTTCGGGTTTTATCTATAATTCCTGAATCTATTTTTTTTAAAAATTCTTTAAAAACTAATCCCTTATATGATAATTTATTTTTAATTAAAATCTTTTTATAATCCTTATATACATCTAATAAAATTTTCCATGTATTATTAAAATTCTTTTGGTTGATAGACATTTTTGGAAAGAACTTATTCCAAAAAGATTTAATTTTTTCGTAATTTTCTTTTTCTAAAAAATTAAATGAATCCTCAATTTCTTTTTGATTTTTTATAATCTTAAAGATTTTAGCTTCATTCTTTAAACTCAAGTCTACATCATCAAAATCCTTTATTAGTATCTGGCCCCAATAATAAAACTCATCAAAAGAGGCTTTGTATTCTTTGCTCTGATGTTTTTCTAAAACATTATACAATAAATAATTTAACTTAATTTGATCTGCTAAATCATCTGATATTTTAATGTCAACATGTTCTTGAACAAACTCCTCAATTGTCTGAACCTTGGGGGACCATAAAGTACTATCATTTTTTTTAGATAACGCTTTTTGAAAATATAATCCAGCTCTCCTATTAGGAAAAACAATAGACAACTTTCTAAAATCTTTATACTTCTTAAATGTATAATCTACAACTTCCTCTAAAAAAAACTTTTTACCCATTATGCTTTGATAATTAAAATTGGATCAATATATGCTATAAATCCATAAACTTTACCTTTATAAATTTTTGATAATAACTCTTTATAATAGTTAACTTGATTTTTATCTTCCTCCTTATTTTTACCTGTTTTGTAATCAATTACTGCCACAGAGTTTTTATTTAACTCAACAACTCTATCCAATCTATATACATCACCATTATCATTCAAAATTTCAATTTCATTAAATGATCTAAGTTTTGGATCATAGTACTCCCTTATATCTTTATCTTTTAATAAGTTTTGAATAATTTTCGTAAAATAAGATTTTTCCTTCTCTGTAATTATGTTTTTATTAAATGCTTTTTCAACTCCACTATCTACATCATTAAAATTATATATAAAAGACATTAGATCATGAAACTTAATTCCTCTCTCGTTATTTTTAAAGTCAATCCCTCTATCAGATGATAGCTTAACTTTTATCCTATCTCTCCATGAGTATGAAGGAAAACTATTTAAATGGTAGGATTTAGAGGTTAGTTTGTTTTCTTTTTCTTTTATTTCTCCAGAAGAATATAAATTATAAACTAATTTATTGTTAAGTGATTTGAAAAGTAAATCAGATACATTTTTTAAATCTTTTGAAGGTGTATTCGCTCTTATAAATAAACCTAATTTAGGTCTAGTAAATGCGACATACATCAAATTAATATTGTCCTCATAAGCTTTCTTTTTTTCGATCTCATATGATTCAGGATAAATTGTTATTGGATTCGATGACTTATATTTTATTGGATAAGGCATATCAAACTTTTTATTAAAAACATTTAAATTAACCCACATATTTTTTTCTTTACCTCCCCCTGAATCATTATCTAGTGACCAATTTAAAAAAGGAATAATAACATGATCAAATTCCAATCCTTTAGACTTATGAATAGTTATGAGTTGTATAGCATCAGACTTACCAGTAATATTTAATTTTTTATTTTTATTAATTTCCCACCACTCTAAAAAAGAAGATATTTTTGACCCTCTAGTTTGTTTATACTCCAAAAGAAGATCCATGAAAGCTTGAAGATAAGGAACCTGATCATGAAGATTATTAAGATTAAAAATTCTTACAATTTCTTCTACTAGTTCATAAAGAGGTAGACGTGATATTTGAAAAATTTTATTTTTAAATTTTCCAGGTAATAAATTTATTTTTTCATCATTAGGAAGAGAATAATGTGAATTATCTTTTGATACTAATATAAATCGATAATAGAAATGAACAATTTCAGAAATAGCTAATCTGTCTTTAGTATTCTTGAAATAATTAAATATGCTAATAAGAAAATTAACAACAGGAGAAGACTTTATATCTAATGCATCAGAGGAAACATGATTAAAATTAAATTCATCAGATTTTTGAGATTCTAAAATCAAAGATTCAGCTATAACTTTAGCATCATTATTATCTCTAACAATAATTCCAATGTCACCGGCTTTAAAACCACTTCTTTGAATTTTTTTAATTGAATTAATAGTATACTCACTTGCAGATTCTTTATGATTTTTACTATCATCAAAATAAACTTCAACATAACCTTTTCCTTTCATATCAGTCCTTGAGGTTTGTGACAAGTCTTTATTATAAATTTTGTGTAAATGATTTTTGATGTTTTCAGAATCAAAATATCTATGAATATCAACAAATACTTCATTATTAAAGCTCACTATGTTGTCTCCACTTCTCCAATTAATTTTTAATTTATTTACCTCACATAATTCAGATGGGATATCATTAAAAATATCATTATTTAATATTTGAGAATCAGAACCTCTCCATCTATATATACTTTGTTTTATATCACCAACAATTATATTTTCATTTGCTGAGGCAAGAGTTTCCTTAATTAAAGCACTAAAATTTTTCCATTGGAAATGACTTGTATCTTGAAATTCATCTATGAGAAAATGATTAATATTATTACCAACTTTCTCAAAAACAAAAGGAATACTTTCATCTTTAATTATTTGATATAACAACTCAGAAATATCTGAAATTAATATAACCTCATTCTCATCTCTATATGCTCTTAAACAATTTTGTAATTCACCTAAAATACCAAATGCATAAATATTATTTGAAATATCTATTGATGTATTATACTTTGGAAATTCTTTTTCAAAAACTTCTACTAAATCATCTAATTTATCAAATAAATCACTTTTAATTAATGAAATAACTTCATCTCTATTTTTTTGATTTTTAGTAACCCAGGTATCTGCATTATCTCTACAATAAAAAACCCTTGATCCAGGATATCTTATATTTCCCTCTGCAATATTTTTTATAAATCCACAAACACCATTTTTTCCATAACTAAAATCATTTAATGAAAAATTATTCTTTAAGATTATCTCGTACATTACTGTCGACTTTGATGAAACTTTCTTTTCAAATTTCTTTTTGACATCAAACACTTCACTTTTTAAAAGCTTAATTTCCTTTGAAAAATTCTTTCTGGGGAATTTATCTTCTAATGATTTAAAATCTTCATTAAATAAATTTTTAGTCATCTTCTTTAATTCTAAATCAATCATAAAATCCTTCCCTTGATATATTTTTTCTTTTGAGAAGTCAATTAACCATTTTGAAATTTCAGAATCTTTCTTAATTTTTGATATAAAATTTTTAACAACTTCATTAATCACCATATCAATATCCATTTCAATATTGAACTTTCCCCTTAATTTTAAATCTCTAGTAAAGGATTGAATAATAGAATAAAAGAAGGTATCTATAGTAGTAATTAAAAAATAAGAATAATTATGAAGAATATTAGATTTTAAGTTTTCGGATCTTAATATTATTTCCTCAGGAGAAATTTTATAGTATTTTGAAAACTCTAAAATAAGATCTTTTTCTTCTCCATTAGAAATAGAGTCTATCATCTCTAATATTCTTATTTTCATTTCATCAGCTGCCTTATTTGTAAAAGTGACTGCTAATATTTTCTTAAAATAATTTTTACTTTTTAGAGATAACCTTATATAATTTTTAGCTAGAGTGTAAGTTTTTCCAGATCCAGCAGAAGACTGATAAATAATAAATGGCTTTTTAATCACAGGATATTATTTAGATCATAATTTAAATAATTATGAAGATTTAAATACTTATATATTAATTTTTTGATTTAGAAAATAACCAGTTTAAGAATTTTCCATCTTCAAAAACATTTTCCCATGAGTTATGATATACTTTTTTAAATTCCGTGTATTTATGATGAGATTTTTTATTTCTTAAATAATTAAATGCATCTCTTGATTTATGAACAGGCACTACCCTATCAAGTTCCCCATGAAAAATCCAGTGAGGAACATTTATGGAATTATTTAAAATACTAAAATTTGCCCCACCACAAATAGGTACAGCAGCTGCAAACAAATCAGGTCTTCTAGATACTAATTCAAATGTTCCATAACCTCCCATAGAAAGACCTGCCAAATATATTCTATCAGTATCTATATTTTTTTCTTTAATTAGATATTCAATTAATTTAATTACCATTTTTCCATATAATGATATATCGGAAACTATAATATTTTCATCATGAGATAACCATGGGTCTTTTTGTTCTGAGGACCATCTATTATTTACTTGACATTGAGGAAAAATAACATAGCTATTAAATTTTTTTTTTTTCATTTTTTATAAAAAAAAACTAGCACCATGAGTTAATTGTAATTCATTATCATCGCCCCTCTCTCCACTCCCATGTAAGAAAATTATTAAAGGAACACTTTTTTCACTATAAGCATTTGGCTCTAAAACTCTGTAAGGCAAAGTATGATCTTCATATTTAAATTCTTTAAATAAAAAACTATTGAGTGTTTCCGATTGAGAAAATAAATTATTGGTATATATGAAGAAAACTATGAAGAAAAATCTCATAGTATGAAATTATGAAAAATTATTTAATTTGAAAATTCATCAATAATATCTTTTTCTGAATCAACAAAAAAACTCTTTTCTTTCAATAGAGACATTTATTTGTAATTGATCTAACTCAGCAGAACATAAAAATAGAAGAAGAGTTACAAAAAATATTCTGACATTTGAGAAACATCTTCTTAAAAAAAATGTTTAACTAATTATAGAAAAGTTTTAAGTCATCTGACATCTCTTCAAACCTTTTTTTTATTAATTTAATATCTATAAATCTTAATTTAGATTCCAACTCAGAAATATTAATAAATTCAAGTTTATCAACTTTATATGTTTGCTCAAGACCTTTAAACTCAAACTTTAACACATATTTTAAATCAAGATCAAAAATTGAAATATTAACATTATCAATAAAAATTTTATTAATTAATCTCATCAATAAAAAGTGATTTTAAATCAGAATATTTAGTCTTCAAATCCATATTTTAAAAATACTTTTTCATTGATTAATATTCTTTAATCGTTGGATCTATGTCATCTCTCCATTTCATAATCCCACCATCTAAATTATAAACATTATTAAATGAGTAACTTTTATCAAGTAGATTAACAATGTCTGCACTCCTTGATCCAGTTCTGCAATAAATTATAATTTTTTTTTCTTTAGATAATTTATTTAAATTATCTAAAATAGAATAGATATTAATTTTTTCACCGCCTATACAACATATATCATATTCATACTCATCTCTAATATCTATAAGTTGAAAATCATTTTTATCTGAATCCATTAATTTTTTTAGCTCTAATGGGGAAATTTTTTTCATATTAAGCTTTTATCACTCCTGATATTCCTCCTGAAACAATATACTTCATTACTTCAGATGAAGAATTTTTAAGAGGTATAATATTTTTCTTTTCTGTTATAAAAACATTACCACTAAAATTATAAGAGTGAGGTAAATAAACAGATACCTTTCCTTTAAGTCCAACATTTTCTAAATCTTCATTAGTTACAAATCCTGGCTTATAAAGACTTGATTCAACTTTTACTAATACTGGTTTATTGAATTTTTTCTTTTCTCCCATAAAAGAAGTCATCAAATCCTTAATTGAGGAATAAATCAGATTTAATAGAGGAACATCTTTAATAAAATTTTCAAACCAACTAACTAAGCCAGAATTATATCTTTTTGCATATGAACCTGCAATAGTTATTATTAAAATAACAAGAACAAAACTTAAACCAGGGATGTTTTTAGCAACCGGAATTAAACTATCAAGAAAATTATAGAGATACCAAACTACATACATTGCTGCAGCCATCGGCACAACAAGAAGTAGACCTCTTAGAAAATTGTTTATAAGATTCCTCATAGGTTAAATTTAAAGAATTTATAATGTCATTCCAATAAAAGTCTTAAATGCTAAACCCATAAGACCTGTAAGAAGCATTGTAATTCCAAGTCCTTTTAAACCATCTGGAACATGAGAATATTTTAATTTTTCTCTAATGGCAGCAAGAGCAATAATGGCTAAATAAAAACCTAGGCCACTTCCAAATCCAAATGCTGTAGCCTCTTGTAAATTAAAATCTCTTTGGACCATAAATAGTGAACCTCCAAGAATTGAACAGTTTACTGCTATAAGAGGTAAGAAAATACCTAAAGAGCCATATAAAGCAGGAGAAAATTTTTCAATTATCATCTCAACTAATTGAACGAATGATGCAATTACAGCAATGAACATCAAAAGTTGTAAAAATGTTAGGTCTACAGTTGCAAATTGAGGTCCTATCCATGAAAGTGCGCCTTCATTTAAAATATTTTGTTGAATAAGCCAATTTAATGGAGCTGTACAAGTCAAAACGAAAATAACAGCAAGCCCCAAACCATTTGCAGTACTCACCTTTTTTGAAACAGCTAAAAATGAACACATACCAAGAAAATATGCAAATACCATATTATCCATGAATGCACTCTTAATAATTAAATTTATTATTTCGTTCATAATTTAATTTTCAACGTAACCATTTCTTGATCTTTGTACCCAAATTATCAGCCCTAAAATTATAAATGCTCCGATTGAATCTACAAATAAGCCATTAGTTGGAAAACTAGGCCATCCTATCATTTCAAATACTTTATATCCAAGTACCGAGCCAGAACCAAGTAACTCTCTAAAAAAAGCAACAGCTAATATTATCCATGCATAACCAACACTACTACCTAAAGCATCTAATACACTATCATATGGTTTATTTCCCATAGCATATGCTTCCAATCTACCGAGTATAATACAATTAGTAATTATTAGTCCAACAAATGCACCTAAAACCTTAAACATTTCATAATTAAAAGCTTTTAAAAATTCAGAAACAAGAGTTACTAAGCTTGCTATAATTGCTAGCTGAACAATAATTCTAACTCTTGTTGGAATATAATCTCGTACAAGAGAGGTTAGTAAACTCGAAAAAATCATAACAAACACAACACTTAAGGACATTACAATTGTTGGTTCTAGTTTAATTGTAACAGCTAAAGCTGAACAAATACCGAGTACCTGAATAGTGACAGGGTTATTATCATCTAATGGATCTATTAAAATATTCCTCCTCCTTTTGGATAAGAGAGACTCTGATTTTTTAATTTTTATAACTTCTTTTTCTTTTACTTCACTCATTATATGATATTAAAATTTTATCTAATTTTTTATTTTTTAAGATAAATGGTAAGTAACAGTCTAAATAATTTTTCATCATATCATTTAATCCATTTGCAGTTATTGTAGCTCCTGACATACCGTCAACCTCATGAATACTTAATGCTGAATTATTTTCTTTTTTTAGCATTTTGATTGATGTAAGATTACCTCGAATATCAAATATTTCCTTTCCCCTATATCTATCTTGAATTTCATCAGAAGAAATTCTTGCACCTAAACCAGGAGTTTCCGCCTTATGGTCAAAAGCTACACCCACAACCTTATTTAAGTCTTTATCAAGAGCAACAAATCCTGAAATCCAATCCCATAAACCATTGCCAAACATAGGAAAGATATAATAATCTACTGAAGTTCCATCTTCACTGAACATAAAAACAGGATATTCTCTGTCTTTTTTATTGATCTTATAATTTTTTTGAATATTTACTTCCTCAGCAATAATTAACTTACCATCTTTAGATGAAATTTCATTTCCTGAAATATCTAAGACAATTGAATTCATTTTTTTAGCATATAAGCTTAAAATTTCATCTGGATTAAGAGATGATATATCCATAACTGCTCCTAATATTTTCTTTTTAGTATCAATCTCAACTTGTACTTTCTGAATAGGTCCAAGTTTCATTCTTGTAAACGAAAGTAAAGTTCCAAAAAATATGGTCATTACTAGAGTAAATATTATTATATATGAATTAGACTGTTGCACGTTTTAATCTTCTTTTTTTGTTTGCATCAACTATGTAAAAATCTATGAGAGGAGCAAATACATTCATAAATAAAATAGCTAACATAATACCCTCCGGATACGCAGGATTAAAAATACGAATTAATACAGTTAATAACCCTATCATAAAACCATAAATCCATTTTCCTGTCTCAGTTTGTGATGCTGAAACAGGATCAGTGGCCATAAATACTGCACCAAAAGCTAATCCTCCCATAACAAAATGATAG
This sequence comes from uncultured Marinoscillum sp., assembly GCA_902634135.1. Lineage (GTDB taxonomy): Bacteria > Bacteroidota > Bacteroidia > Cytophagales > MED-G16 > MED-G16. The sequence goes on along the minus strand of CACPJB010000009.1, from coordinate 7,762 downwards.
TGAGGAGGTAATAACATAAACTCATTTATACCAATTAAATTAAAAATCCATCCCATGAAATAAGCCCCTAAAAATACACTAACAATAATTTTCCAACTTGCTACACCAGTAAATATCAAAATAAAAGCACCAATTATACACATAAGAGCAGATGTTTCTCCAATTGATCCTGGAATCGCTCCAATTAACATATTCTCAAAAGAGTATATATCTTGGTTGTTGATATTTGAAGAATATTGATCCATTAAATTAATGACCGATTCTGATTCTGACTTATTTACAGTTTCTGCACCAATTGATAAAGGTGTTGCACCAGAATATCCACTTACAACCTCTTCTCTATTATCTCCATAATATGTCCATACATCTCCACTTATATCACTCGGAAAACCAAAATACAAAAATACTCTAGCAGTTAATGCAACATTTAAAATGTTCATCCCAGTTCCACCAAATACCTCTTTTGCTATAACTATAGCAAAAATTGTAGCTAATGCAACTTGCCACAAAGGAATATTTGGTGGCATAATAAGAGGAATTAACATACCAGTTACTAAAAATCCCTCATTAATTGGATGTCTTCTAATAGTTGAAAATACAACTTCAACCAATCCACCAGCCACATAAGAAACTAATACAATCGGAAGAACCTGTTTTGAACCTATAAATAACTTTTCAATTAATGTAGCTGATTGTGCTAAAGAAATAAAATGTTGGTGTCCTACATTCCATATACCAAATAATAAACATGGAATCATAGCAATAACAACTGTCATCATCAACCTTTTTAAATCAATAGCATCTCTAATCTGTGCTCCTTTTTTTGGGGTTACTTCATTAGGAACAAACATAAATGTTTCTCCTGCTTCAAATAGAAAATGAAATTTTTCAAATTTCCCTCCTTTAGCAAAATGAGGTTTTTGTTTATCTAATATATCTCTTAAGAATTTCATTAGTCTTCGTTTAATCTATTTAATCCTCTTCTTAGAAGTTTTTGAATTTCATTTTTTGATACGTCTACAAATTCACATAGTGCTACATCTTCCTCAATAAGTTCATAAATACCTAGCTCTTCCATCTCATCATAATCGTTAGCAAGAATAGCCTTGAAAAGATATGTGGGATAAATATCCATAGGTAAAACCTTTTCAAAAATACCAGTTTGAACAAAAGCTCTCAACTCACCATTAGTATTGGTATCTAAATTATATTTTTTATTTGGATTCAAAAAAGATAAAAGTCCAAAAGCTCTCTGAAAACTTAATTTATTGATTATAGGCATTATCCAACCCAAAAACTCATGATTATTACCCTCAGGTATTACAGTAATCATGTTATCATAAAAACCTAAGTAACCATCTAGTGATATTGAAGTGCCTGTTAATACATTACCTGAAATAACTCTAACATTATTATCATTTAAATTTCCAGATATTAAATTTTTAACTGAAAACCCAGATAAACAATTATAGTACATTGGTTTATTTACACTTGAACCAGCTAAACATATTTTTTTTGAGGCATCATATATACCTTCTTTAAATAATTTACCAATTTGTATTAATCCAAAAGGAGATGTTGACCATACTATATCGTTTTTATTTATAGGATCAATATGATGAATTTGTATTCCTACATTTCCAGCAGGGTGAGGACCTGAAAAAATATTATTTTGATATTCAGAAAAATTAAACTTATCAAAGCTTTCTCTATTATGATTTAAATGAATATTACCTTCTGTCAATTTACTTAAAACTTTTAATCCATATTCAATGTATTCTTTTTCACTATCAAATAAAATATCATAATCAGGCGATAATGGATTTGTATCAAAAAAAGATATATGAATAGATTTAGGAATAGCTTGGGTATCAGCGACAAAACCAAATGGTCTTTGTATTATGTTGGGCCATACACCTGAATTAGATAAATATTCAACAATTTTATCTCTATTTAAATTATCAATTTCTTTTAATGAAAATTTATTATGTTTTAAAAACTTAATTTTTTTATCAGATAAAACTCTAACTTCTTCTAACCTTCTTTTTTCTCCCCTCACAATATCTGAAATCTCACCACTTACAGGAGAACAATACATTACTTTTTCTGATAATTTATCATATAATATTGGAGATCCTGCTTTAACCTCGTCTCCAACTTCTACTAATAACTTTGGCCTTGTGATATTTATAAAATCTGTAGGTTTCAGGGCATAAGAACTTACATCAAAATCATCTCCAAATTCTCTTAAAGAACTACCTTCAAGATTAATATTGAAACCTTTTTTTAGATCAAATTTTAATGACATTCTATAATAGAATAATAATTAGATTTTCGCGACAAAAATAATCCTAAAAATTCAGAAATAACTTTTTTTATTCAAAAAAATCAAGAAAATTTTTGTTCAATTATATCTATAATTTTTTTTACTTGATCATCAATTTCTAAGTCACTTGTGTCTATTAGAATTGCTCCTTCTGCATAAGTAAGTGGGCTATCTTTTCTATTAGAATCTTTAATATCTCTATCCTCTAAATTTTTCATAACATCACTAAAAGTTATTTCAGGGTTATTAGCTTTCATGTCTTTAAATCTTCTTTTTGCTCTCACATCAATATCAGCTGTCATAAAAATTTTAATTTCTGCATTAGGAAAAACTACTGTAGTTATATCTCTACCTTCAACAACTATTTTTTTATTTTTCCCTAATTCTTTCTGACTTTGAACTAGATATTTTCTAATTTCAGGAATAGAACTATACTTACTTACAAGGTTAGTTATCTTCTCATTTCTAATTTCTTTCTCAACATTTTCTCCATTCAGAAAAGTATTTTGAACACCATTAACATATTTGAAACTAATTTTAATTTGGTTTAATAATATTTTAATATCATCAATATTAGAATATTTAATTTTTTTTCTATTGAAAAATAAGGTTACCGATCTGTACATTGCACCTGAATCAAGATAACTATAATTCAAGCTTTCTGCCAACATTTTAGCTGTTGTACTTTTACCACAACCTGAATGTCCATCAATTGCTATAATAATATCTTTAATCATATTCAGTTCTTTTTTTTTTTATTCCTCTTTTACTATATTCAAACCAAGTTCCTACCTTATTATTATTATTATATTTTCCTTGAGATGCTAATTTTCCATTAGGATGAAATTCCTCAAATGAACCATTTAAAAAACCATCTTTATAATTTGATATTGAAAAAATATTACCGTCTTCATAATAATCAAATAGCTTTCCATTTCCATTTATAAAAGCTTCATTTTTAATTATATTTCCATCAGGCAAATAAAAGTTTGATATATTATCCAATTTTCCATAATAATAATTCTCCTCTTGTTTAATATTTCCATTTCCATAAAATCTTCCCCATAATCCGTGTTTTAACCCTGAAATGAAAGACCCTACTTCATCGAGATCACCATTTTCAAAATAATAAATCCACTGACCATTTTTAAAACTATTTTTATATACTCCTTCATTCGAAATATTTCCAGATCTATGAAAATATTTCCAGTCTCCCTCCTTTAAGTCATTTTTATATTTACCAATTGAGTAAATTGAACCATCTTCTCTATAAGTTTCCCATAAACCATCTTTAAGATTATTAATATAAAAACCTTTAACACTTATCTCGCCAGACGGTAAGAATTCAAAATATTCACCTTGAATTAAATTATTTTTATAAATTGAAGATTTTGAAATTCTTTCTCCAAAATAAAATTCTTTAAATAATCCATCTTTAACTCCATTATTATAATTTTCTTCTTTTTGAATATAATTTGAATTAGGATAATAGTAAACCCATTTGGAATGAGGTAAATTATTTTTATATCTTTTTTCAAAAGATTTTTTTTTATCAATTGTGTATTCTATCCATACATTATCCTTAAATCCCATATCATAATAACCACTAAGTGCAATATTACCATTAAAGTAAAACTCTAAATATTCACCATGAATTTTATTATTTTTATATGATGACTTTGACACAATAGTACCATACTGATCAAAAGAAATTAATTCACCATCTAAATTTCCTTCATAATTATAGTTTGATATTTCTTTTATTCTACCACTTTCAAAATAATAATTCCATTGTTGATATCTTCTCCCCTTCAATAGAACCCCCTCAGTCTCAATATTTCCATTTATATAATATGATTTCCAGAATCCAGTTTGAATATTATTTTCAAATTCACCTGTTGTTTTTATTTTTCCATTAGAAAAATATTCAATAAAAACTCCATCTAAATTTCCTTCATCAGAATAAGAATAAGTTGACATTAAATTGCCATTCTCAAATAATATGAACCATTTCCCAATTGGAACCAAATTATTAAAGGCTCCTCTTATTCTAATATTACCATTTTCATCTTTAGATTCATAAGAACCATCTTTCTTTTTTTTTCCAGTCTTATATATTGAAATAATTTCCTTATCACTAATTGGAATAAATAACTTTTGAGATTTTGAAAAAAAAGAAATAAATAATAGAGTTAAAAAAAATAAAAAAAAATTGTTATTATTCACCATTTTATTAATGCAGAAGCCCAGGTAAAACCACTTCCAAATGCTGCTAAACATAAAATATCACCTTTTTTTAATTTATTTTCATTTAATGCTTCTTTTAGAGCAATAGGTATTGAAGCAGCAGTAGTATTACCATATTTCATGATATTATTATAAACTTGAGAATCAGTTAGACCAAGTCTTTTCTGAATATATTGACTAATCCTAAGGTTTGCCTGATGTGGAATAAGAAGAGATATATCATCTGGTTTAAGATTTGAGAAATCTAATGCTTCATAGATAACTTCTTCAAAACGAATAACGGCATTTTTAAAAACAAAATTTCCATTCATCACAGGAGAATAACCAGTTCCGTCTTCATTATTATCTTCAATTATTTTATCGATCCAAAATGTTGTTGCCGGTTTAATTAGAGCTAACTCTTCAGCAAATTTACCTTCTGAGTGTAAATGAGTTGATAAAATTCCCTCATTTTTCTTAGTTGCAGAGACTATAGCTGCCCCAGCGCCATCACCAAAAATAACAGATACAGATCTTCCTCTAGGAGTTTTATCTAAACCACCTGAATGAATTTCACTACCAACTACTAAAATATTTTTATACATTCCTGATTTTATATATTGATCAGCAATTGACAATCCATAAATAAATCCTGAACATTGATTTCTAACATCTAGAGCACCAATCTCTTTAATATTCAAATTTCTTTGAAGTAAAACTCCTGATCCTGGAAAATAATAATCAGGACTTAAAGTTGAAAAAATTATAAAATCTATCTCTTCTTTACTTATTCCTGAATCTAATATAGCTTCTTGGGCAGCATAAGTTCCCATTAATGAAGTTGATAAGGTTTTATCCTTTACCCATCTTCTTTCTTGGATTCCAGTTCTCTCCTGAATCCACTGATCAGATGTATTCATCATTTTTTCAAGATCTGAGTTTTTAATAACATTATCAGGAACGAAATATCCAACACCAGAAATTTTTGAATTAATCATTTTCAAAAGTATATTTTTTTTTACTAATCAAAAAGAGAATAATTTCCATATTGATTCAAACTATTTATAGGTTTTATTAAAGAGAAATCATCTTTATTTTTATTTTCAAAGTATGGGGAAACAGTATGATTTTTTAAATCATCAAATTTTAATACACTCATAAAAGGAATTAATTTTTTAAGAGTAGATCTTCTATCAAGCCATATATCAAAATATCTCATATCAAAAACTAATGGAATTTTTGTAGTAAAATCTTTCCAATTACCTGTTGATGGATTAGTTATGAAATAATAAAATGAAAATTTCAATCCATTAAAATCTTCAAAAGAATCTCTAATTCCAACACAATAAATTAATTTTTCTTTAACTAAAGTGAAATAATAAGGTATTTTTTCTTTTGATTTATAATTTTTCCAAAAGAAAAAACCATCACATGGAATCAAACATCTTTCAGATTTAAATTGATTGATATAAATATTACTTTTTTGTATTCTTGTAAGACTAACATTAACTAATCTGTCTGGTAAAATTTTATTTTTTGAAAAATCATTTGTTGCACCCCAATTTTCAAAAGTAATTTTTTGAGACTCATTTAAAGTAATAATTGGAAGCTTTTTTGTAGGATAAGCATTATATATAGGATTATAATTATCATCTTTTAAATTAAATGAACTCATTAAATTACCAACATTAATTAAAGTATATCTATTGATCATTTTATAAAAATAATAATTTTCTTTAGTTAAATCTTTTAAAAAAATTTTGGATTAAATTTGAGCAAAAGTTAAAATATGGCTGAAATTATCAGAATGCCAAAAATGAGCGATACAATGGAAGAGGGTGTAATTGCTTCTTGGTTAAAAAATGTTGGAGATGAAGTTAAATCTGGAGATATATTAGCAGAAGTTGAAACAGATAAAGCAACGATGGAGCTAGAGTCATATGATGACGGAACTTTATTACATATAGGAGTAAAAGATGGAGATTCAGTCCCGGTTGATGGACTAATAGCTATAATTGGTGAAAAAGATGAGGATGTAAAAACAATTTTAGAGGAATTAGATGAAAATAAATCTAAAGATCTTGATTCATCACCTAAGGTAAATGAGGATGAAATTATATCAGAAAAACTAGATGAAGATAAATTAGAAGTAAATAAAATTTCAGTTGATGAAATTATATCTGAAAAAGAAATATCTGAAAAAGAAATATCTGAAAAAGAAATAAGAATAAAAGCTTCACCTCTTGCCAAAAAATTAGCTGAGGAAAAAGGTGTTAATTTATCAAATATTTCTGGATCAGGTGAAGGAGGACGAATTATAAAAAAAGACATTGAAAATTATTCTAGTATTGATAGAGAAGATTCAATAACTCCACTAAAAGAGATCTCATTACCAAAAATTCATTCATCCGAATCTTTTGAAGAGATTCCAATTTCTCAAATGAGAAAAACCATTTCTAAAAGGTTAGCAGAAAGTAAGTTTACTGCTCCTCATTTCTATTTAACAATGGAAATTAATATGGACAATTGTATAGAAGGGAGAAAAAAAATTAATGAAACTTCAGATATTAAGATTTCATTTAATGATATTATACTAAAAGCTTGTGCGGTAGCCTTAAGAAAACATCCAATGGTAAATGCAAGTTTTTTAACTGATAAAATAAGAATCAATCATCATGTTCATATTGGAGTTGCTGTAGCAGTAGATGAGGGTCTTTTAGTTCCAGTAATAAGATTTGCTGATAATAAATCATTATCACATATATCAGCAGAAGTAAAATCATTAGCTAATAAAGCTAAAAACAAACAGCTTCAACCATCTGAGTGGGAAGGTAATACTTTTACAATATCAAATCTTGGTATGTTTGGTATTGATGAATTTACAGCAATAATAAATCCAAATGATTCATGCATTCTTGCTATTGGAGGAATTAAGAATACACCAATAATAAAAAACGGGGAAATAATTCCAGGAAATATAATGAAAATTACATTATCATGTGATCATAGAATTGTTGATGGTGCACTTGGTGCTGCTTTTCTTCAAACATTAAAAGAACTTATCGAAGATCCAATTAAAATTTTAATATAATGATGAATAAAATCAAATCAACAACTGTTTGTGCTGTTCTTAAAGATGGAAAAATAGCTATTGGGGCTGATGGTCAAGCAACCATGGGAAATACTGTAGCAAAAAGTAATGTTAATAAA
>CACPJB010000008.1 GCA_902634135.1 uncultured Marinoscillum sp. | reverse complement strand
ATAATAATCACCACCAAGTGCAAAATGTGGCATATAAGATGAAGTGATTTTTAGTTTTTTTGAATCTGGAAGAATATTTGGAATTAAGTTTTCTTGAACTTTTCGAGCAACAAATCTTTCGTTTTCTATATCATCAAATACTGGAGAAGTTGGAAGATTAAAAATATTAATCAACACAGAAATAGATAGATAAGTAAAATTAAAACCCATTAATAATATTAAAAATAATAAACTTTTAATGTCAATAAACCGAGCAAAAAACTCCTGATTTAAAATAAAAAACTGATATATAAGAATATTAGAGGAAATCAAAAATAAAGAAATCAATATAGTTTTCCATTTCTGATCAAAATGAATGTATGCAATCCATTTTTGATTAAATAATAGAATCCCACCAATCATAAATAATCCCGCAAGTAAAAATTGATATATTTCTGAAGGATAAAAATTATAAATGATATCAAAAACAAAAATAAAAATTGCTCCATACTGAAACACCGTAAAAATAACTTTCATTACAGATTTAGCTTCAAATAAAATTAGTCTTTTAAAGAGCACAAAGTTTATAATTAAGAAAAGTAACGACATACCAACAACTAACTCATGAAACAGTATAGAAAAAAAAGAGAATAAGACTTTATCACCCCCAACTTTAAAAAAGTATAATAGGTAAATAAGAAGAATTGGAAAAATAGACTTTATTCCAAAAATTAAAATTCTAAAAAAATTATTAAATATTTCTTTTCTGCTAACCTTTGGAAAGATCAAGTCATAGTATTGATAAAATGAAAAAATAAAAGATCCGAAAAAAATTAAATATATGACTCTGTATAAAGGGTTGTTAAGCTCCTGCTCTTGAAAAAATAAAATTAAATGAAAGAAAGAAAATAATGACCAAAATAATAAACCTGTGAATAAATAAATCTTTGGGTTAAATCTGAAAGTCATATCTCAAAAATAAATAAGAATATGTTATTTTTTAGAATAGTTTGGTGCTTCCCTTGTTATAAAAACATCATGTGGATGACCTTCAATAGATCCAGCATTAGTTATTCGAACAAACTTTGCCCCCTGCAACAATAAAATATTTTTAGCTCCAACATATCCCATACCAGCTCTAAGTCCGCCAACCAGCTGATATATTACTTCACTTATATCTCCTTTATATGGGACTCTACCAACAATACCTTCAGGCACTAATTTTTTTGGGTCATCTTCTTTATCTTGAAAATATCTGTCTTTAGTTCCTTCTTCCATCGCTTCCACTGAACCCATTCCTCTATAAGCTTTATATTTCCTTCCCTCATAAATTATTATATCTCCAGGAGTTTCGTCAGTGCCAGCAAATAAAGACCCAACCATAACAGAGCTTGCCCCTGCAGCTAAAGCTTTTACTATATCGCCAGAAAATCTTATTCCTCCGTCAGCAATTAGGGGAACATCACTTTTATTTAAAGATTGAGCCACATCATAAATTGCAGACAGTTGAGGCATTCCTACTCCGGCTATTACTCTTGTAGTACATATACTTCCAGGGCCAACACCAACTTTAACTGCATCAACTCCAGCTTTAACTAATGCACTAGCAGCATCACCAGTAGCTATATTCCCAGCAATTAATTCTACATCATAATTTAATTTAATGTTTTTTGTAAGTTCAATAACTGACTTAGAATGACCGTGAGCTGTATCTATAGAAATAACATCTACATTAGCTTTAATCAATCTGTTTAATCTCTCTTCCCAATCATCTGATATACCTAACGCAGCGCCTACCCTCAATCTTCCTAAATGATCTTTACATGCGTCAGGCATAGATTTGTTTTTTTGAATATCCTTATAAGTAATTAAGCCAACAAATTTATTTCCATCAACTACTGGTAACTTTTCTATTTTATGTTTTTTTAATACTTTTTCAGCATCATCCAAACTAATACCAATTTTAGCTGTAACAACATTTTTTGTCATGATTCCTGATAGTTTTTGTGAGCTATCTTTTTGAAATCGCAAATCACGATTAGTGACAATTCCAATTAATTCTTCATTAGAATTAATTATAGGAATACCACCAATTCTATGTTTTTTCATTATCTGAAGTGCATCTTTTACAGATGCTTCTTTATCCATAGTTATAGGGTCTTTAATCATTCCGCTCTGAGAACGTTTAACTTTACGTATCTCTTCAGACTGATCATCGATAGACATGTTTTTATGAACTATTCCTATACCTCCTTTCAATGCTATAGAAATTGCTAATCGTGATTCTGTTACCGTGTCCATTGAAGCGGAAACTAAAGGAATATTTAAATCAATGTTTTTAGTGAGTTTTGTTTTAACGTTTGTTACTGAGGGGATGATCTCAGAATAAGAAGGGACTAACAGAACATCGTCAAATGTTAGAGCTTCAAAATGAAATTTAGAATCTTTTTTCATAGCAAATAAGAATTTTATCTATTTGCCAAGCAAAACTAATACATTATAATTGAGTTAAAAAATTCTTTAACATAATATTAAAATGTCTTTTCTTGAGATAATTGCTGCATCAATGGGGGTACTAAGCGTATGGTACGCCAGGAAAAATAATGTCTTAGTTTTTCCAACTGGAATTGTTAGCGTTCTTATATATGTATTCATTACCTATGAAAATAAGATATATGCTGAGTCAGGAATAAATATCTACTACTTCATAATGAGTGTATACGGGTGGATACTTTGGACATCCAAAAACAAAAAGATTAAAAAGAATATAGCTCTAAATAATTCCAGAGAAAACCTAGGTTATTTTATCTTATTTCTAATATTCTTTATCATACTGTTTTTTTTATTAAACAAAACAGATAGTGATGTCGTATTCCTAGATAGTATCACTACAGCATTAAGCCTTACAGCTATGTTGCTATTAGCAAGAAGAAAATTAGAAAACTGGATTTACTGGATTTTAGCAGATATAATTTATATTCCTCTATTTTTTTATAAAGAATTATATATAACAAGTGTACAATATTTAATTTTTCTAATACTTGCAATTTCTGGATACAATAACTGGAAAAGAAATATATTAAATGATAAAAATTAGTATAATAGGACCAGAGTCATCAGGCAAAAGTACATTAGGCGTTTATTTGTCTAGGATCTTAGAATGTAGCCTAATTTTAGAATATGCAAGGGAATATCTGAAAAATAAAACTAGTTACAAGTTTTCTGACTTAAGAAAAATTGGTATCAAACAACATTCTTATTTTAATGATAGAATTAAAGAAGGTGGTAAATATCTCGTATCAGACACCTGCTTAATTGACATTGAAATATGGAGTGAAATCAAATACAAAAAAGTTGATAAAAGAATTTTAGAATTATCAAATAAAGAGATCTATGATATATATATTTTATGTTCTCCTGATATTCCGTGGCATAAAGATAATTTAAGGGAAAACCCAGAAAATAGAGATTTAATATTTGACCACTTTAAGCAGAAAGTATCAACCAGAAAATTAAATTATCATATAGTGAAAGGTAGTCTTACAGAAAGATTAATGTCATGCCTTGATATTATATATAAAATAAAATAAATTTATGCTTTGCAGGGGTGCCTAAATATAAGGGCTGAGATTATACTCTAAAAACTGATCCAGGTAATGCTGGCGTAGCAATCATTTGATTTATATTTTATCATCCCCCTCTACTAAATAACAAAAAATGAAAATAATATATTTTTTGCTTTTACTTGTATACACCACAACTAGCGCTCAACAATATATAATTTCAGGAAAAGTTGTAAATAATAATTTAGAGATTTTAAGTGGGGCCTCTATCAAAATAGAAGAAACAAATCAGGGAACTTCTTCGGATGGTAATGGGGAATTCACATTAAATCTTGATAAAGGAAATCATACCATATTAATTTCATACACAGGTTTCCAGTCTATTGAAAAAGAAATCTTTTTACAAGAAGACAAAAAACTTACTTTTATATTGTTGTTGGATGACCTTGTCTTAGATGAAGTGTTTGTTACAGCAGTTAGAGCTAACCAAAATATTCCTATAACTTATTCGAACTTGACTAAAAAAGAACTTTCTAAAAGGAACCTAGGTCAAGACATCCCAATACTATTAAATTATTTACCTTCTGTTATCTCATCCTCAGACGCTGGTGCAGGCATTGGATATACCTATTTAAATGTTAGAGGATCTAATAGTGAAAGAATAAATGTTACAATAAATGGCATACCTTATAATGATCCAGAAAGTCATGGGACATTTTGGGTAAACTTGGGTGATTTTGCTTCCTCAACAGAAAATCTTCAACTTCAACGTGGGGTTGGAACATCAACTAATGGCTCTGGCGCGTTTGGAGCAAGTCTTAACATTTTAACTGACATTATATCTGAAGAAGCTTCAGGTGAAATTTCTAATTCTTTCGGGTCATATAATACTAGAAAACACACGGTTAAATTTTCAACAGGAAAACTTAATAACCATTTTGAAATTTCTGGTAGACTATCAAAAATTTATTCTGATGGATATGTAAATAGAGCTTTTTCTGATTTAAAATCTTATTTTATACAGGGGTCATATAGTAATGAAAGCAGATTAATTAAAGCAATTACCTTTGGAGGTTCAGAAAGAACTTATCAATCTTGGTATGGACTAGATGCTAAACAATTATTAGAAGACAGAAGACAAAATCCATATACATATGAAAATGAAGTAGACGACTACAATCAAAATCATTATCAATTACACTGGAATGAAAAGCTTAATGATAATTGGGCTATAAACCTTGGTTTAAATTATACTAAAGGTTCAGGTTTTTTTGAACAATATAAAACAGACGAAAAAGCCGCAGATTTCAATAATATCATTAATGATAATAGCAATTTAATTGTAAGAAGATGGCTGGATAATAATTTTTATGTAATCAATGTTAATACTACTTTCAAAAACAAAAATTTAAATCTTGTATCTGGATTATCATACAGTAATTATTCAGGAGATCATTTTGGAGAAGTTATTTGGGGAAATAATTTAGTTCCTTATGCCTCAATTGGAGATAGATATTATATGAGTGACGCATTAAAAAAAGATTTTAATATTTTTTCTAAAGCAACATATAGTATAAATAAAAAATTCTCTGCATACGTAGACTTACAAGGTCGCTTCGTAAACTATGAAACAGCAGGTTTAACATCAGATAGAATTCCAATTGATATTAATGCATATTTTAACTTCTTTAATCCAAAAGCGGGATTTGTTTATAAGATTAAAAATCAGAATAGTTTATATCTTTCATATGCTAAAGCACAAAGAGAACCAAATAGAAATGATTTTGAAAACGGCGTATCTAAAGAAGAAAAGTTAGATGATTATGAGTTAGGTTGGAGATATAATAAAGATAACTTTAACATCAATTCTAATTTATATTTTATGAATTACTCAAATCAATTAGTTTTAACTGGTGAGATTGATGATGTTGGGGCTCCAATCCGAGCTACAAGTGGTAACAGTTATAGATTAGGACTGGAAATTGATTCTGATATTAAAATAAATCAAAATTTCTCAATACAGACAAATGCTGCAATTAGCTCAAATAAGAATAGGGATTTTAAAGTCTCAATAAATGGAAATCTAGAAAACTTAGGAAATACACCTATCTCTTTTTCACCTAATTTAATTATAGGTAATATTTTAACATATGAGCCAACTGAAGAATTACAATTTTCATTTCTATCTAAATATGTAGGAAAACAATATATGAGTAACCTAAATAGTAATATTACTAATCAAGATGTTTTAGAAAGCTACTTCACAAGTGACATTAACTTTGGGTACACAATAAAGACAAGTAAAGTTTTTAACTCTATAGTAATTAATGCTATTATCAATAATATCTTTAATAAAAAATATGTTGATAGGGGTTATTATTATACTTACGATTATCCCGACGATAAAGGAAATATTATAACAGGAGATGGAGCTGGATACTATCCACAAGCAACTACTAATTTTTTAATAGGTATAAGCTTTAAACTATAACTCACTATTTTTTTATAATTGCGAATCTGTTCCTGCCATAAAAGTCTTTTATTATTTCTAAGCTATAACCTTTAAATAGTTTTTTTAAATTATCTAGATATTTATGGTTAATTTCAAAATATAATACTCCATTATCATTAAGATGTTTTTGGGAAAATTTAAAAATTGTTTTATAAAAATATATAGGGTCATCTTTAACAAAAAGAGCTTGATGAGGCTCAAAGTTTAGAACGTTTTTATCAACTGTTTTTTTTTCTAACTCTGCGATATATGGAGGATTGCTTACAATAATATCAAACTTATTTTTTGGAATATATTTTTCAACACTAATATTTTTAAATGTAACAGGATTACTTGTTAAAGCATTATTTTTAATTGCAACATCAATTGCATTTAAAGAAACATCTATTGCGTAAACTTTAGATTTTAGCTTTCGACTTAAAGTAATTGCAATACAACCAGATCCAGTTCCTATGTCTAATATTTTCTTAGTTGAATTACTCTTTTCTTTATTTATAATAATATCAACAAACTCCTCTGTCTCAGGGCGAGGAATTAGAGTGTGATTATTAACATAAAATTTTTCATCATAAAAAAATTCCGAATTAGTAACATACTGAACAGGAGTGTTTGAATTTAATTTGGATATATCACTATCAAATTTTTTTTTATTCCAATCAATCTTCTTATTAATTAATAAACTCGCATTATCTATATCATATTTTAGATATAAATATTTTAAAGCAATATTTTTTGCGTCATCCCTAGAAAAATTTTTTAATTTTTTTAGTAGTTGAGAGTATATTAATTTTGATTCTTGCAAATTGATAATATTTTATGAAAGATAATCACAAAAAATACATTCAAAGAACTTTTTATTTAGCAAAAAAAGGAATAGGAAGAGTTGCGCCCAATCCATTAGTTGGTTGTGTTATTGTAAAAAACAATATAATAATTGGAGAAGGTTATCATAAAAGGTTTGGTGAAAATCACGCAGAAATAAATGCTATAAATAGTGTAGTTAATAAAAATGATATTAAAGGCAGTACAGTCTATATAAACCTTGAGCCTTGTAACCATTATGGCAAAACCCCTCCATGCTCAGATGAACTAGTAAAGCTACAACCAAAAGAAGTTATTGTCTCAAATAAAGATCCAAACCCATTAACTAATGGAAAAAGTTTACAAAAATTGAAAGAAAATAGTATTCAAGTAAAAAGCGAGATTCTTGAAAAAGAAGGTTATGAACTGAACAGAAGATTTTTTAAAAACCAAAATAAAAAATTACCCTATGTTATATTAAAGTGGGCACAGACAGAGGATAGGTTTATTGCTAAAGAGGACGGAAGTTCAAAATGGATATCTAGTGATGTTTCAAGGACACTTGTTCACAAATGGCGATCGGAAGAGCCCGGAATACTTATTGGGGTTAACACAGCAATTCATGATAATCCGAGGCTAAATGTAAGATCCTGGAAAGGACAAAATCCAATAAGAGTAATGATAGACCCCCAAAACAGATGTTATAAAAATCAAAATTTACTTAAAGATTCTCTTGTCACACTAATCTATAATAAAGAAATTAATAAAGAAATTAATAAAAAACACCTAATCAAATTAGATAAATTTAATTTGAAAAATATTTTGAAAAACATCTATGAAAGGGGTATTTCAAGTATAATGGTTGAGGGAGGAGCAAAAACTTTAAACTCTTTTATAGAACATAATTTGTGGGATGAGGCAAGAGTTTTTCAATCTAAAATGAAATTTATAAAAGGAATAAAAGCCCCAAAAATTAACCTTAAAAACTCAAAAAAAATTGGGGATGACTTACTATTTATAATTAAAAACTATGCATGAATTTACAACACCAAAAGAAACGAAAAAAGAAGAAAAATATGAGAATATCATTTTACAAATTAAACATCTAGTAGAAGATGAAAAAGATATTATCGGGATATTATCAAATATTTCTGCGGCAATTCACCAGACTTTCAAATGGCTGTGGGTAGGTTTTTATATTGTTAAAGAAAACCAACTAATATTAGGTCCTTTTCAAGGGCCTGTTGCTTGTTTTAGAATAGAAAAAGGCAATGGAGTTTGTGGCATGGCATGGAAACTTAATAAAACAGTCATAGTACCTGATGTAGAAAAATTTCCTGGTCATATAGCATGTAGTTCTGATTCTAAATCAGAAATTGTTTTGCCTATTAAAAAAAATAATAGAACATTTGGAGTGCTAGATATTGATAGTAGTGAACTAAATACCTTTGACAAAACAGATCAAAAATACTTAGAGAAAATTGTAAATATTATTGAAAAAAAATTATGTTAAATCTCCTAAAACAGTTACTCCTGCTATAGTTTTTTCATTTAAAGTGATTCTTGGCTTAAAATCGAGAGGCAAGAAAATATCAGCCCTAGACCCAAATTTAATAAAACCTAACTCATCTGACTGTTTAACTAATGAATCAGCTTTTGCGTAATTTATTATTCTTCTAGCAACTAAACCCGCTATCTGCCTAACTAATACTGATGTGTTATTATTTTCAATTACTGTTGTAGTTCTTTCATTTTTTGTGCTTGACTTTGGGTGCCATGCAACTAAGTATTTGCCTTTATGATATTTATAATATTTGATTTTTCCAGATATAGGATACCTATTAAGATGTACATCAAAAGGAGACATGAAAATAGAAATCTGAAGTTTTTTATCTTTATAAAATTCTTCTTCATAAGATTCTCCAATAAATACTACCTTACCATTAGCGGGAGAGATAACACTTTTTTTATTAATTGATTTCTTAATTTTTGGATTACGAAAAAACTGAATAAAGAAAATTAAAATAATAAAAGATAGCGATACAGAATAAATCACATGAAAGGAGTAAAATATATAAATACCCGCATTCAAAACTATGAAAAACACCAATAAACTAATTAAAAACTTATTTCCTTCTTTGTGAATCCTTATCATTTTTTTGAAAAGTAAAAGAACCATCTCTATACCTGTAAGTTCTTGAGACCTTATCAATAGCTGCAATATAAGCAGCAGTTCTTAAAGAAATATTATATTTATTAGAAATTGCAAAAACATTATTAAATGCTTGTTTTATGATTGAATCACTTCTCCTATATACTCTATTTTTTGTCCATTTAAAACCAAGTCTATTTTGAACCCATTCAAAATAAGATACAATTACTCCTCCGGCATTTGCTAAAATATCAGGTACCGCTATAACACCTTTTTTTTCAAGTATAGAGTCAGCCTCATGTGATGTTGGTCCATTTGCACCCTCAACTATTAATTTAGCCTTTATCTTATCTGCATTTTTTTCAGTAATTGTATTTTCTAAAGCTGCAGGTATAAGCACATCCACATCAAGGGTCAACAAATCTTCATTAGATATTTTTTTTCCTCCACCATAATTTTCTAACACTCCATCGTTTTCATTTTTATATGTTATTGCTTTGCCTATATCAATTCCTTCTTTATTAAAATACCCCCCAGATACATCAGAAATTGCTACAATTTTACATCCCCTCTCTTTTAATAAAAGAGCGGCCCAGGATCCTACATTCCCAAACCCTTGAATTGCAATTGTTGCGTTAAAAGGATTTATTTTCATTTTAGTCAAAGCTGCTAATGTTGAAACCATTACACCCCGTCCTGTAGCTTCAATCCTTCCTACTGATCCTCCTAGGATAATTGGCTTGCCGGTTACAACAGCGTTAACAGTTGTTCCCCTTGCTCTAGAATACTCGTCCATTAACCATGCCATTTGATCTGGTCCTGTACCCATATCTGGAGCTGGTATATCCTTATCTGGCCCAAAGACGTCATGCATAGCTTGTGTATAAGCTCTTGTCAATCTTTCTAATTCTGACTGACTCATCTCGTGTGGATTACATTTTACTCCTCCTTTTGCTCCGCCATAAGGAATATCAACAACAGCACACTTCCATGTCATCCATGCTGCTAAAGCGGTAACCTCATTTAAATCAACATTTGCATCATATCTAAGTCCACCTTTTGATGGTCCGAGTATATTAGAGTGTATAACTCTATAACCTTCAAATACTCTTATAGATCCATCGTCCATAGAAATAGGTAAGGAAACAATTATTTTTTTTACTGACGACTTAAGAACATTATAAATTTCTTCATCAAGATTTAGATACTCTGCCGCAACATGGAACCTCTTCATCATTGACTCAAGAGGATCCTTGTCATGAGAGATAGGAGCAGGTTCTTTATAACTCATATCCTGTTTTGGGTTTAATTATGTAAATGTACAATTTTAAGTTATCTGATCTATAATTTTTAGATAAAAATATACATAGGGTATTACAAAGAAGAAACTATCAAATCGATCCAGAAACCCCCCGTGACCTGGTAATTTATTGCCACTATCTTTTAAATTAAAATTTCTCTTTAGTAACGACTCAAAAAGGTCTCCGAAAATTCCAGAAACTAAAACAACCACTGAAAACAAAACCCAAAATGTAAAAGTTTGAAAACTTGTCCAAACAAATTGATGAATCAAATAAGCTAAAGTAACGTTTGCCAAAAAGCCGGAAATAACACCCTCCCAAGTTTTCATAGGCGAAACAGACTCAAAAAGTTTTTTTTTGCCAAAAAGTGATCCTCCAAAATATGCAGCAGACTCACTAGCCCAAAGAAAAAGTAATGTGGCCATCAAATAAATTGAATTGTAACTGTATTCATTAAAGACTATAAAATTTAATAGCGATATAGGAAGAGAAATATATAAAATACCAAAAAAAGTGACTGATACATTTGATAAAGTTTCATTATTATTAGAGCCATATAGGGCCGATAAACAAACTAAAGGTAAAATAGGAATGAGAACAAAATGAATACCTAGAAGACTCTCTTTACTTGCATAGAAATAGGTTGTAACAAAAATTATTACTGACAAGAAAATTCCTAAATTATAATTAGGTCTAAACCCATTATTTCTTAAAATTTTAAAATATTCTCGTGAGGAAAGAAAAATAATAAGAACAAAAACTGCCAAATAAGATAATTCGTGCAATGCAGAAAGAAGGAGTAAAGAACCACCTAACATTCCAGTTAGAACACGTCTCTTCAGGTTAGCCTTATTCATTTACTTTATTTAATTGTTTTTTTGTTCTTAACAATAAGATACAAAATAGAAAAAAACTAAATATTAAAATAGATATAGGAATATCTGGTGAGGAGTTTACAGATAAATCAAAATCATCTCCAAATAAACCATTACTTGCAGCATAAAAAACAGAAATACCAAAAAAGTTATTAAGAGCATGTGCAATGACAGGATAAATTAAACTCCCAGACCAATAAAACATATATCCAAACAAAACCCCAAGCAGAAATCGAGGGAAAAAGCCATAAAACTGTAGGTGAAACGCACTAAATAATAGAGCGCTTAGAATAATAGCATAATGAGGATTACTAAATAATAACCTAAAATTTTTCTGAAGAACACCTCTAAAAAAATATTCCTCGCAAAAACCAGGTATAATAGCAATTGCTATCACTCCAATTATATACTCAGATAGGCTTTGGAATGAAACTAAATAAATTGTAAGGCTTTCTAATTGTTTTTCCTTAAGTAATGCCCAACTCTCAAAAGAAGACATAAAATCAGGAAAATTAATAGATTTATTCCACTCTATAATTGGAGCATTAAGAATAATAAATAGAAATGTTGTAATAATGACAAGCAATAAAGGGGAAAAACTTAACTTATTGTAGTTCATTGAATAATTTTTATTATTTCTAATAAAAAAACCAGGCATTATAAAAAGAAACAGAACAACAGAATTAGAAATCAAAAGCATGTTCCTGTCTATTCCTTCGTAAGACATATCAACTGGAACTTGAACCAGGTTAGATACAACACTCATTATTATTAAAGGAGAAACTGCCAAAATAATAAACAGTAATTCTTTGAAGTGTTTATTCATTATTTTTTTTATTTGTGAATTGTTTTAAAGGTTAAAATACTTCTTTTTATGAAGATTGGCAATTTAGAATTAGGTGATTTCCCACTATTATTAGCTCCGATGGAGGATGTGAGTGACCCACCATTTAGGTCTGTTTGTAAAATTAATGGTGCAGACCTAATGTTTACTGAGTTTATTTCTTCTGAAGGTCTTATTCGTGATGCTGAAAAAAGTGTTCAGAAGTTAGATATTTATGATTCTGAAAGACCAATAGGCATACAAATATTTGGAGATAAAATTGAGTCAATGAAGCAGGCCGCTAGAATAGCAGAAGCTGCAAATCCTGAAATTCTTGATATAAATTATGGGTGTCCAGTAAAAAAAGTTGCTTGCAAAGGAGCTGGAGCTGGAATTTTATTAGACCTAGATAAGATGCAAAAAATGACTGCTGAAATTGTTAAACAGGTAGATATACCAGTAACTGTAAAAACAAGATTAGGGTGGGATGAAAACACAATAAAAATTGTTGAAGTTGCTGAAAGGCTTCAAGACGTAGGTATAAAAGCATTAACTATTCATGGAAGAACCAGAAAGCAAATGTATAAAGGCGCTGCTAATTGGGATTACATAGCAGATGTTAAAAATAATCCAAGAATATCAATCCCAATTTTTGGAAATGGAGATATAGATTCTCCTGAAAAGGCAAAAGAACATAAAGAAAAATACGGGGTTGATGGGATAATGATTGGTAGAGCAGCAATAGGAAACCCATGGATATTTAATCAAATAAAAAAATTCCTAAATGATGGTGAGGAAATTGAAAAACCTAGTATTGATGAAAGAATAAATATTTTAAAAAAACACCTTTTATTTTCAGCAGAGTGGAAAGGAGAAAAATTAGGCTTAATTGAAATGAGGAGACATTACTCAAATTATTTTAGAGAAATCGAAAATTTTAAAGAATATAGAATGAAACTAATTTCAAGTGAATCCATAAAAGATTCTATGGGTCTACTAAAAGAAATATCAGAAAAATTTAGCCCAAAAGAAAATTTCGCTTTATGAAAAACCAAAATGTCCTTGCATGGTTTTTATTATTATTATTAGCATTAATTTGGGGGAGTTCTCCTATAATGATTAAAAAAGCCTTAGTACAACTTGGCCCTTTTGAAATAGGCGCATTAAGATTAAGTCTGGCTTCTCTTGTGTTGATGCCTTTTCTTTTAAAGAGTTTAAATGAAATAAAAAAAACAGATTATTTTATTTTATTTATTTCAGGGATTGTTGGTAATGTTATCCCATATTTTTTATATCCCATCGCTCAAACTCAAATCGACAGCGCAACCTCTGGTGTATTAACATCCTTAACTCCATTTTTTGCATTAATAATTGGTGTGATTTTTTATAAGTTAAAAGCAACAAAAAATAATATTATTGGTTTATGTATAGGGTTTTTAGGAACATCAATTCTTATCCTTTTTTCAAATTCATCTGAAGGGTTGTCAGCGGATTTATATGGACTATTTGTAGTTGCAGCAACATTATTATATGGAATAAACCTAAACCTGGTAAAATATCATTTAAATCATTTGAAGCCGATTACTATAACTGCTTTCTCAATAGTTTCTATCTTACCAATTACATTATACATATTATTTGTACACACTGAATTTCCATCACACTTAAAATTAATTAATGAGCACTTGTTAGAATTTGGATATGTTTTTGTTTTAGGTGTACTAGGAACATCAATTGCTACATTAATTTTTTATAATCTAATAAAAATAAAGGATACAGTTTTTGCCTCAATGGTAACATACTTAATGCCAATAGTTGCAATTGGATTTGGATTTTTAGATGGAGAAAAAATTAATTTACTTCAATTTTTTGGTATGCTTTTAGTATTACTAGGTGTATTTATTAATAGTAAAAAAAATTAAGCTGCATCCCAAGCTTTATTCATAAGGTTTTTTGTTAACTGTATACCATCAGCTTCAGAATGACTTGTTCCTTCATATTCTATTGAGACATAACCACTATAATTAGATTTTTTAACTATACGCATCATTTTGTAGAAATCAATTTCAATACAGTCTCCCTCATCATTAAAGTTTATAGACTTTGCACTAACGCTTCTAGCATAAGGAAGCAATTCAGAAAGGCCTTTGTACTTATCATACTCTACAGCACAACCATCAAGACCTCCCCAATCGGAAAGTTTTTTTGGCTTTGACCTCACACAAAAATTTCCAAAATCAGGTAATGATCCAATATTATTTAATTTAGCATTTTCTATCACTTCTGTAAGCCATTTTGCATTAGAAGAATACCCTCCGTGATTTTCAACAATTATATCAATATTATAAGGCTTAGAAAATTCTCCTAAAGCGTTTAAAGATTCCGAAGCATATTTACTTACATCTTCCTCACTACCCGTACCTGCTGCATTTACTCTTATGTGACTACATCCTATAAATTGAGCAGCTTCTACCCATTTTTTATGATTTTCAACAGCTTTTTTTCTTCTTCTTTTTCTTGTATCACCCAGGTTTCCTTCATCGTCTATCATTATTAATAAGTTTTTTACTCCTATATCATCAGACCTCTGTCTTAATTCCGAAAGATATGCTTTATTTTTAGCCTTATCCATAAAAAATTGATTAACAAACTCAACTACATTAATATCAAATTGATCCTTAGCTGCTTTTGCAAAATCAAGGTTTTTTAATTTGCCTGATCTAATTGTTCTATGAAATGACCATTGC
This sequence comes from uncultured Marinoscillum sp., assembly GCA_902634135.1. GTDB lineage: Bacteria > Bacteroidota > Bacteroidia > Cytophagales > MED-G16 > MED-G16. Next base: position 13,334 of record CACPJB010000008.1, on the reverse strand, counting down.
GCTAACCCTATATTTAGTGGCTCTCTGTGAAAACCATATGAAAAACCAGAGGACAGCAAAGGCAATGATAAAATTGATTTCTTTATAAAGTTTCTTCTTAACATAATTATTAATTTAAATAAAATTATTGATAGACGCTACTAAATAAAAGTCCATCATAATTTTTTTCTCCAGACTCAATTTTTACATCCATAATATTTTCACTACGAGGAACCGGACAAGTGGTAAATGTAGAAAATACACATGGAGGATTCAGAGATTTATTAAAATCTATAGTTACATTCCCTAGACTATCTTCTGGCATTACATACAGATACCTTCCCCCCCCATAAGTTTCTTTCCCATTTGTCTTGTCTCCAAATGCTATAAAAAATTTTCCAGAACCTGAAATGGTTGGTTCAAGCGAATAGCTTTTTCCTCTATATTTAAAATGAATTTTTCCAGGAATAGAATCAATAAAATTACCACCAAGGAAATTGCTAAAATTAACAACTTTAGGCAACTGGTATTTCTCAAAATGTCCACTTATAATGTTCGAAGATGAATAAGGAAAAAAATCGACCTCAAAATCCATTGTTAATAATGGGTGTTTCAAATCTCTAAGTCTAATAGCTTTCACTCCTGAATCAAGATGAACAAACCACACAAAATTTCCTTGAGAAAATGAATTTTTATTTTTAAAATAATTATATGATAAGCTATTAGTTTCAATTGAATCATTAAGAATTACAGTAGAAAAAAAATTAAAACTAATTATTGAATCTTTAACAAGAACCTCTGCAAGGCTTAAGGGCATCGCCGCTGGTAGTTTTATATCACTACCTTCCTTAGAACCCATTGAATAGCTGCCATTTTGAATAGGAAACAATCCAGCTATATTTAGATAGCCATCATCAGCGAACAAATCTTCTCTTCTTTTTTTTTGCCAATCTAAATGCTCTAATGGGATAATGTCTTCACATGAAAAAGACATCAAAATAACAAAAAAAACAATTTTTAATTTCATTATATTTATAAAGTTAATATTAAAAATGTCTATTAAAATATTCCTAATATCATTTTTAGTTTCTGCTGGTTTTTTTCAACAAAAAACCTTTATTCATAAATATGTCTCAGATAAAAACACATTTTCAGTTATGGTATTAACAGAAACAAAGGGGTATGTTCACCATGAAGCAATCAAAGAAGGTGTTAAGCTAATAAAAAGACTTGGCAAAAAAAATCAATTTAATGTTACTCATACAAACAGCTCAGAATACTTATCTGAAAAAGAACTTAAAAAAACCGATGTTCTTATTTTTTTATGTACAACATTAGATGTGCTGGATGATAATGAACAAGAGAGAATGAAAAACTTTATACGAAATGGAAAAGGCTTTGTTGGTATCCACTCTGCAACTGACACAGAATATAATTGGGGGTGGTACGGAAAATTAGTTGGAGCATATTTTTTAGATCACCCCGAAATACAAGAAGCAAAAATTGAAACAATAAATAAAGAACATATATCGACAAGACATCTTGATGATATCTGGGAGATTGAAGATGAGTGGTACAACTTTAAAGACTTCAATCCAAATATTAAAGAGCTGCTGAATCTAGATGAAAAATCATATTCAGGTGGTAAAAATGGAGAATACCACCCAATAACATGGTATCACGAATTTGAAGGAGGAAGATCTTTCTATACAGCTTTAGGTCATAAGGGAGAAACCTATAAAGATAAAAGGTTTATAAAATTATTATTAGGAGGAATTTTATACGCCGGAAAAAATTAAGGTTGAAAAAAATTATCTTTTTTCTTACTACTATCAAACACCCTAAAAGAAATAACTTCCCCTACTGCTGTAACCTCATTAGAAGAAATAACCTCACAATTAATTACAATCTTTTTTTCAGAATATGATAAGACTTTTGCTTTTAATGTGACGGTTCTATTTGGAGTAGGTTTAATATACTTCACCTTGATAGAGCCTGTAGCATATCTGTATTCAGGAAGAGATCCTAAGTCTCGTTGTTCGTGTTTATGAGCATAAGCCATTGACGTTCCCATTGCATGACAATCTATTATTGTTGCAATTATTCCACCATTCATAATATTTGGCCAGCCTTGATGAATTTCACGAGGGGTCCAAACACATTCAGAGTATTGTCCATTCCAATAACTTTTTATATGAAGACCATCTTTAGTACTTTTTCCACACCCAAAACATATATTATTGGGCATGAAATCTTGAAAAATATCTGCTGATTCTTTTGATAACATAAATACTTAAATAATATTAGTAAATATGATTAAAATAATTGATATAAATTTTCAAAATCAAAAGTCCGCTGTTGGTTGTTTTTTAATAAAAAAAGATAAAAATATAGTTCTAATAGAAACAGGACCATCATTATATTATAATAAAATTAAAACCTCTCTAGAAGAAATAAATATTGACATTGATGAGATTAAATATGTATTAGTTACACATATTCATTTAGATCATTCAGGAGGTGCTTGGAAATTTGCTAAAAATGGAGCAAAAATTTATGTACATCCTTTAGGCGCACCACACCTTGAAAATCCTGAAAAATTAATTGCTTCCGCATCTAAAATTTATGGAGATAAAATGGATCAATTATGGGGGAAAGTTGATAACATAGACGCAAATAATATTATTTCTGTAGACCATAATGAAACTATCAATATAGGAAATATAGAAATTAAAGCTTTACATACCCCAGGACACGCCAACCATCACATTGCTTGGAAATATGAGCATAATATTTTTACAGGTGACATAGCTGGTGCTAAAATAGATGATGGGCCTGTATTACCCGCGTGCCCACCTCCTGATATTGATTTAGTTAAGTGGGAGCAAAGTCTTGATATTATAAAAAAGCATAAGCCTAAAAGACTATATTTAACTCACTTTGGAAAACATGAAAATATTTCTAATCATATTCAAGAATTAAAACAAGAGCTTAAGGTTTGGTCTTATTGGATAAAAGAGAAAAAAGATAAAATTTTAGATAATCCATCACTTGTAAACGAGTTTAATAAATTTGTTTACAATAACATGAAAATTAAAAAAATAGAAGATAAATTAATTCATCAATATTTTGCTGCTAACCCTCCATATATGAGCGTTAGTGGACTTAAACGTTACTGGGAAAAGTATGGTTAAAAAATTAAAAGAAATAAATGAAAAGGAAATTATACCTGGGTTTAAAGGAAAGTTTGTTCATGGTGAAAAAATGACGTTAGCTTTTTGGAATATAAAAAAAGGAAGTGAAATTCCATTACATAATCATATACACGAACAATCGCTTTTTGTTAAAAAAGGGATTTTCAAATTAGAAATTGATAATGAAAAAAAAATATTAAAAGAAAATGAAGTTATCGTAATTCCCTCTAATATTATGCATTCTGGAATAGCAATTACTGACTGTGAGTTAATAGATGTCTTTAGCCCTGTTAGAGAAGAGTACACAAACAACTAATAATGGATTTTTCTAGTAAAAAATTTAATGAACTTATAATACAGTCAAGCAAAATTATTGAGCGCTGGTATTCTGAGAAAATAAGAGGTTCAAAGGTTTATGAAAATAAAAGTCCAGATGAGATTAAGAAAGTGTTTAGTTTATCTGAAAAGAACAAAAAATGTGACCCAAAAGACGTACTAAAATATTTAGATAACAATCTTATTAAATATTCAAACTTTAATCCAAGCCCAAATTATTACGGATATATAACTGGAAGTGGAAATCAAATTGGAGTAATTGGAGAACTCCTTAAAGGAGCCTTAAACCAAAATAACTTAAAGTGGCACAGTGCTCCTGCAAATACAGAAATTGAGAAAATATCTATAAAATGGATATCAAAATTTATCAGATACAATCATAAAAATTCTGCAGGAGTATTTGTTAGCGGAGGTTCTGTAGCAAACCTTATAAATATAGCTATAATGAGAAAAGCTAAGGGAGGATATAATATTTCTGAAGATGGAATATATGGAAATCAAGTAATGAGGGTATATGTTTCTGAAGAAGCACACTCAAGTATAGACAAGGCTATGGATATTCTTGGATTGGGGAAAAAAAATCTTATAAAAGTTAAAACAGATAAAAATTTCAAAATCAACATAATAACTTTAAAAAAGAAAATTAAAGATGACATAAAAAAAAAGTATTTACCTATTGGTGTTATTGGAACGGCTGGGACAACTAACACTGGATCCGTAGATCCGCTTGATAAAATTTCTAGTATATGTAAAGAATTTAATTTGTGGTTTATGGTTGATGCAGCATATGGCGGTCCTGCGGCAAGCATTTCTTCACTAAATAAAAAATTTAGTGGTATGCACAAAGCAGATTCAATATTAATCAACCCACACAAATGGTTATTTGTTCCTTTTGAGGTCGCTTGTGTAATTGTTAAAGAGAAAAAAAACCTTGAAAAAACTTTTAGTATAGTTCCTGATTATTTACAAGGAGGAACAGAAAAAACAGAAAGAGACGACTTAATGAATTTTGGAATTCAATTATCAAAAGATTTTAAAGCACTTAAAGTATGGATGACAATTAAAACTTTCGGTTATAATCAGATTAAAGAAAAAATAGAAAATGATATTGCAATGACAAAGTATGCCTATTCAATAATTAAAAAAAACAATTGCTTTGAACCATTACATAAACCCGAGTTATCAATTTTATGTTTTAAGTATAAAAGCAAATTAAAATATATTAAAGATTCATTGATTAATAAGGAAATTATAGAAATGATAGAAGAAGATGGTAGGGTTTTTCTTTCAGGAACTGTAATAAATAATCAACCTGTTTTGAGAATAAATTGTGTTAATCATAGAAGAGCAAAAAAGGATGTTGACTTCTTGTTTAATGTTTTAAAACAGATAGCAAAAAAAGCAGAGAAAAAATTAACTAGAATCAGCAATAATCAGATTTAAGTATTTCTCTTTTATATAATTAAAAGCATTTCTGTGGTTTGGTAATACAGGATCCCCTTCAGGTAAATCATTTTGTTTATAAGGATCTACTTGCTTACCATTTCTCCAGAACCTGAAACAAACATGAGGCCCTGTTGCTAATCCTGTTGATCCAACATAGCCAATTACTTCACCTTGTTTTACATGTTTTCCTGGCTTGATGCCTTTAGCAAATTTGGACATATGTAAGTATTGAGTAGTAAAAATATTATTGTGTTTAACCTTAACAAAATACCCATTATTTCTACCATAACTAGCCTCTGTGATTTTTCCATCTGCTACTGTTAAAATTGGCGTCCCTCTTGGAGCAGCATAGTCTGTACCTAAATGATCTTTATATCTTTTTAAAACTGGATGAAATCTTTTTTTTTGATACTTTGAAGATATTCTATAAAAATTTAATGGCGCCCTCAAAAAAGTTTTACGAAGGCTTTTTCCCTCTTCATCAAAAAAATCATTACCGAGACCTTGATCATAAGCAAATGCAAAATAGGGTTTATTATCATGCGATAACCTTGCTGCTTTTATGTTTTTGATACCAACAACTTCATTATCAATAATCTCTTCTGTATAAATAATATTGTAACTATCACCAGGGTTTATTCTGAAAAAATCTATCTGCCACGCAAAAACATCAACCATTAAATTTACCAAATCTATAGGGTAGCCATTATCAGCAAAACTTACATATAAACTTGAGGAAATTGTTCCAGAAATTTGCCTTTCTAAATAAGTTATTTTTTTATCAACCTTTTTAAAAGATACATTGGGATGTAACTCACAAATCAGAAAATTGTATTTGCTTGACTCATAAACAAAATATGATAATTGTTTTGTTCCTTTTTTAAAAAAAAGTGTATAATTATTTCCTTTTTTGATTCTTTTTAAATTAAATATTTCTTTTGCTGCATTTGTAGCATTGTAAATAGTCTGATTTGAAACACCATTCCTGCTTAAAATATCTGAAAAACTTTGTCCCCATTTTATTTTTTGGGTAACATAGTCAAAGGAATCAAGATTTATATTATACAAAAACTCAGATGGTTTTATAGATAACTCCTCAGTAAGAAGTTCGATAGGTAAGTTTTCTAAATTAACAGTTTTCTTATTAGAACAAGACAAGTAGAATAAAATAATGAAAATGAAAAAACTACCTCGCATAAAATTCATTAATACCATTATCTAGATGAGAAATATAATTTTCAATATTCAATTCATATCCCCAGGGTTTATATACAACACTCTCAGAGTAAGGATCTATAACAACATAAAATGGTTGTGCATTATTATTAAAGCGAGTTATTTGAAAGTCTGCGTTTTGCCTACCGATAGTTCTTTTAATTTTAGAATCATAAGTTGAGGTGTACCATGCACTCTCAGGTAAAACAGTTTTATCATCAACATATAGTGACAATAAAACATATTTATTGTTTAAAAATTCTCTCACCCTATCATCTGACCAAACTCTAGATTCAATATCTCTACAATTAACACATCCGTGCCCAGTAAAATCTAATAGCATAGGTCTGTTTTTTTTCTTAGCATAATTTATTGCTTCCTTATAATCAAAAAATCCTTTTAAATTATATGGCAGTTTTAAAATGTCTGAATGCTTAACATTTGAGAGATCTGTATCATAATTTTTAGACTCCTCAAAAAAGGGCTTATAAGAAAATGTTTTTAAATCAAAATAGTTGGTTTGGAGAGGAGGAAGATACGCGGCCAAATATGATAATCTATTTCCAAATAACCCCGTAGATAAATACAGTGAAAAAACTAAAAAAAACATTGCAATAATCCTTATTCTATGGCCTTGATTTTGTAAATATCCCTCAGGTAATTTTAACAAACCTAATAAGTATAGTGATAATATTAAAAACAAGATAGACCATATAATTAAAAAAATATCCCTACTTAATAAATTAAAATGATAAGCTTTATCTACTACGCTTAGAAATTTGAGTGAGAAAGCTATGGCAATAAAACCTAACACAATACGAAGAGTAACCATCCAATTTCCTGATTTCGGAAGGCTCTGAAGTTTCTGAGGAAAAATAGCTAAAAAAGTAAATGGTAGAGAAAAAGCTAAAGAAAAAGATAACATTCCTAATACGGGTTTAATTTGTAATCCACTTGCTGATTGAACCAAGATGCTCCCCACTAAAGGACCGATGCACGAGAAAGAAACTAAAACCAAAGTGAAAGCCATGAAAAACACTCCCAGAAGGCCTCCTTGCTGAGACTTATTATCAAAAGAAGTAATAATACTTGAAGGTATTGTTAATTCAAAAAAACCAATTAGTGATAGTCCGAAGATTATGAATAAACTGAAAAATATTAAATTAGAAATCCAAGAGCTCGCAATTTCATTGGCAGATTGAGGCCCCATAATTAAAGAAAGGAAAATTCCTAAAAACGTAAAAATAAATATTATTGAAAGGCCGAAAATTATTGCCTCAAAATACAATTTTTTATCATTACTTTTATTGGCAAAATAAGAGACGGTTAAAGGAATCATCGGAAAAACACAAGGAGTTAAAATAGCTAAGAGACCAGCAACGAATGCAAATAAAAGAAATGAAAATAATGACTCTTCTTTTTCAAACTCCATAAGAGATTGGTCATAAGAAATGTTTGTCTTAACTGCTGAATTATAAAATGAAAAATCTTCCTCAAGAGGGATACACATTTTTTCAATTTCAGAGCAGACCTGATAAGATATATAACCGCTAATTGAAATATTTTCTTCATATGGTATAATTTTTTGTAAAAAAGCCCCATCGTTATCTAAATATCTTACTTCCGCATCCCATACTTCATCATATTTAGTTTTAACATTAAGAGGCTCAATTAACCCTTTTACCTTGTAAGTCCTGTTTGAATTAAACTCGAATTCGGTTCTTGGTTCACTATCGGGATCATTGTCTGATGAATAGATGTACCAACCTAACTCTGTTGTAGGAATGAATATTAGATTTATATTTCTTGATGAATTTAATTCAGAACTATCAACCTTAAACTCCCATGATACTGGTTCAAGTATTTGACTAAAAGTGCTTTGAATAAAAGTGCTTTGAATAAAAAATAAATAAATAAATAAACTCCCAATTAATTTATTTTTCATCTTTAGAAAAGTTTGTATAAAATGAAGTGATTGTTTCAATACCTTTATAAAAATTAAATAATCCATATGATTCATTAGGAGAATGAATAGCGTCCTCGTCTAAACCAAAACCCATAAGTATAGATTCCAAGCCCAATTCTTTTTTGAATAAAGCAACTATAGGTATGCTTCCTCCATCAAATGTTGGAACAGGCTCTTTTTTCCATATCTCCTTAAAAGCGTTAAAGGCAGCCTTATATCCAGATGTGTTGGTGTTCACGACACATGGTTCTCCACCGTGATGTTCCGTTACTTTTATAGTACATGACTTTGGACAAAGTTGTTTTAAATAATTTGAAAATAAATTAGATATTTCTTTGCTTGACTGATTTGGTACAAGCCTCATTGAAATTTTAGCATATGCTTTAGATGGAAGCACAGTTTTAGCTCCCTCATTTATATAACCTCCCCATATACCATTTACATCAAGTGTAGGTCTAGTTCCTATTCTTTCCACTGAAGAAAACCCTTGCTCTCCAAAAACATCCCCAATATTTATGTGTGATTTAAATTCATTAATGTCAAAAGGAACTTTATTTATTTCTTTTCTAAAATCCTCATTATGATTTTCCACATTATCATAAAACCCAGGAATTAAAACTTTACCATTATCACTTTTAAGAGATGATATCATCTTACACAGTTCATTGATCGGATTATTTACTGCTCCGCCGTAAGTTCCTGAGTGTAAGTCTCTATTAGGGCCTGTCAGTTCCACTTCCATATATGAAAGACCTCTTAAGCCTACAGTTATTGATGGGTTTTCATTATTAATAATGCTTGTGTCTGATATTACAATTACATCTGCCAACAGTTTCTCTCTATTATTAATAACAAAATCCTCAAGGCTATCAGACCCACACTCCTCTTCACCCTCTATCATGAACTTGATATTAAACTGTATATCACCAACCTCTTTCAAAGCTTCATACGCTTTTAGATGCATAAACATTTGTCCTTTATCATCACAAGCACCTCTGGCAAAAATTTTATTGTTCTTTATTGTTGGTTCAAATGGAGGTGAGTCCCAAAGTTCATATGGATCCGCTGGTTGAACATCATAATGTCCATATACTAAAATTGTAGGATAAGTATCGTTAATAATTTTTTCAGCAAAAACTATAGGATGCCCTTTTGTTTTAATTTTCTCTACCTTATCTAATTCAAGTTTTTGAAACTCGTTAACTAACCAATCTGCTGCTTTATCTACCTCGTTTTTAAATTTTGAGTCTGCACTTACCGATTGAATTTTTAATAGTTCAAATAACTCTTCTAAGAACCTCTCTTTATTGCTTTTTATATATTCTTTGATCATAATGGCAAATTTAAAAACATATTATTATCATCACGGAAATCACAACCTAAAATTTGTTAAAAAATTAAAAACCATCATCATCATCGGAAATAGTTTTAAAGACTTCATCGTCAAGAAAAGTATCAGATGGTGACATTAGGTCATAAGGATCTTTAATTCCAAAATAATTAAATCTAAAGTTATTAATATAGTCTAAAACAGTATTCTCATCTCCAACTCTAATTGAAATAAATTTATCTCTAGATCTTGATGAATCAATCATTTCAGAATTAAATCTTTCGTTAGATGAAAAAGCAGTTAAACTATTTCCATCATAACTCATATAAACCCACAACTCTGGAGCAGGTTGTAGAAAAAGATTAAACAGGGTTTCATATTCATTTACATATTTTACTTCTATAAAACCATCCATTGAAGCATTAACATCTCTTGGCCCAATATTTGAAAGATTAATTGATGAAGTATTATACCAGGCTTTATCTTTTTGAGACCAAGAAAACGGAGTATTAGGAAATACGAAAAGGTTATTTAAAAGACCATCCGCTTCAACCAAAGATTTATATTCTGATAAAATCATATTTTCATAAGCGACTGTTTTTGTGTTCCCAATTATATCAGAAAGTCTTGTCAGAACGTCTTGTTCATTGTCATGAGCTATAGGTGCTCCATAAATTTCTATAATATCATTAAAAGCAAACCCTAATTCATCAATAATTGATTTTTTTAAATTAACATCTAAAATTATAAAAGCATCTGATTGTATTTCCATAGAGTCAAGATTGAAGGCTCCTGTCATAGATGTAAATACTTTAAAGTTATTATCATTGTCAATTAAATTAACTGTCCCCTCAAAAGATATATTGCGTTCATTTGGATTATATAACAAAGAGTTTCCACTATAAACCTCCTGATCCCTTTTTTTCTTCGACTCTATTAGATATTCTTTTGTAAATGGATCGTAAGACAAAAGGCCCTGAGGGTTAAAAAATATTAAGCTTTTTTTATTAACTGGATTATTAAAAAAATCAAAAAACAAAGCATCTCCCAATTTAGAAATAGCTGCGTTATAAAATTCGTTTTCATCGGATATGGTTAATACTAACTCATCTCCGGGAACAAAATATTCTTTGAATGGAATAGCATTTGATTTTTGAAACTCCTCCAATTCTGAAGGAAGAATACTACCATCAAACAAAAGTTGCTCATTGTTTCCAAGAAGTTCTATCCCCCCATAGAAGTTAAATCCTGGTTCCATTAAGATAGGATTAATTTCATCAACATAACCTTTAGAAAAAGATGTTTTGACACCATTAATAGACTCCTTAATTTCAAATTCAGAAAAAGGGATATTAAATGTGTCTAAATTAAAATTTACATATTCATAAACTCCCTTTCCCCCAAAAGATATTTTTGAGTTTATTGCAACGTCCGCATCAACAAACCTATGAAACTCGCTAATGGTATCAAGAATTAATATAGAGTTACTTAAGTCTTGAATTTTAAAATTCTCTTTAATTGTAATCTTTTCGTTTTCAGGAATTATATATGCATCTGCTATTTGGAGCTCCTCTATCCCGTTGCCAAAAACAGTTTGTTTCGAAAGATCCACAAGAAGATTTCCAGTAATAAAGTTCCAGTTTTTAAATTTATCTTCTTGAGGGTATACATACCTTTTTCCTTGATTTGAAGTTAATAAAAGTGTGTTTTCATTAATGCTCCAGATTGCTTCATTAAGAGAGGTGGTAAAATTATAATAAGGTAATTCAAAATTTCCCTCATCATTAAAAGATGATTTCAGTTCTATTATATTTTTATTAATACCATATTTAAAAAAAAGATCTTTTCCTTGTAATAATCCTGAAGGATGGTTAGAGTGGTTTAATAATACATCGGTATTCTCAGATACAACAAAAGAATCATTAAATCTAAACTCATCAGAAACAAATGTTGAATTATTAGTTTTTACAGAACCACTAGAGGAGACTTGTTCTGATGAAACGTACATGTCTCCAATAATTTCTACAGTTTGATTATATGCTGTTATGTTAGCATCAGTCATAGAATCATAACTAAAATAAATATAATCATCATCAATATTATAATAAGAAAAAAGCAAACTAGAGATTTCTATTTCTGGATATTTAAATGTTTTATTTAAATTATTACCACCCACCATAAACCCCTTATCTAATAAGCCCGTTAAAGAGTCTGGAAAGAGCCTAATTTTTTCAGAAAACAACATAGTGGTATTATACTTCAGGTTACCTTGCACATATAGTCCTGTAGAATCCATCAGTAAATTATTATAGACTTTAATTTTTTTGTTGTAAGCATCTAGTCCTTTATTATCTAGGGAAATATTAAAACCAAATGAGTTGTCAGGCATTGTTATTAATTTTCCTTCAATTGGATTGAATATATTAGATGAATAAAAAGTTCCAGGGAATTCAAACTTTGGAAGAGAAGATTTGTCTAAAGTATCAATTCTAAATTGATCAATTGCAAAATAAAAACTGCTGTCATATTTATAACCATACTCCTCAGGCATATCAAAATAAATTCTAGTGCTTTTATCAGAAATAAATGAAGGAAATTTTTGAAGATTTCTTCTTGAAGATTTGTTTTTAGGGTGATTTATAAATAAGTCTCCTCCAATATTATATAGATAATTGTAACTGTCTATACCATTGTTTTTTGAGAGCATTTTTAAAGTATCAATCTCGACCAAATCAATGAGATATTTATCATAATCAAAAGTTAATTTTACTCCATTAAAATCGAAATTACCCACAGAGATGTCCCCAATAGTTCTTACCTCTCTATTCTTTCTTAACTCAAGCTTTCCGTTTTGTGGAAACACTATAATATTGTTTTTTTTGCTTAAAACAATTTCCTCAACTCCATTAAAAGTCATGGTGTTTAAATTTAAATTATAAACTAAATTATCTGATTCAACGGACAAGGCATTAAATGAAAACTCATCAAAATCTGATTTCTTCAGATGAGATAAATAATAATGGCGAAGCTTAGGTAAAACTTTAATCAAGCCAATACTTCTGTCATAGGAAACAAACCCATTTCTCCAAAGACTAATAACTCCTCCCTCAATTAAATTTTTTTTAGTTTTAAAATAATATGCTAAATCATTAATATAAAAATCCGTTCTCCTTATTTTTGAAAAATAAGAATAAGTAGCCTTTAAAATATTAATTCCATTTAGGTCAGTCATCTCATTTAATATTTGATTAGAAAAATAATTTTTAGAAAAAACTGATAATGGTCTTTGGCTTGTGGCTATTATCATTCCAAAATATATTGTGCTATCATCAATATTATACTTTAAAAAATCAGGCTGAAATTCAATATCAAAATAAGATGAATAAAATGATGTGTTTCTAAGTTTTCCATTAATATTAAGTACTTCGATCTTATTTAATTTATTATCATACCTAAACTCTACCTGTGGGTGATATAAAGAATCAATATTATCATATAATTTAAAATGTGATTCTTGAGCGGATATAGAAACATCATCTAAAGAAAACGATTTTGATTTTATACTTATTTTTTTCCCTTTATCCAAAAAAAACAACATTTCAGAGTCATTGTTTGAAAGGGATTGTGTAGAAAGTTTATCGTTAGATATAGAAATACCTGATCTAAGTCTAATATTGTTTTTTATAATTATTTCTGTGTTAGACTCAAAAGATATAAACTCAAAATAATTAGAAATGGAACTCTGAGTCTTGGGAGGAAAATATTCGAATGCGCCTTTAATATTTTTGAGCCTAGAGGATGTTAATGTTACGTTTGAAGAAATTATTTTAGACACTAAAAGGTCTATTGAAAAGTTATGCAATAAAAA